>NZ_JBSFDP010000011.1:0-217146 GCF_053593975.1 Streptomyces sp. NPDC002004
CGGGGCCGGGGGGGGCGCGGGGCCCCGGCACCGCACGGTGCTGTGCGCGGGTGCCTGCTTTTCGGCACGCACCGGACCGCCTTCGCGCGGCTTCGGAGTGACGACTGCTCAGTCCTGGGGGCCGACGTCCGCGGCCCCCGCCGACGGCCTACGGCGAATCTAGCCCCGTTCCTCGGGGTGGATGTCCTGCCCGCCAGGAAATTTGCGGCACTCATACAGCCCGGTCGTCGACTCCGTCAAAGGGCCGTCAATCAAGCCTGAGAAACCATCAGGAACTCATCAATGCGAGCCGTTGGTGGCCGAATACGGTCGCAGACTGATCACCAACGGGGGACGGGCGACCGTCCGTGGCGTGACGTTGGAGGGACCGTGACTCTCACGGCCGGGTCGGCGCAGGAATCTCGGACCGAGGGAGACGCACCGCCACGAAGAGGGGTGGTCGCCCCGGCCGTGGGCAGCCCCCGACCGCGGCAGCGAGAGGGTTCGCGGACGGCCGGACCGGGTTCGGGGCTGAGCCATGGGGGGCAGGCCCAGGCCGCGCGGGCCGCTCTGCGCCGCCGCTACTGGGCCACCGTGCCCGCGCGGCTGCGTCTTCTGCGGGCTGCCACGGTCCTGCTCGCCGCCGCCCTCGCTGCACTCCTGCTGGTGGCCGGGCTCGCCGCCCTCGGCACGTGGAACAGCGTTGCCCAACGTGACGCGCCCCGCACCACCAGCGCCGCCGCCCTCAACCTGGCTCTGAACGACATGGACGCGCAGGCCGCCAACGTTCTGTTGTCGAGCGGCGATGCCGGGAAGGGGCGCCTGCAGACGCCGTACACGAAGGCCGTCGGCTTCTACGGCGACGCCCGACGCGAGATCGGACACGACCTGCGCGCCCTGGCCGTGGCCGCGCAGGGCAGCCGTGCGGACGAGAAGACAGTGGAATCGCTGACCGACGACTTCGCCGAATACCAGGAGCTGATCGGGCGCGCCCTGGAGAACGACGGCCACCGCGACGGCAAACCGGCCGCCCTTGCCGACTACCGCCGCGCCACGGACCTGCTGCGCAACCGGCTCCTGCCCGCCGCACGCACCTTGGTGGCGTCGAACAACACGGCCTTCGACGCCGAGTACGCCTCGGCCCACGCGGCTTTCTCCGCGCAGCTCGCCGCCGTCCTCGCCCTCGGCGTGCTGCTGCTGGCCGTGCTCGGCGTGCTGCAGTGGTCCCTCGCGCGTAACTTCCGCCGGATCCTGAACCCCGGCGTGCTGGCCGCCACCGTCTCTGCGCTTCTCGCGGTGGTCCTCGGATCTCAGATGCTGTCCGCCTCCGCCGATCACCTGCGCGTGGCTCGGCACGATGCCTTCGACTCCGTCGTCGCACTCTCCCGCTCCCGCGCCATCGCCTACGACGCCAACGCCGACGAGAGCCGCTACCTGCTCGACCCGCAGCGCCGCGCGCAGTACGAGGACTCGTTCCTCGCCAAATCCCAGCAGCTCTACGGCCTGAAGGGTGCCACCCTCTCGACGTACGACTCGGAACTGGCCACCACCTGGCAGGCGTACGAGACCGACCACCACGACCTCCGCTTCACCGGCGAGTTCCGCCGCGAGCTCGACAACGTCACCTTCGCCGGCGAACGAGCGGCGGCGGAGAAGACGGTGGACGCGTACGCCGTCTATCAAGGCGACGACCGGAAGGTCCGCGCACTGCTGGCGTCCGGCAAGGAAAGGGAGGCGGTCGAGTACTGCATGGGCTGGGAGCCGGGCACCTCCAACGCGCACTTCGGCGCGTGGATGGCTGCCCTGGACAAGGTGACGGACATCAACCGCGCCCACTTCGCATCCTCGGTACGGGACGGCCGCTCGGCGGTCGACGGTTTGCTTCCGTGGGCAGCAGGGTTGTTGGCGGGAGCCGCCCTGCTCTCCTCGCTCGGGCTACGGCCCAGGCTGGCCGAGTTCCGCTAGGCGTCGGTCAGCCGGGCCTCCTCCAGGTCCTGCGGGCGGTGTCGCTGATGCGGTGTGCGTCGTAGCGGCGGGGGCGCGGGTTCGGTCTGAGGGAGAGGATCACGACCTGGTCGTGTCGAGCGACGTTGTGCTCGGCATCGGCGCGCACGGCCAATGGGGCAGTCCGCTTGCCCCTGTTGAGAAAGACAGCCGTGTCTGGGATCCGGAGTCCGAAGCAACAGGTGTTCAGGGGTGTTTCGGGTTGCTCGCGGCATGCCGGGAACAGCCCTCCGCCGTGGGGGGGCACGGCGAAGGGCTGTGGAAGGGGACGGGGCTTACAGGCCGATGTCGCGGCGGCTCATGTCGTCCAGCGATTCACGGCGTACGAGCGTGCGGGCGATGCCGCCCGCCCGCGACGACGGGCGGACGGCCGACCCGGTTGTAACCGGAGGCCATGGACAGGTGGTAGGCGCCGGCTGCGGGGACGGCGAGGAGGTCGCCGGGGCGTACGTCGCCGGGCAGCGACACGTCGTCCGCGAGGACGTCGCCCGCCTCGCAGTGCCGGCCCACGACGGTCACCATGCCGGGCAGCGCCGACTACGGGCGGCCGATCAGCCGGGGCACGTACCGCACCCCGTACAGGGCGGGCCTGGGGTTGTCGCTCATGCCGCCGTCGACGGCGACGAAAACGCGCTGCCCGGTGCGCTTGACGGCGAGGACCCGGTAGACGGCGACGCCGGCGGGACCGACGATCGCCCGGCCCGGCTCCAGGGTGATGCCGTGCTGGTCCCGGATCCGGGCCATCAGGCCGACCATGCGCCGCACGGTCGCCACGTAGGGCTTGACGGAGGTGACCTGCGAGCCGAGGTGGCAGTGCAGGCCGACCA
Source organism: Streptomyces sp. NPDC002004 (assembly GCF_053593975.1). Lineage (NCBI taxonomy): Bacteria > Bacillati > Actinomycetota > Actinomycetes > Kitasatosporales > Streptomycetaceae > Streptomyces > Streptomyces sp. NPDC002004. Next base: position 2,811 of record NZ_JBSFDP010000011.1, read on the forward strand.
GCTCCAGATGCGGCTGGCCGAGGTTCCGGGCGAGCTCACCGCGGTCTTCGGCGCGCTGGCCGCGATCGTACTCGCGCTCGCTGCCGCCACCGCGCTGTTCGCGGACGAGCACCCCTGGTGGAAGAACGTCTACTTGCCGCTGTTGGACATCTTCACGATGGGCGACCCGGCCACTGGCGAACCCGTGGCCCGTCGGATGCTGCAGCTGATCGCGGGCTTCGTGGGCCTGGCCACCCTCCCGCTCGTCGTGGCCCCCACCATGAACGCCACAGAGGCGTTCCGCACCGCATCCGTCGGCCACCCCCCTGAGGAGGGGCTCTCCGACCACGTCATCCTGGTCGGCCTCGGGAAGATCTGCACCCGTGTGCCGGCGCAGCTGCACACCACCGACCACTAGGTCGTCGTTGTGGAACGGGACCTGCACGCTCGCGGTGGCGTTCTCGCACGCGAACTCGGCGTCCCCCTGCTGTTGGAGGACGCCGGCGCTCCCGGCGTCCTCGACCGGGCGCGCATCCGGCACAGCAGGTCGCTGCTGGTGCTCACCCGCGACGACGGCGAGAACCTCGACATCGCAATGGCAGCGCGCGAGTCCAACCCAGGAGTGCGGGTGGTGATGCGGCTCTACGACGACGACTTCGCGGCGACGGTCCAGCGCACCCTGCGTGCCTCCTACCCCGACGCACTCACCCGCAGTCGCAGCGTCTCGGCTCTTGCCGCGCCGCCGTTCGCCGCCGCGATGATGCGCCGCCACGTGCTGGGCGTGATGCCGGTCGAGCGAGGCTCCCTGCTGTTCACCATGGTGGACGTCGCCGGGCACCCCGAGCTCGAAGAGCGATCGGTCCACGAGGCGTTCCGGGAGAACGAGTGGCGGGTCCTGGCCGTCGGCTGCTCCGTCCCGACTCCGACGGCCTCCTCCATGGACACTCTCGCCAGGATCCGTCTCGTCCGGCCCGGCTTCGACTGGCGGCCGCCGCACAGCCGGGTGCTGCGTGCGGGCGACCGCGTGGTCCTGGCGACGACGCGGCGCGGCCTGGACATTCTGATGACAGGGGTGCAGCCCCACCCGGCCGACCGGCGAGGGTGAAGGCGGTGGCTTGACCTGTCGCCAGGCCTGTCAAGACGGTGTCAACGTGCCGCCGACGAGCGCCAGGGATGCGTCAACGACGTGCCCTTCGGCGAGCGGATGGTCTTCAGTGAGGGCAAGCTCTTCAGCGAGGCAGGAGCGAAGCCTCGCGAACCGTTGGAGAAGTGAGGCACCGGTGAGTGCGGAGCATGTCGTCGGAACTGTCATCGCGGTCAGCCTGGTCGGGTATCTCGTCCTCGCACGGATCTTCCCGAACAGGTTCTGATGCCGGTCGCGATGGACAAGGTGCCGCGCCCGGCAACGGGCGGCACAGGGCTCGGCGCCTCTCGACTCGTCGGACGGCTGAAGGTCTACCTCGGTGCCGCTCCGGGGGTTGGCAAGACCTACCGGATGCTGGACGAGGGGCGTCGCCGGGCCGCACGCGGCACCGATGTCGTCGTGGGCTTCGTGGAGTGTCACGGGCGCCCGCACACGGAGTCCATGCTGGACGGACTGGAGGTCCTGCCGCGAGCCCGCTGCTCCTACCGGAGCGGTGAATTCATGGAGATGGATCTCGACGCGGTGCTGGCGCGACACCCTCAAGTGGCGCTGGTCGACGAGTTCGCGCACACCAACGTCCCCGGAGAGGGCCGCCACGCCAAGCGCTGGCAGGACATCGAGGTGTTGCTGGCCGCCGGGATCGACGTCGTGACGGCGGTGAACATACAGCACCTGGAGTCCCTCAACGATGTCGTCGAGAAGATCACCAAGGTGCCCCAGCACGAGACGGTGCCCGACGAGATCGTGCGCCGCGCCGATCAGATCGAACTCGTCGACATCCCGCCCGAAGGGCTGCGCCGCAGAATGGCGCACGGCAACATCTACGCGCCCGAGAAGGTCGACGCCGCACTCGCCAACTACTTCCGGCCCGGCAATCTGACGGCCCTGCGCGAGCTCGCCCTGCTCTGGGTGGCCGACCGGGTCGACGAGGCCCTGCAGTCCTATCGCTCCGAGCACGGCATCGGCCGAGTGTGGGAGACCCGCGAACGCGTGGTCGTCGCCCTCACCGGTGGCCCCGAGGGCGACACGCTGATCCGCAGGGCCGCACGTATCGCCGACCGCTCCGCCGGCGGCGACCTGCTCGCCGTGCACGTGGCCCGCAGCGACGGCCTTGCCGCCGGGACATCGCACGCTTCCCTCGCCCGCCAGCGGCGACTCGTGGAGGACCTCGGCGGCAGCTACCACTCGGTCGTCGGAGACGACGTACCCAGCACCCTCGTGGAGTTCGCGCGCGCCGAGAACGCCACTCAGCTCGTCCTGGGCACCAGTCGCCGCGGCCGCCTGGAGCGCTTCGTCACGGGCCGTGGCACCGGCGAGACAACGGTCGCCCTCTCCGCGGATATCGACGTGCACATGGTCACGCACGAGAGGGCGGGACGGGGCACCCTGTTGCCGTCACGGCGGCGTACGCTGCCGCGCTCGCGCCGGATCGCGGGACCGGTCACCGGGCTTGTCCTGCCCGTGCTGCTCACCCTTGTGCTGGACCAGGTCCGCGGCCCTCTGAACCTCACCAGTGAGGCGTTGCTGTTCCTCCTGGCGGTGGTGGGTGTGGCCTGCATAGGCGGGGTCGCCTCGGCCGTGATCGCCTCGCTCACGGCATCCCTGTTGCTCAACTACTGGTTCATCCCGCCCGTGGGGCAGTTCACCCTGGGCGATACGAACAGCATGCTGGCGCTCGGGGTCTTCGCGATCGTCGCTGCTACCGTGGCCGCCGTCGTCGACCGCTCTCTGCGGCTGTCGCGGCGCTCGGCGCGAGCCACCGCCGAAGCGGAGACCATGTCCTCGCTCGCGGGGGCCATCGTCCGCGGCGACGCGACGATCCCGGCCCTTGTGGAACGCACCCGTGAGACGTTCGGCATGGAGTCGGCCGAGCTGGTCGAAGTGCTGCCCGAAACCGGCGCCGACGCCGGTAATCCCGTGACCGCCGTGACCGCCGTGCCCGCGGGACCCGGCGCGTACCTCGTACTGCGCGGCCGGACCCTTCCGGCTCCCGACCGGCGCGTGCTGGCCGCGTTCGCTGCGCACGTCGGCGCCGCCGTCGAGCGTGCCCGGCTCGCAGAAGCCGCCGCCGAGGTGGAGCCGGTGAAGGCCGCCGACCGGATGCGCACCGCCCTGCTCCGGGCGGTCGGGCATGATCTGCGCACCCCGCTCGCCGCCGGCTGGGCGGCCGTGACCTCGCTGCGCAGCCGTGAGGTGCACTTCTCGGACGAGGACCGGGACGAACTGCTGGCCACCGCCGACGAGTCCCTGGCCAAGCTGAACCGGCTGGTGGAGAACCTGCTGGACCTCAGCCGACTCCAGGCCGGTGCGCTCACCCTGGACCTGCGGCCCACCGCCTTGGAGGAAGTGCTCCCCGCCGCGCTGGAATCGCTCCCGCCCGGGGGACCCGAGGTCGAGATGGGGGACCTGGACGAGATCCCGGCCGTGCTCGCCGACCCTCCTCTTCTGGAGCGAGTGATCGCCAACCTGGTCGGCAACGCGGCCCGACACACCCCGCCGGGCTGCACCGTGCTGCTGACCGCGAGCGCGCTGGAGGGGCGGGTGGAACTGCGCGTCGTCGATCGGGGCCCCGGCCTGCCGCCGGAAGGCCGGGACCGGCTCTTCGAGCCCTTCCAACGCCTTGGTGACACCGACAACACCTCCGGCCTCGGCCTCGGCCTGGCGCTGTCCAGGGGGCTCGCCGAGGCGATGGACGGCACACTCACACCGGAAGACACCCCCGGCGGGGGCCTGACCATGGTGGTGTCCCTCCCCGTCGCCGAACTGACAGCACGTGAGCACGTGTTGAGCACAGGGGCGGCGAACGCATGAGCCCGACTTCGAGCAGACCCGCCGCACGCTGCCCGACTTCCGGAAATGATCAGGGTGTGCCGGACGTGGACTGTCCCGCCCGCATCCACAGAAACGGCCGCGACCCGGCCCGGGCCACAGGGCGAAGAGACCGGACTCGCCCGCGACGGCCGGGCATCATCAGTCTCGTACCCGGTGGGGTCCTTGATCAGGAAAGCCCGGAAGCCCTGAGAACCGCCTGCGCGGTCTCGTCGTCGATCTGGTGAGCGAGTTGCCTCAGCACGTCCGCTCCGTGTCGCAGCGTGCCGCGCTCGATGGAGCGGCGTACGCCCGTGTCGAGCTCATGCCAGATCAGCGGGTTCGCGGCGAGGACGCGGGGGTCGAGTTCCAGACGTCGGCCGTGGGTGTCCCGCAGCACCAGGTGCGAGGAGAGGCCGCCGTACTGCCGGACGGCCACCAGTGAATCCGTACGCACGATGCGCCTGCGCCAAGGGCTGCGGACCGCCAGCCAGCCGGGGCCCGCACTCACCCGGTGAGGCAGCAGGACGGCGAGGACCACGGCGGACAGGGTGAGCCACAGCAGGGCGCGGAGAGGTGTCAGGCTTGCTGCGTCCCAGTCGACCAGCAGGGACATGACGCAGAAGAGCAGGGCACAGCTCACAGCCAGCCGGGCGCTGCCGCGCCAGTGGCGGTCGCCGGCCGGGCCCAGCGGTCGGCTTCGTTGCATGCCGCTGACGCTAGGCAGCCGCGCGGCGTCCGAAGCGCGCCGCTGACGGGGCCCTGACGCCGCGCGGGCCAATCTTGACGGGATCCTGACGCGTGTGCCTGTTTTCAGCCGGTGTGGACGCGGGGCCTCCGTCGGCGGTCCGGCTCCGCCACGCGCAGGACCTCACGGGTGACCGGGGCGACCTCGCCCTGGCCGAAGAGGAAGAAGCGCAGAAAGTTGGCGAGGGGGTTGCCCTCGGTCCACTCGAAGTAGATGTGCGGGGTGCGGCCCGTGGAGTCGCGGACGTGGAGGAGGAGCGCGGCGAGGGCGTTGGGGATGGAGGAGGACTCGAGGGTCAGCACGCGGTAGCGGTTGTGCAGGACCTCACCGCGGACGGTGAGACCGGCCTCGAACTCCGAAGGGTCGGTGACCGTCACTTCGACGAAGACAAAGTCCTCCTGGCCGGGGATGTCGTTGTCCGCCCGGATCTGCTCGATCTTGTCTCGGTACTCGGCCTTGTCGCGCTGGTCGGGCTCGTTGGCGATGAACCGTATCTTCCGGCTGGCCATGTCCCGGACGAATCGCTTCGCCATGTCGTCCAGCTCGACATGGGTGACACGGAGCTCGAACGCCCGGGCCAGCCGGGAAAGCAGGGAGACCAGAATGATGCCCGCAATGAAACAGGCGCCGATCTTCACACCGTCCGGGCGTTCGATGACGTTCACGACGGTCGTGTAGAGGAACACCGCCGAGATGACCGCGAATGTGATCATCCAGTTGCGCTGGCCGGCCTTGCGCGCGGCGATGGTCACCGCGATCGCCGCCGAGCTGATCAGAACCAGGACCCCGGTGGCGTAGGCGCCGCCCTGGGCGTCGACGTCCGCGTCGAAGATCCAGGTGACCAGGAAGCTGATCAGGGTGAAGACGATGACCATGGGGCGGACGGCCCGTGCCCAGTGAGGGGCCATGCCGTAGCGGGGCAGGTAGCGAGGCATCAGGTTCAGCAGGCCGGCCATGGCCGAAGCACCCGCGAACCACAGGATCGCGATCGTCGAGACGTCGTAGACGGTGCCGAAGGTGCCGCCCAGGTACTCGTGCGCCAGGTAGGCCAGTGCACGTCCATTCGCCTGGCCGCCGGACTGGAACTCCTTCTCCGGGATCAGCACCGTGGTGATGAAGCTGGTCGCGATCAGGAAGACGCTCATGATCAGCGCGGCGGCGGTCAACAGCTTCTTGGTGTCGCGGATACGGCCCGTGGGGGTTTCCTCCGTGTCGCTGTCGTCGCCCTTGACGTGCGGCATGACGGCGACGCCGGTCTCGAAACCGGAGAGACCGAGCGCGAGCTTGGGGAAGACGATCAGCGCCACGCCGACCATGGCGAAGACGTTTCCGTGCTGGGCCGTCAGCGCGCTGGTCCAGTCGGTGACCACATGGCCCGCGGTGGCGACGTGCCACAGGCCGACGATGACGACCACGACGTTCAGCGCGAGGTACACGCCCACCAGTGCCACCGCGACGCCGATCGCCTCCAGGAAGCCCTTGAGGAACACCGCGCCGAGCAGCGCCACCAGGAGCAGGGTGATCAGCATCTGGCGGCCGTGCAGGGCGCTGGTCAGGTGCGGGTTCTCGACAAGGTGGGTGGAGGCATCGGCAGCGGAGAGTGTGATGGTGATCAGGAAATCCGTGGCCGCGAAGCCCAGCAGTGTCAGGACGAACAGTTTGCCCTTCCAGAAGGACAGCAGTCGTTCCAGCATGGCAATGGAACCCTCGCCGCGGGGGCTCTCCTCGGCCACTCGCCGGTACACGGGCAGGGCGCCCGCCAGGGTGACTATGACGAGCACGATGGTCGCGACGGGCGACAGCAGGCCGGCCGCGAGTGCCGCGATACCCGGTTGGTAGCCGAGGGTCGAGAAGTAGTCGACGCCGGTCAGGCACATCACCCGCCACCAGCGCTGGCCCTGGTGCGGGGGCTCGGGTTCGGCCTGCGGGCCAGTGCGGCCGACGCCCTTGCCCATGTCGGACAGGCCCTCCAGCATCCACGCCCGCAGTCGGCTCGGCGGCGGGTGTTCGGTGGTGGCCATCGGCGTGCTCTCCTGATGTGCGGCTCAGCGTCGGGTTGTGGCCATCACGCGGACGGCGGCACCAGCGTATGCAGAGCGTGATGCAAGGGCCCACGAATGGGTCACACCCCGGCGTCAAGCTTCCGTTAAGACCGGTCGTGTGGACGCCAGCGGCACATCAAGACCATGGCGTTTCAGTTGTGCGCGCGAAGAATGGGGCGTAAACGGGCCGATCGCGGTGGCCCAGGGGCAGGCATCGAGCGTCATCTCGCGCTCCGCTTCCCGCTGCCCGGTGTGAACGTGATGCACAGGTGGACGCGGAGTTCCGCCGAGGGGCGCTCAGGTGTCCGCCAGCCGTGCTTCCTCCAGGTCGAGGGAGCGCAGGAGGCGGCGCCGGGTGGTGTCGCTGATGGCCTGCTCGTCGTAGAGGCGTTGCAGTTCCACTGCTTCGACGGCGATCATGTCGCGGCGCAGCTGGCGGTAGATCAGGTCGGCGGATTCGACCGGGGCAGCGGCTCCGCTGCCGTCGTCGAGGCGGTCGCGGGCGTCGTCGAGGCGGGCGTTGAGGCCACGGCGCAGACGGTCGAGGACGACCTCGGGTACGGCTTCCAGCTCGGAGAGTTCCTCGAGACGGCGGATGCCCGCGTCGGCCAGGCGGCAGCGGGCAGAGGCTTCCTCGCGCTCGGTGTGGTCGGGCTCCAGGGCGATTCCGGAGCGGCGCACGACGGGGGCCAGGGTGAAGCCCTGGACGACGAGGGTGACGACGACGACCGAGGTGGTCAGCACAAGGACCAGCGGTCGGTCCGCCAGGGCGGCACCGTTCTTCGTGGTCTGCGGGATGGACAGGGCGGCCGCCAGCGGCACGACCCCACGGGTGCCCGCCCAGGTCAGCACCATCGGTATCCGCCAGTTCATCCGCTGGATGCCGCCCTTGCGCTGGACCACGGCCGACAGAGGCGCCAGCCACAGCAGCCGTACGGCGATCAGGGTGCCGGCGACGGCGAGGGCGTACAGCGGCCACGCCCGGTCACCGTCGGACAGCGCCTGCACCTGTGCGGGCAGAGCCAGGCCGATGAGGCTGAAGACCACGCTCTCCAGCAGGAACACCACGGTGCCGTAGACGGCGTGCAGTTGGAGCCGTATACGGGCATTGGTGAGCCGGTCGCCCCGGCCACCGAGCACCACACCGGCGACCACGACGGAGGTGACGCCGGAGGTGTGGGCCGCCTCCGCGAGGACGTACGCGGCGTACGGCGTGACCAGCGAGATCACGGTCTCCAGGACCGGGTCCTCGGTGCGCCGCCGGATCAGCGTGACCACCCCGGCGACCGCGGCACCGATGAGCGTGCCACCGCCCGCCAGCATCAGGAACTCGCCTCCTGCGGCGCCCCAGTTCCCCGCAGCTGTGGCCACGGCGACGCTGACCGCCACCCGGAACAGCACCAGCGATGTCGCGTCGTTGAACAGGCTTTCCGCCTGGACCAGGACCTGGACCTTGGGCGGCAGGGCGAGCCGTCTGCCCAGCGCGGTCACGGCCACCGGGTCGGTGCTGGCCAGGACCGCACCCAGCACGAACGCCATCTGCCACGACAGAGGAGTCACCAGCGACGCCACCCAGCCGACAGCCGCGGCCGAGGCGAGCACCAGCCCGATCGCGAGGATCCCGACCGGCTTCCAGACCGCGCGCAGCTCGCGCCAGGACAGCTCCTCGGCGCTGGCGTACAGCAGCGGCGGCAATACGACGAGGCCTATGGCCTCAGGGCTGATCCCGATCTCCGGGGTGCCCGGCAGCAGCGCCACGACCAGGCCCGCCACGACGAGCAGGGACGGCGCGGGAATGCGCCACCGGCGTGCGAAGGTCGCGACGACAGTGGCCAGTATGACCAGTGCCAGAACCGTGCCTACGCTGCGCATGCCGTCCCCCTGGGGCTTCGAAGGAGCCTCTCTGGCTCCCCGCCGACCAGACTTCCCGGCACACCGCCTTCACCCTATCCCGTCAAGAAGCGTCAAGGCAGTGTCAAGGTCCGGGTGGCCGCCGCCGGGGAAGCGCTGACAGCGGCCCCGGCCGACCCCGGAAGCGTTTTTGTAGAAACCGCGGGGCCGGTCATGGAGGGCTGATCCCGAGGCACAGCGGAACCGAGCCCGTTGTTCCGGTCCGGAGGCTCTGAGGAGGGCCTGGACGGTCACGCGGTCGAGACGCGTCGCCAGCCCGTCGCCAGGTCCGTGGGCGTGAGCGACGGCCGTGCCGTCACGGCGCCGCGAAGCGGCGACCGTGGAGATCCAGAGATCCCGCGAGCCGGGCCCGTCTTGACAGGACTCCGATGGTGTCCGGTGCTGCTTCACACTGCCGCTGCGCCACGCGCCCGTGGCACTCGCAGCTGTCACCTGGGTCACACGTCCGTCAAGGCTCCGTCAAAGTCGGCTGTTTCGGCGCGAAGAAGCCGCAAGGAGCGTCCGGTCGCGGCGGGAAACGGACACAGCCTGAGTGCGCCGCGCACACCTCAGCCCTCGTGCGCGGCTCCGGAAGGAGGAGCACGCACCCATGTCCGTCATGACCACCGAGCCGTGCGCGAACCCCGCTGACGAGGAGCCGCCCGATACCGGCGAGCGCCATCGTCTGACCGCCGTCACCGGCCTTGCCGGACTCTCCCTGGACGCGATGGCGTCGGTGGCCTACGGCCCTGAGGCGATCGTCCTCGTGCTGGCTGGGGCCGGTGCCCACGGCCTCGGGTTCACGCTCCCGGTGACGCTGGCGATTGCGGGTCTGCTGGCGGTGCTGGTCGCCTCGTATCGTCAGGTGATCGCCGCGTTCCCGGACGGCGGCGGTTCGTACGCCGTCGCCAAGACTCATCTGGGTGCGCGCACAAGCCTGGTGGCGGGCGCGTCGCTGGTCCTGGACTACGTCCTGAACGTCGCTGTCGCGGTCACGGCGGGCGTGGCCGCGCTGACCTCCGCCTTCCCGGCGCTGTACGGCGACCGGCTGGGGCTGTGCCTGGCGGTGCTGGTGCTGATCACGGCGGTCAACCTGCGGGGCATCGTGGAGTCGGCGAAGGCGTTCATCGTGCCGACCGTCGTGTTCGTCGGGTCGATCTTCGTCTTGATCGTCGTCGGGCTCTTCCGGTCCGCCCCGGTCAGCACGGCCACCGCGTCCGGGCACGCGTCGGTCCTCGCCGAGAACGCGACCACCGTGGGCGCCCTGCTCCTCCTGAAAGCCTTCGCCTCCGGTTGTTCAGCGCTGACGGGCGTCGAGGCGATCGCCAACGCCGTGCCCTCGTTCCGGGTACCGCGGGCCAAGCGGGCCCAGCGCGCGGAAGTCGCCCTCGGCGCCGTGCTCGGCGCGATGCTCATCGGCCTGTCGGTGCTGATCTCCCGTTTCCATCTCCAGCCGGTCGAGGGCGTCACCGTCCTCGCCCAGCTCGCGGACGCCTCACTCGGCCACAACTGGGCCTTCTACGTGATCCAGTTCGCCACGGTGATCCTGCTGGCGCTGTCCGCGAACACCTCCTTCGGCGGCCTCCCCGTGCTGCTGAAGCTGCTCGCCCGTGACAACTACCTGCCGCACGTGTTCGCTCTGAAGGCCGACCGGCAGGTGCACAGGCACGGTGTGCTCGCCCTGGCCGTGGTCTCGGCGGCTCTGCTGGTGTTCTCGGGTGGTGACACCAACACCCTGGTACCGCTGTTCGCGATCGGTGTGTTCGTCGGCTTCACGATCGCCCAGGTGGGGATGGTCCGGCACTGGGGTCTCGAACGCGGGCCCGGCTGGCGGGGCAAGGCGCTGCTGAACGGCTTCGGGGCGCTGCTGACCGGTGTCGCGACGGTCGTCGTCACGGCGAGCAAGTTCGCGGAGGGCGCCTGGCTGGTCGTGGTGACGTTGCCGCTGCTGGTGGCGGCGTTCGTGGCCGTGCACCGCGCCTATGCCCGCATCGGGGAGCGTCTGGGCCTGGGCGGTATACCCGAGGCCCCGCACCGCGAGCGCTCGCTGGTGATCGTGCCCGTGTCGTCCCTCTCCCGCCTGACGTCCGAGGCGCTGACCGCGGCGGCCTCGCTGGGGGACGAGGTCCGGGCGGTCACCGTCTGCTACCCCGAACCCGAGGACCGGGCCCAGCTTCGTGCTCTGGAGGCTGCCTGGGCCGAGTGGGACCCGGGGGCGCCGCTGATCCGGCTGAGCAGCGTGCGCCGTGCACTCGGCCGTCCCATCGCTGCATACGTCCGTGAGGTCGCCGCGGCGGAACCGGCCACCCGGGTCACCGTCCTGATCCCGGAGACGGAGCCGGAGCGACTGTGGCAGCGTCTGCTGCAGAACCAGCGGGGCGCCGTCGTCGCCCACGCTGTGCGGCGTGAGACCGACGCGGTCATCTGCCGGCTGCGCTTCCGCGTGCTGTGACTGTGTCCTGTCCGGGACAAGGTCTGCCGGGAGTTGGCGGTCCGGGAGAAATCCTGGTTCCGTCAACTCCTTCTGTCATGAAGCCGGTTGCCGCGCTCCCGGTGCCCATGGCGCGACGTACGAGAGGAAAGGCGCACGCTCATGACTCGGGTGCTGGTGGTCGAGGACGATCCGCAGCTCGTACGGGCCCTCGTCATCAATTTCCAGGCACGCCGGTACGGAGTCGACGCTGCCCCCGACGGCGCCACCGCGCTCCGGCTCGCTGCCGCACGCCAGCCCGACATCGTGCTGCTCGACCTCGGCCTGCCCGACATGGACGGCATCGACATCATCAAGGGGCTGAGGGGCTGGTCCCGCGTGCCGATCCTGGTGCTGTCCGCCCGGCAGGCGTCCGACGAGAAGGTCACCGCGCTGGACGCGGGCGCCGACGACTACATCACCAAACCGTTCAGCATGGACGAACTGCTCGCCCGGCTGCGCGCGGCCGTCCGCCGCGCAGAAGAGGCGCCGCTCGAGCCCGGAACGACGCTCGTCAAGACGGACGAGTTCACCATCGACCTGTTGGCCAAGAAGGTCCTGAGGGGCGGCCACGACATTCGGTTGACACCCACCGAGTGGCAGCTGCTGGAGATCCTGGTCACCAACCCGGGGCGACTGATCACGCAGAAGCACCTGCTTCAGCAGGTCTGGGGCGTCTCCCAGAGCAACAAGACCAACTACCTGCGGGTCTACATGGCCCAACTGCGACGGAAATTGGAATCAGACCCCTCGCACCCCCGCTATCTCATCACCGAGCCCGGCATGGGCTACCGCTTCGAAGGGTGAACATGGCACGCGGCAAGCTCCGGATCTACCTCGGCGCCGCCCCCGGCGTCGGCAAGACCTACGCCATGCTCTCCGAGGCGCACCGCCGAGTCGAACGGGGCACGGACTGCGTGGTCGCCTTCGTCGAGCACCACGGCCGGCCGCGTACCGAGGTGATGCTGCACGGCCTGGAGCAGATCGCACGCAACGAGCTGATCTACCGGGACAGCACCTTCACGGAGATGGACGTGGACGCGGTTCTCGCGCGCCGTCCCGAGGTGGCGCTCGTGGACGAACTCGCCCACACCAACGTCCCCGGCTCGCGCAACGAAAAGCGCTGGCAGGACGTGGAGGAGTTGCTGGCAGCCGGGATCAACGTCATCTCCACGGTGAACATCCAGCATCTTGAGTCGCTGGGCGACGTCGTGGAATCGATCACGGGAGTGCGGCAGCGGGAAACCTTGCCGGACGAGGTCGTGCGTCGGGCCGACCAGATCGAGCTGGTCGACATGTCGCCCGAGGCGCTGCGGCGCCGTATGGCGCACGGCAACATCTACAAGTCGGACAAGGTCGACGCGGCCCTGTCGAACTACTTCCGGCCCGGCAACCTGACGGCCCTGCGCGAGCTGGCGCTGCTGTGGGTGGCCGACCGCGTCGACGCCTACCTGACCGAGTACCGCAGCGAGCACCAGGTCTCCACGATCTGGGGTTCGCGGGAGCGGATCGTGGTCGGTCTGACGGGAGGCCCCGAGGGCCGCACGCTGATCCGCCGCGCGGCCCGGCTGGCCGAGAAGGGCGCCGGCGGCGAGGTCCTGGCCGTCTACATCTCCCGCAGCGACGGCCTGACCGCCGCCTCGCCGAAGGAGCTGGCCGTCCAGCGCACCCTCGTCGAGGACCTCGGCGGCACCTTCCACCACGTAGTCGGCGACGACGTACCGGTCGCGTTGCTGGACTTCGCCCGTGGGGTCAATGCCACCCAGATCGTGCTGGGCGTTTCCCGCCGCAAGGGATGGCAGTACGTCTTCGGACCCGGCGTCGGCGCCACGGTAGCCCGGGACTCCGGTCCCGACCTCGACGTCCACCTCATCACCCACGACGAGGCGGGCAAGGGCCGAGGACTGCCGGTCGCCCGGGGCGCACGCCTCGGCCGACCCCGCCTGATCTGGGGCTGGCTGGTCGGCCTTTGCGGCCCCGTGCTGCTGACCTGGCTGCTGGGCAGTGTCTTCCCGGACGTCGGGCTCGCCAACGACATGCTGCTCTTCCTGGCGATGACGGTGGCGGCGGCCCTGCTGGGCGGCCTCTTCCCCGCGCTGGCCTCGGCGGCCGCCGGTTCGCTGCTCCTGAACTGGTACTTCACTCCGCCTGTCCACACCCTGACGATCGCGGACCCGAAGAACATCGTCGCCATAGCAATCTTCGTGGGTGTCGCGGTGTCCGTCGCCTCCGTCGTCGACCTGGCCGCTCGCCGCACCCATCAGGCCGCGCGCCTGAGGGCGGAGTCGGAGATCCTTTCCTTCCTGGCCGGCAACGTCCTGCGCGGTGAGACCAGCCTGGAGGCACTGCTCGACCGGGTCCGTGAAACGTTCGGCATGGAGTCGGCGGCGCTGCTGGAGCGCGCGAGCGACGTGGCGCCCTGGACCTGCGCCGGCAGCGTGGGCCCGCAGCCCTGCGCCACCCCTGATGAAGCGGACGTCGACGTGTCAGTCGGCGATCACACGGCACTGGCGCTGACGGGACGGGTACTGCCCGCCGAGGACCGGCGGGTCCTGGCCGCCTTCGCCGCCCAGGCCGTCGTCGTCCTGGACCGCCGGCGCCTGCAGCAGAAGGCCGACAAGGCCAAGGAACTGGCCGAGGGCAACCGCATCCGCACGGCCTTGCTCGCCGCCGTCAGCCACGATCTGCGCACCCCACTCGCCGGCATCAAGGCCGCGGTCACCTCCCTGCGCTCGGACGACGTCGAGTGGTCGGAGCGGGACCAGGCGGATCTGTTGGAGGCGATCGAGGAGGGAGCCGACCGCCTCGACCACCTCGTCGGCAACCTCCTCGACATGTCCCGCCTGCAGACCGGCACCGTCACCCCGATCATCCGCGAGACCGACGTCGACGAGGTCATCCCGATGGCGCTCGGCGGCATCCCGGGGGACAGCGTGGAGCTGGACATCCCTGAGACACTGCCGATGGTCCATGTGGACAGAGGGCTGCTGGAGCGGTCCGTTGCCAACGTCGTCGAGAACGCGGTCAAGTACAGTCCCGCCGACGCGCCCGTCCTGGTTTCGGCGAGCGCCATCGCGGACCGGGTGGAGGTACGGGTCGTGGACCGCGGCCCGGGCGTCCCCGACGAGGCCAAGGACCGCATTTTCGAACCATTCCAGCGCTACGGTGACTCCCCACGCGGTGCAGGCGTCGGCCTCGGTCTCGCGGTCGCGCGCGGCTTCGCAGAGGCGATCGGCGGCACGCTGCACGCCGAGGACACACCAGGCGGTGGACTCACGCTGGTGCTGAGCCTGCCGATGGTGGCGAGCCATCCGCCGCCATCGGAATCGCACGTGACCGCCGCGGCCACCTGAGGCGACCCTCAAGGTGGCCCTTAAGGCCGCCGCCCTGCCTGACCGCGGCAGACTCGCACCGGGTGAAAGACCCAGCCGCAACCAAATGGCCACCGAGGCCTGCGTCTTCGACGCCCGGTCGGCCCCCGGGCGAGCACATGAGGTGATCCAACCCGCCCGGCGCGCAGTGGTGAACGGACCGTCCGCCTGGGGGCCGAGGGCCGAGAAGAAGTGGTGCACCACTTCCCTCGTCCGCCCCGGGCCGTGACGCGTCGGCTGCATCGAACATTCAAGGGGCTCAGCGGCGGCCTCGTCGGTCCTCGTAGTTGACGAAGTAGCTCACAACAATGAGCAAGCCGAAAATCCCCAGGGCGAAGGTGCCGAGGATCGTCCCGATCCCCTTGCCGTCCAACGCAGAGCGCACCCCGCCGGCGAGTCCGCCGACAGACATGATCACGCCGAGGACGACTGTCCGTGAACTCTGGGGTCTCAGCCAGTGCCGTAGGTCCGGGCGACGGCGACGGGGCGAGGGTCGGCCGGCGGAGTGCGTCATTGGTACCTCACATTCCCCGGTTCCGCCGGGACGTCCACATGGGTGTCGCCCGGGGTCCTGGGCTGGTTGGGCGTGTAGTAGAAGTCGATCCCCGTCGCGACCACGGCGACCGGCACGCCGAATATCTTCTCCCCGAACTTGCCGATCGAGTTGATGAACGTGGGGCGATGGTGTTTGCCGCGTACGTCGCTCAGGAGCGCGCCCTTGGCGAGGTGCTTGCTGGCCTCGCCGCCGGCCGCGGAGGGGGCGCCGCCGATTGCGCCTTGTATCGCGCCGTTGACGTCTCCGTGCAGTGCCGCTTCGCCGCCGTCCATCCAGGAGCGGTAACTGAGGAACTCAGCGATGGGCTTGATGGTGCCGCTGCCCCACTTCGAGGGTGGCGTGTACTCCTCCGAGTCCGTCTGGGTCTGTTGCGCCTGTCGGGCGTCGGTTCGCGCATCCTTGAGGGAGCCGTAGTACATGCTGTCGAACTGGTTTTTGTCCTTGGTGAGTTGCCACAGGCCCCAGGAACAGGTCGAGTCCGCTTCCGCCGCGCGACCGGTGATCGCGTCGATGCGCCGCTGCAGAGCGTCGAAGTCGTCCTGAGTCACCACGTACTCGGGATCCCCGTGGGACATGCGCTGGGGCTGGACGCTACGGCTCAGAGTACCGTCGGCGTGGATCGTGATGCCGTCGGGCGGATTCTCGCAGAGATCCTTCAGGTCCTGCCTGGCTGCCTTGATCTTGTCGTGAGCGGAGCCCAGCAGGTTTCCGATGCTCTCCGCTTCGGCGACGGCATCGGTGAACTCGTCCGACACCCGGACGACGAACGGCTTGGTGACGGAGGCGTTCTCGCCCTTCCACTCCGTGCCCTGAGCCAGGCTGCGCATGTTCCCGGCCTCTGTGGCGACCTTCTTCAGTAGGACCGCCATGTCGGTCCAGTCGTCGGCCGCCGACTGCAGCGCTGAGAGATCCACGTGGAGTAGTTCTTCGAAATTCGGCACTGCCCCCTGTCTTCCCGGCGTCGCCGCCGTCATTTTCCGGAGAAATCCCCGTCGCTACGGGCTCCCAATTCCGCACGCCCTGGTCAGCCGTCACATGATGGGACCTTCCGCTTTCGGAACATGTGGCGTGTGGGAATCCGGCGTGGGCGGCGGCACGTCCAGATACTCGGAGATCTTGGAGACCTGTATCTGCGTGGCGATGTAGTGGTCTTCCTGCTTCGTCGACTTCGCCGAGTAATCGAGATGGTTGGAGATCTGAGCGTAGGCGTCGAGCAGCACCTGAAGCTGTCCCTGCCAGCCCTCACTGGCTTTGGTGAGTGCGGAGCCCATGCCGAACCCGTCGTTGTCCAGGCTCTTCGCGGCGGACTCGGTGTGCGACTGCGCGTGCTTGCCGGCGCTCGACAGGTGCTGGTGCAGCAGGAAGGCGGCGTGCCCGATCCTCCCCATGTCGTCGTACTCGACGATCAGATCCGCGCCGCCGGGCGACGGCCCGCCGGGATCGCTGGGCACGCTGTTCAGCCTCATCCGGGCTTTGCCTTCAGCTCCGCCCACTCTTGATCGAACGACATGCTTTCCGGCCCCCGTCATCGTTGATCAAGCAAGGCTATCCCTGAACAAACGCACGGGGATTGCCGGCAGCGATAGAAGGGCGTTAAGAGGCCATCTCATTTGGTGAGTTGGTGCCAGCAGCTGGGGCGCGGGCGAAGGCGGGAACCGCACGCCGTTGGCAGTCCGCCTGTGCCGGCTCACCGCCGGACGGGGAAGAGCCCCGCACCCGGCAGGTGCCGGGCTCGGGGCTCTTCCTTTGCTGTCAGGCGTAGGAGTGGATCGTGTGGAACTTTCCGCGGACATTGTCCGGTGCCTTGTCGATCACTCACTGGTGTCGTTACCGCAGCGCGTCACAGCGTCGCGGTCGTCCCCTCCCCGGACGCGCTGCCCGCGAGCCACTCGTCCCAGGTCAGGTTGAAGTCGGCGTAGCCGTTGTCGGCCGGGGCCTTGGCACGGGACGAGCCGGTGATGGTGACGGGGTCGCCCTGCTTGACCTGGCCGTAGAACCACTGGGCGTCCGACTTGGACAGGTGGATGCAGCCGTGCGAGCCGCGTGCGCTGCCGCCGCCCGGAGTGGGATCGGCGTCCGAATAGTGCACGTACGTGCCGGTCTGGGTCAGGTGGACGTCCCAGGGCAGCGTCAGGTCGTAGTAGTTGGGGCTGCCCTTCTGGCAGCTGATGCCGACGCTGCAGGAGGTCATGTGGACCTTCTCCTCCTTGTCGATGACGGCCATCGTGCCGTTCCACGTCGGGAACTGAGCGCTGCCCGCATTGATCGACAGGGTGCGCACCGCCTTGCCGTTCCGGGTCACCTTCATGGTGTGGCCGGTCACCGAAGCATCCGCGCGCACGTCGTCGCCGATCGTGAAGGAGTGCGTGTAGTTACGCACGCCGTAACGTCCGTTGCCGTTGCTGACGCCCTTCATGTCGGCGTCGATCTTCACCTTCGTGCCGGAGGGCCAGTACATCTTCGGCCGCCAGTCGGCGCGCTTGCCGTCGGCGAACCAGTGCCAGGCGCCGGCCACCTGCTGCGAGGCACTCACCTTCATGTGCTTCTCCACCGTGGCCCGTGCCTTTGCCGCCACGGGGTTCGTGAAGACGACCGAGACCGGCATGGCCACGCCGACCGTGGTTCCCGTCTGCGGGGTGATCGTGTCCAGCAGCATCGGCGGGCCCGCGGGCTTCGTCGGTGACGGAGAGGCGCTCGCACTCGACTTGCCCGACGCCTTTGCGTCGTCCCCGCTCGCCTTGTCGCTGTCGCCTCCGCTGCAGGCACTCACGCCCACCAGCATCGCACCTGTGACCAGTGCGATCCCTATGCTGCCCTTGCGCCGTCCCACGACCCGCCCCGCTCTCTCGCTCTTCGGCCCTGACGGGCCCGACTCCCTGACAGACAGCCGGGCCGGCGCCGCAGTTGCGTGCGTTACGTAAAGCGTGTGTCAAATCTCGGTGCGCATTTCGCCGGATCGGGGACGATGAGGGGCGCGACATCGTCGCCCGTGCTCACCCGCCTCTCGCCGAGGCCCTGGCGCTGGCCCGGCGGGCCCAGCACGTGGTGCGGGCAGCGGACAGCACGGCGGTGAGCTCCTGCTGCTCCATGGCTGGTCAGGCGCCGACGTGGAGATATCCGGCCCAGTGGGAGGGCAGACGGCGCCGTTCCTTCCGTGCGGCACGCACGGCGTGATGCAGGGCGAACGCCGAGTGCTCGGTCGTGAGCGCCTGACCGTCGGTGACGAGGTTCCTGTAGAAGCGCTCAGCGAAGGTGCAGGCGTAGGCGTCGTTGATCTCCCAGAGCGTGCCGACCACATGCGCGAAGCCCGCCAAGTGGAAGGCGCTGGTGAGGTGAATCGCTTCCTCCCACAGTTCGGGCACGGCGGAGAGCGCCGTTCCGCAGGCCGACAGGTACGCCAGACGGGCATGTTCGAGCTTCAGCTGCGCGAGTCGGGCCACGGTGAGCGGGCTGGTGGCGTGGTCGAGGAGGAGCAGTCGGCTGAGCGACGGGTCACTGGGGTGGTCGTCGCCGTGGCAGGCGAAGTGGGCGACGGAACAGTGGGGGAGCTGCGACAGCGCGTTCTCGCTCGTGGGGCAGGGATCCGGGGCCGCTGTGCGCACGCCTCGTACCGTGTCGCTGTCGCTGTCGGTACACGTGCCGTGCTCCGCTTCCATTAACAGCACGTGGTCGGGGAGAAGGCGGCACACGATGGAGACTTCGGCCGGGACGTGTTCCAGGCGTCCGGGGACGCCCGGGGTATCGGGCATGGCGACGATGAGCGCGCGGTCCTGTACGTGCTCCGGCGGGGTGCCGGCGGTCCGGCGGGCGTGCCGCAGAGAGCGGACGGTCGGGGTGTAGGAGGACACGACCCGGTCCATCACTGTCCGGCACCGCGGGTCGTCCGGTGGATCGGCGTGATGGCCCGCGGCATGCAGGGGCAGGACGCTCAGCAGACCGCCGGGTGCCCACCAGATGCGTGGCCACTCCGCTCCGGGTGGGGGTGGCCCATGATGGCCCAGGGCCCGGAGCACCGGTTCTGCCGCGGCGTCCCAGAGCCAGGCGAGCGTGTCCGCGATGTCGGCCTGCGCGTGTCGTCTGCTGATCGGGGTCGCTCCGTCGGTCGAGGCGCCCAGTGCCTGACGGAAGGCGGTGATCCGCTGCATCACCTCGGAGTGCCGCAGGCCGGGAAGCTCCAGGGACGTGATGCCGTCTGCCGTCAGGAGCAGGGCGTCGCTGCGGTACGTACTGACGTTGAGGGCGACGACGGGTCCGTCCTTGGCCTGGGCGATCAGTTCTTCTTCGCTCAGGGGGAGTGCGAAGTCGGCGAAGCCGTCGAGGTCGCGGATTCGGGTCAGCATCGTCTCGAACTCGTCGGTGAGACGGCGCCGTTGGTCTGCAGCGCGGTGGAGCCAGGGGGAGGTGCCCTCGGTCCCGGTGGGCACGCTGGTGGGGACGTTGTCCAGCAGGTCACGTAGTTCCACGAACCGCGCCGCGAGTTCCGGGTGCTCCCGGCGGAGTGCACTGAGGTCGCTACGCGTGTCCAGTGACTGGCCCAGGAGAACGGCTCTGCTCGTCTCCAACAGGTGCAGGGCCCGGGCAGCCCGCCGGTCCCCGGGCAGCCGCCCGTCGGACAGGGCGTGCGCCGCGGATTCCGCGGAAAGCCCGGTGAACATCGCGAGAGCGTGCTGCTGGTCCCCCCGTTGGAGGTGTCGGGGCGCCAGCCGAGGGAGCAGTGCGATGGCGTGCTCCAGCAGGTCGGACGCCCGCCCCAGGTCGGATGGGGCGATCAGCTGCGCCGCGGCGATGCCGCTGAACACGCGCAGGCGCGGTACGGCGGTGGCGTGTTCGAGTACGTCCGCGAGGGCGGTCGACGCGCCGTCCCGATCGGCTTCCGCCCGGGTCGCCGCGTGTCGAAGGCTCAGGGCGATGCCGAAGTTGAACTGTGCTTCATCCCGGTGCGGGTGGTCGTGCTCGCGGGTCGCGGCGGCCAGTGCGGCCCGGGCCGTGTCGACGGCCTCTTCCACATCCGGGCCCGCGCCGGTCCGAACTGCGCGCTCCCGCAGCGTCCCGGCGAGGTTGGCCAGCCACTTCACCTGATCGGGGTGACCGGACGGGGTGTCGTCGACAGCGCCACGGGCTGCCTCGACGGCCTCGTCGATGTCTGCCCGGTCCCCGAATCGCGTGAACCGGCTTTCCAGGGCCACGGCGAGGTTCGACAGGCGTCCGGCGCGGCGGGGGTCGTCTCGCGGGGTGGCGTCGACGGCTTTCCGCGCGGCCTCGATAGCCTCGTCGATGTCCGTCCGATGGCCGAGTCGTGCGAACCGCGCCTTGAGGGTCACGGCGAGGTTGGACTGCCTGCCCGCCCATTCGGCGTTGTCGGCCGGCGTCACGGCGATCGCAGCGCGTGCGGCCTCGACCGCGCCGTCGAGGTCTGCCAGAGCTCCGTTCAGGCGGTATCGCCGTTCCAGCGCCACGGCGAGGTTCGACAGCCATCCGGCCCGGCCGGGATGGTGATCCGGGATGTCCGAGAGCCCTGCCCGCTGCGCCTCGACTGCGGCGTCCAGGGTGGCCGGGTCGCCCATGGCCTCCGATCGGACCCGCAACGTGGTCCCCAGGTTGAGCAGCCGGGTGGCCCTGTCAGGATGGTCAGCGGGGGTGGAGTCCAAGGCCGCCTGGTCCGCCTCCAACGTGGCGTCGAGGTCGGCCGGATCCCCGGTCACTTCGAATCTCGCCCTGAGGGCCCCACCGAGGTTGGAGAGCAGCGCCGGCCGGTGCGGGTGTCCGTCGGGTGTGATCAGAAGGGCCTCGCGGCCGGACTCGATGGCGGTATTCAGGTCTTCCATTTTCCCGGTGCGCTTGAACCGTGCTTCGAGTGCAAGGCTCAGATGGGAGAGGTTCCCGGCGCGGTCGGGATGGCCGGGCGGGGCGGCCCTCACCCCGGCGCGCGCCACGGCGATCGCCGCGTCGAAGTCCTCGAGCGCGTCCGTCCGTTCGTACTGAGCCATGAGGGCGCTGCCAAGGTTGACCAGTCGTCCGGACGCCCTCGGATGGCCGGCTGCCGTCGCCTCCACGGCGGCGCGCCCTGCCTCGACCGCTGCCGCCAGGTCGCCCGGCTCACCCGTCCTTCGGTATCGGTCGCCGAGGGCGACCCCCAGGTACGACAGCCGCTCCGGCAGATCGGGGTGGTCCGCTTGGGTGACTGCCACGATGGACTGCCAGAGTGTCACGGCAGCGGTGAGGAGACCGAGGTGCTGTGTGTCGACCGCTTGTTGCAGCAGGGCGCAGGCCGAAGGCCGCACGGCGTCCGCGACGGCGGGCAGCAGTGGACCGGGAATGTCGTGCACCCCCGATACGAAGCACAGCGCGAACAGGGTGACTGCCGCATCGTGATGTCCGTGAGCCCGCTCTTCGGGGAGGGCGACCGAGCGGTACCAGTGGAACCAGCCCAGCGCGTACCGGGCCCGGACGTCGTGGTCGTCATCGCGCAGGAATGCGGACAGTTGCCGGGCTGCCTCTGCAGCGGCCGGATCCAGCACTGCGGCCAGGCCGTGCTGCGCCGTCACCCGTGCAAGCCGGGACTCGAGTCGCTCGGTCCAGTGTTCCCGCTCGTCCACGAGCCCCCCCCGGCGCTTTCGTCATGTGGCAGTGACGCTAGCCGAGTCTGTCCTAGGATTGGATGACTTGAGCAGATGTGATCGGATGATTCGCCATCTGGAGCGGTTCGCAGGGCCTGTCCCGGCAGTGCCCGGGCCGGGGGCGTGGGCGTCCGTGCACTTCAGGGGGAGGGGGACATCATGAGGGCTCTGCCACGGCGTGCTGCCGATGGCCTTGCGGTCGCCTGCGCGAACCGGGAGGCCATCTGTGAGGCCTTGCAGGATGCCAATGACGGGGACGACGCACCGCTGGGGTCGGTGGTGAGCGCCGTGACCGGCGACGGGGACCTGGCCGCCGCGCTGGACCGCCTGCACGACGCGTTACTGAACGCCGGTGACGCGTTGGGCCTGTACGGGAAGCAGCGACGAGGGCTGATACCGCCCGGGCACGGCGAGGAACCGCTCGAGCTCTGGTACGTGTGCCCGATACGCCTCTGTTCCGGTCGCCCGTGGCCGCAGCCCGGGCGGCTGCTCCGCTGCGACATGAGCGGGCACGAAATGATCCGCACGAGGCTGTGACCCGTGGGCGACCTGCTGGGAGAGCTCGGCAAGAAACTTGCCGAGCGCTGGCTGTCCTTGCTCGTCCTGCCCGGAGCCCTGTACCTCGCCGTCGCCACGGCGGCGTTCACGCTCGGGCAGTCCGACGCGCTGGACGCCAGGGCACTGGCCGACCGCATCGGGGACTGGGCGAAGGCACCAGCCGCATCCACCGTCGGCGGCCAGGTGGTGCTTTTGGCCGCCGTGCTCGCGGGGGCGGCGATGGTGGGCATCGTCGCCCAGGCACTGGGTTCCCTCGTGGAACGCATCGCACTCGCCGCCGGCTGGCGCGACTGGCCTGCTCCCTTCCGCCGGATCGCCGACACGTGCGTACGCAGCCGCCGGCAGCGCTGGGACACCGCCGACCTGGCCTACCGGACAGGCCTTGTGAGAGCTCGTCGCGCGTACGACGGAGGCGGGCCCTCCGCCTCCGTCCAGTGGCGCACCGCCCATCGGGCCCGTGCCCGGATCGCTCCCGAACGGCCGGACCGGCCGACCTGGAGCGGGGACCGCGCCCATGCCACGGCCGTCCGCCTCGATCGCGACCACCATCTCGACCTGGGAACCCTCTGGCCGCATCTGTGGCTCCACTTGCCCGATGCCGTGCGCGCCGAGATCAGCATGGCGCGTCAGGACCTGTCGCGCGCCACCGCGCTTGGCGGTTGGGCCCTGCTCTACGCCCCACTCACCTGCTGGTGGTGGCCTGCGGCACCCGTTGCCGCAGCACTCGTGCTCACCGCCCGGTACCGGATTCGTGCCGCCATCGCCGTGGACGCGCTGCTGCGCGAGGCCGCGACGCGCCTCCATGCGGCTGAGCTCGCACGCCACTTGGGCATCGACCACACCGGCCCCCTCACCCCCCAACTCGGCGACACCCTCACTCACCTGCTGCACACCCGGCCGCCGGCGTCCGCACTCGACCATCTTTCTCCCTGACGGCCGATACGGCTCCGACCTGGGTGAACGGGCGGCAGCCTCCCGGACATTGACTGGGCTTCAGGGCGAGCCATGCGGTCTGTCGCCGCAGCGCGGCAGCCTGGTCGTGGTCGAGTTCGCCGGCCACGGAATCACCTGCCGACGACGGCGCCGGAAGCAGGGCGCAGGAGGACCGCTTCCAGCACTTCGGTAGTCTCCGCCCTTCCGATGATGGGAGATGGGCGATGGTGGAAGCTGGGCCGACGAGACCTCCGAGACCCTGGTCCAGAGGGATTCTGTGCGGCGTTCTCTTCGGGGGTCTGGCCTCGGTGGTCTCCGTCGCCACTATCGGGAGGGTGTGGGCGGCGTGTGACGTCGGCGTCAACGCAGCGGCCAGCAGCATGACCTTGCTGTTTCTCGCCCCTCTCATATGGATCGCCGTAGCCGCTTCCTGGGTCGTCCTGTACGGCACCCTGGGAAGGCGTCACCGAAGCGCAGCACTGACCGCAGGTCTCGTCTTCACCGTGTGCGTCACCTGGTTCCTGGTGACGTGGCTTGGCCTGGTGGACTCCTACCCTGCCCCTCGATGCCCGGGACATGTCCCGTCCTGGTGGCCGAGTTTCATCCCTGCCTAGCCGGGCGGTCACGCTGTGAGCGATCCCGACACAGGCGGGAACTGGTCCTGGCGCCCGGCCGGACGTGGAGTCCAGCACATGGCCTGCGTCGGCCGACCCCATCGGTTTCCGGTGCCGCTGTCGAGGTGGACCTGGTGGACTTTGTCCTGGCGGAGAACGGCGCCGTGAAGGAAAAGCATTCCTACGTGGACGGTGTGGCGATGCAGGCCGCCCTGGCGGCCCCCGCGGCGACCGGAGCAGAAGGCCACTGGACGAGTCACATGCCAGACGGAGCTCGTGGATGGGGTGATCCGATCGAGATCGATCGCGTCCAGGAGTTCGCGAGCGCAGGCAGCCGGAGACGTCGCCGGGGGCGAGCAGTTCGACGAGCAGGACGTCGACCGGGATCAGGAGACGGTCTGCGTGATGTCGCAGGCGATCTCGTTCACGGCGCCTGTGGCGAACGCAGCTCGCTGCGGCCTGCCCCACAAGGAACCGGAGAGCGACTTCATGGGCAGCGGATGCCCTGGCCCAATGCGGTCATCGCGGGCTCACTCTGAAACCGGCGCCGTTGCCCACCGCTGGAGCCGTGGTGGTGACGTGGGCGCCGGGCTCGCGGCCCGGGTCTCCTCCTTCTCCGCAGTGCCGGAGCTCCGGCGCAGGGTCACGGTGGCGATGTCCAGGAAGTCCACGACGAGCCCTGCGCAGTTGCCCTCGGGCGCCGCCAGGCAGGTCTCGGCGGGCAGGGCATCGCTGACCGACAGGTAGACGAGGCCCGGGCGGCGCGAGTACAAGCTCGCGACACTGAGGGGGACGAGTGCAATTCCCTGCCCGGAGGCGATGAGCTCGAACTTCTCCTCCAGTGAGGACGTGCGCCGCGTCCTGGCATCGAGAATCGGCTCACCGTCGAGATCGGCCGACGTGAGGGAGCGACGGCCGGCCAGCGGATGTGTCGCAGGAAGGCAGGCGACCTTCGTCTCGTGACCGATGGGGACGGTACGCAGCCCCGAGTCGTCGAAAGGGCGCCGAAGGAATCCGACGTGTGCGCGGCCGTCGCGAAGCGGGGCGTCCTGTTCCCACCAGCGCAGGGGAAAGACATCGATCTCGACCTCGGGGCGGCTCGCTGCGAACGCCCGGATCGCCTCCGACACGTGCAGGCCGGGGGAGAAGGCAACCACGAGTCGCTGCTCTCCCGACTCGGCCTCGCGTACGCGGCGCAGCGCTCCGTCCACCACCGTGGTGATCCGTCGCGCTTCGTCGTACAGCTGCTGTCCCGCCGAAGTCAGCTCGACGCTGCGCGTGGTCCTCGTGAGCAGCAGGCATCCAAGCTCCTGCTCGAAGGCGCGGATCTGACGACTGAGGACCGGCTGCGCGATGAACAGCGCCTGCGCCGCCCGGCCGAAGTGCCGGTGTTCGGCTACCGCGACGAAATAGCGGAGCTTGCGCAGATCCAGGTCCATGCCCTGACGGTATCAATGCATTCGGAAGGGTATTGGACGCGCGGCCGGACGACTCGGAGACTGGACTCATGATCGCCATCACCCCTGCGGACGGCTCCAGTTGTCGCACGACCCGTCGCCGCAGCTGAACCACGCGACGTGCTGCGGACGGCAGTTGCCGGACGGCAAGGCCGTCGCACTCACCGGCGGCCGCGGCGGATCGTGCGCACAAGCGGTGGCCGCCACGCAGTGTGCTCTGGACGAATCCGTGGAAACGGGCGATCCCTGCACCACATAGGCCACGAGCTCGACCACCTTTTGCCAACTGCTGTGAGCGGGAACGCACATCGGCCCCACAACCCTGGACTGGGCCGCCCACCGAACCCGCAGCCGCACTCACCGCCCGGCACGACCGTCCTCGGTGATCGATCTCCAAGGAAACGACCGCGAACGATGCTCCGAAGCGGTCCCGACCCACGACAGGAATCACATGACCGACACCCGCAAGACCGCCCTCGTCGTCGGCTCCTCCCGGGGCCTGGGCCTCGGGCTCGCTGCCGAGTACCTGGCCCGCGGCTGGGACGTCATTGGCACGGTCCGTGGCGGCCAAGGCACCGGCCTCCATGAACTGGCCGACGCGTCCGGAGGTCGACTGACCGTCGAGTCTCTGGAGATGACCGAGCCGGAGCAGATCACCGGCCTGCGTGACCGACTGGCGCACCGCACCCTCGACCTGCTCTTCATCAATGCCGCCATCACTCGCGGGGATCTTCCGATCGGCGAAGTCCCCACCGACATGTTCGCGGAAGTCATGATCACCAATGCGCTCAGCCCGATGCGCGTCGTGGAATGGCTCAGCCCGCTGGTCGCCCCGGCCGGGACCATCGGGGTGATGTCCTCCGACCAAGGGAGCATCACGCGGAACACCAGGGGCGGGCAGGACCTGTATCGAGCCAGCAAATCGGCGCTGAACCAGCTGATGCGCAGCTACGCCGCCCGCCATGCCGGGGACACGCGGACCTTGCTGCTCATGGACCCGGGCTGGGTGCGCACCGAACTCGGCGGCCCCGACGCGGATCTCAGTGTGGAGGAGAGCATTCCCGGGGTGGTGAAGACCATCGAGGCCCAAGGGGGAGAGCCGGGGCTCCACTTTCTGGATCGCCAGGGGAGGGTTGTGCCCTGGTAGCGGCTGCGACCGGATACCGCCGGGATCACTCCCCGGCGGATGCGGGGGCGCCGGCCGGCTCCCCTGACGTCACGTCTCCCCGATGGCAGCGGGCGGGGCCGGGCGATGCCGTCTCCGGGGACTGCGGCGACACGGTGTGCTCCGTGCTGCCGGAGATCCCCTCCAGCGGCCGTCAGCGTGGGTCGGCGCGAAGCACAGCCGCTCGAAGCCGATGTCGTGGTGCCTGACATGAGAAGCAGATCTCAGCCACCTCATCAGTATGTAGTCGAGCCCGGCGGGCGATGAGTTCCCGATCGTGGACCGATTGCGTGGAAAGGCGAGTCGTGCGGCGCAGGCCCCCCGGTGGAAGGGGGCCGGATTGCTACCTTCACGCACCTGGTTCGAGGCTCAGGCCCGGTTCGCGGGCGCGTGCGGAGGTTGCGATGGCGAATGCGAGACGATCTCCTGAGGAACCGACCGGATCCCCCTTCCGGCGGCGTACCCTCCTGGCGTCGGCTGCCTTGGCGGCGGGCACACCGGTCTCAATGGCCGCGTGCGCTGATCCCCCTGGACGGCCGGCACCTGAACGGCATGGCACGTCACCGAACGGGAAGGCGGTGCGCCTCGTCGCCGTCCCGGCGGAGAACCGCGACGTCGACTGGCTCAGATCGGCTCTTCAGGTCGCCGTGGAGATCGAGTTCTCCACCATTCCGCCGTACCTGTGCGGCTGGTGGTCCATCAGGGACCGCAAGAGTGATGCCGCTCGGTTGATCCGTCGGATCATCTCCGACGAGATGTATCACCTCGGCATCGTCTGCAATCTACTGGTCGGCTTGGGGGGACGGCCTCGGATCAAGGCGTCGGCGCCCACCTATCCAGGTCCCTTGCCGGGCGGGGTGCACCCAGGAGTCAACGTATACCTGTCCGGGTTGACCAAGTCCCTCGTCCATGACGTGATGATGGCCATCGAGGCCCCCGCCGAACCACTCACCGAGAGCGCGCACGCCCCGCTCAGCATCGGCCTCTTCTACGAGGAACTACGGAAATCGTTCCGGGCCGTGGCACCTGATCTGTCGGTGCACCGGCAGATGCACGAGCGCATCGGAGAAGACACGCTCAGGCCGGTGAAGACCCTCGAAGACGTCGAGCGCTCGATCGAGGTCATCAAGGACCAGGGTGAAGGCACCGCGGTTTCTCCGGCCGACGGTCTCGATGACGGTCACATGGCCCATTACTACGCCTTCGCCGAGATCTACCACGGCCGCCAGTTGCGTGATGTCGGGGGAGAATGGCGGTACACCGGGGCGCCAGTGCCCTTCCCCGACGTGCGGCCCATGGCCAGGGTCCCGGCGGGCGGCTGGAAGCGACCGCCCGCCGACGCCCAGCGCCTCCTGCACGACTTCGACGACACCTACGCCAAGGTTCTGGAAGCGCTCGACACCGCGTGGGGAGACGGTGACCGGCACAGCCTGAAGACCGCTGTGCGGTGCATGCGCAGGCTGAGGACTCCTGCTGTGGAGCTGATGGAGATCCCGATCACCGGCACAAAGGAGACCTACGGCCCTCACTTCCTCCCGCCGGGATGATTTGACGTCCTGGATGTTCACGCACGCAAGTCAGCCAGTGCCTGACGGCATGCGTCGGCGGTCTCTCCGGTGACTTCCGCGCACATGCGGCAGTGCTCGTTGAAGGAAGCATGTTGACTGCGCGTTTCGTGGCTGCGCTGACAGGCGATCAGACACGCTGCCGGTTCAGCTGCGATCAGTGCGTTGCCCGTACCCGTGGCCCGGGTGAGGACTCGGCGGGTGGCCAGAGCGACATCGCGGCAGTCCAGGTGGGGATCGAGGGGCATGGGGGACACCTCGCAGGTGGGCCGATGTGACCTGGGATACCTGCGTGACTGCGCAGCTGTGCAGGCAGGGCGTTTCGACGTGTTTGGCGGCGTCCTGAGACGGCACCGCCGTGTCGTGGGGATCGCGCCCGGGGTGGCGTGACGCACAGCCCCTTTGTGTATGTGTGATGCACGTCACGATTGAGCGTCGGAACTCGACGGACTGTCGACTCGACTACTCGAACGGCATGGCTTCAACTGCCTGCTTTTGTACGACGGTTCGATGCGACCAGGAAGGTCGGGCATGGCCGATATCCCGCACTCTCCCCGTACCGCTGGTGCAAGTCCCCGCAGACTGCTGCCTCCCCCTGCGCTCTGCGGCTTCCTGCTCCTGCTCGTGCTGCTGTTCTCGGTGTCCTTTGCCGTTGGCTCGGCGCAGGGCCCGGTAGCGCCGGGCATGCACGGCACGGGGAGAAGCGGGAGCGGCGGCGGCACGGACGACATGCCAGGGATGGACGAGAGCACGGAGGACATGTCGGGGATGGGCCACGGGAACGGTGAGTGATGACGGCTGAACCCATGGCGAGCCTTGTGGTGACGGACATCAACGTGGGCGGGATGACGTGCGCGGCCTGTGTCCGACGGGTGGAGAAGAAGCTCGCCAAGCTGGAAGGCGTCACAGCCACGGTCAACCTGGCCACGGGGCTGGCGAGGGTCAGTCATCCGGCGGGTGTCGCACCCCAGGACCTCGTGACCGCGGTCGAGCAGGCCGGTTATCAGGCCGCTCTGCCTGTGCGTGAGGACGACGATGCCGCCGAGGACCCGGACGGTGCCGGGGCCGAGGCCCGTCGCGAGGTGGAACGGCTCGCGGTCACCGCGCTGCTGGCTTTGCCCGTACTGGTGCTGTCGATGGCGCCGGCTCTTCAGTTCCGCAACTGGCAGTGGCTGTGCTTCATGCTCGCGGCCCCCGTGGCGGTGTGGAGCGCCTGGCCCTTCCACATCAGGGCGCTACGGGCGCTGCGTCACTCCACGGCCATCATGGACACCCTCGTCTCTCTCGGGGTCGTGGCGTCGTTCTCCTGGTCGGTGTACGCGCTGTTCTGGGGGGGAGCGGGCGCGCCCGGCATGCGGATGTCGTTCAGCCTGGTGCCCACCGCTTCGGAGGGCATGGCACACGTGTACCTCGAAGCCGCCGTCAGCGTCCCGCTGTTCGTGTTGACCGGGCGGTTCCTGGAAGGGCGGGCCCGGCGGGGAACCGGGGCGGCGCTGCGGTCGCTGGCCGAGCTGGCGGCGAAGAAGGTCTCCGTGCGGGACGAGCGGGGCGAACGGTCGATTCCCATCGAGCAACTGAGGGTGGGACAGGTCTTCGTGGTGCGCCCCGGTGAGCGGGTCGCCACCGACGGGCAGGTGACGGAGGGCGGTTCCGCCGTGGACCTGTCGCTGGTGACCGGCGAGAGCGGACCCGTGGAAGTGAGTCCCGGATCGGCCCTGGTCGGCGGGGCTGTCAACTCCGGCGGGCTGCTCCTCGTCCGGGCCACGGCGGTCGGCGCGGACACCCAGCTGGCCCGGATCACCCGCCTCGTCACCGAAGCGCAGGCCGGCAAGGCGAGGGCGCAGCGGCTCGCCGATGCCGTCGCCGGGGTGTTCGTGCCCGTCGTCCTGGCCATCGCGGTGACCGTCCTCGGGTTCTGGCTCGGGGCCGGGGCCGACCCCCAGGCGGCGCTCACCGCCTGCGTCGCCGTCCTCGTCGTGGCTTGCCCCTGCGCGCTGGGGCTTGCGACCCCGACCGCGCTGATGGCTGCCACCGGGCGGGGAGCCCAACTGGGTGTGCTGGTGA
This sequence comes from Streptomyces sp. NPDC002004, assembly GCF_053593975.1. NCBI lineage: Bacteria > Bacillati > Actinomycetota > Actinomycetes > Kitasatosporales > Streptomycetaceae > Streptomyces > Streptomyces sp. NPDC002004. The sequence goes on from NZ_JBSFDP010000011.1 coordinate 32,792, forward strand.
GCGGGCCGCAGACGCTGGAGGCCCTTCAGCACGTGGACACGGCCGTCCTGGACAAGACCGGCACACTGACCACCGGTCACATGACGGTGACGCAGGTCACCGCCGTGGCGGGCGCGCTCGGGCAGGACGCGGCGGTGCGGCTGGCCGGGGCGGTGGAGCAGGGCTCCGAGCATCCGATCGGGCGGGCGATCAGCGCGTACGCACGCCGCACTGGGGCGGCCGAACCACTGCCGGCCGTGACCGACTTCGTCGCGGTCCCGGGCCGCGGGGTCAGCGGCCGAGTGGACGGCCGTACGGTCGAGGTGGGCGCGCCGGACGGCAAGGTGCCGCGCGTGCTGGCCAAGGCGCTGGCCGCGTCGGAGGACGGCGCCCACACATCGGTTCTGGTGCGGGTGGACGGCCGGGCCAAAGCGCTGATCGCCGTCGGAGATCTCGTACGGCCGGGCAGCTACCGGGCCGTGGACCAACTGCGCCGGCTCGGTATCCGCCCGGTGCTCGCCACCGGTGACCGCAAGTCTCCCGCCGAGGCCGTCGCCGAGACGCTCGGCATCGATGAGGTGCACGCTCGTTGCACCCCCGAGGACAAGGCCGACCTTGTACGGGAGCTGAAGCAGGAGGGCGCACGGGTCGCGGTGGTCGGCGACGGGGTCAACGACGCGGCCGCGCTCGCGGCCGCCGACCTCGGCATCGCCATGGGCAGCGGCACCGACGTGGCCATCGGCGCAGCAGACCTGACCCTGGCACGTGGGGACATCGAGGCGCTCGTCGACGCCGTCCGGCTGGCTCGGCGCACACTGGGCACAATCCGGGCCAACCTGGCATGGGCATTCGGATACAACGTGGTCACCCTGCCACTCGCCATGGTCGGCCTGCTCGACCCCATGGTCGCCGCCGCGGCGATGTCGGCGAGTTCCGTGCTGGTGGTGGCCAACAGCCTGAGGCTGCGCCACTGGCAGCCGTCTCCCACCCCGGGCCAGGGGCGCGGTAAGCGCGGCGGGAAGGCCGGTGCCCGGTGAAGCGGATCACAGACCGTGCGTCCCTGCCGAGGAGCCTCGGCCGCCGGCGGCTGTGGGACGGGGCGGTCGCCGCCCTCGTGCCCGTGGCCGCGTGCAGCGTTGCCTTGGCCGGTCTGACCGCCTGGGTCGGCACGGGGCGGGCCGGTCGCCCGGCGCTCATCCGTGTCACCGAGGGGCGAGTCCTTCTGCCGACCGCCGGAGTGCCACAGACAGCGGCCTTCTTCACCATCGCCAACAAGGGAGGCTCGGCCGACACACTGCTCCGGGTCACGGCGGGTGACGTCCCCGGCGATGTGACGCTCTCCCAGCACCGTATGACGCCGGGACACGCGGCCTACCGGTCGGTGATCGACTCCGTTTCCGTCGCCGGGGGAAGCAGCCTCGCGATGTCCCCAAGTGGGGTCGACCTGACGGTGCCCGTGCCCTCACACGCATGGCGTTCGGGTGACCTGGTGCCGTTCACCCTGGAGTTCCGGCGCAGCGGCCGGGTGAAGGTCCTGGCCGTCGTGGTGAGGCCCGGTTCGGTGTCTTTGCAGTAGTAGTCGTTCCCGGCGGCCCTCGAGTCCCCTTGTATCCGATGTGAGTTGTGTCATCCTTTGGTCGGTAAGTCGGGGTCCGGTGCTTGTGCGTACGCCCTGATGACGACCGGACGTCGGCTGCGAGGATGGGCGGGATATGACTGTCCCAGGGTGGTGCCGCGTGCTGCGGGCCGGCGTGTTCGCCGCCGCCTGCGTGCTGCTCGCTGCCCTCGCTCACGCGACCATGTCGGGGACCCCCGTCCCCTGGTGGGCCATGGCCGCCGGTGCGACGGGAACCGGGATGGCCGGCTGGCTGCTGGCCGGCCGGGAACGCGGCCGCACACTGATCGTCGCGGCCGTGACAGCGGCGCAAGCGGTGCTCCACGAGACGTTCTCTCTGGCGCAGACACTCATGCCCGCGTCGCCGCCCGACCCGACCACCATGTCCCACGCCGCCGGCTCGACGGGCACGAACGTCGTGGGCACGGGGTCCATGACCTCGATGGACATGGGCTCGACCGCGCACACGGTGCACGGCATGGTCGGCCTTGGACACATGCGCGACATGGTCGGCATGAGCGGTGCGGCCTCGGCCGGCATGTTCGCCGCGCACCTCCTGGCAGCGATCCTTTGCGGGCTGTGGCTCGCCTATGGCGAGCGAGCCGTTTTCCGCGTCCTGCGGGCGGCGGCGGCATGGCTGGCCGCACCCTTGCGTCTGCTGCTGGCCCGGCCCACACCGCCCTTTCGCCCGTCCGTGGACAGGTGCCGCGGTACCGCCGCTCCGGCACCGGCGCGGCTGCTTCTTCTGTGCTCCTCCCTCACCTTCCGGGGGCCGCCCGTGGGTGCCGCTGTCATCTGAGACAGCTGGATCCACCGGGGCCCACTTCGCCTCTGGCCCTGCACCGTTCGCGCGCAGGTCTGCCAACAGGCTCCCAGCCTCCACGCGTCCACGCGCCGACGCGGTCGGGCACTTCCTGACGGGCTCCGGGCATCGCCGTACCTCCCCGTACGGCCGCACCCCATGTGCCGGTGAGCCATGCCTCGCGCGGGCCTCGGCCCCGGAAGACTCCGGAAGGACACCACGTGATGATCTCTGTCCTGCCCGCCCCCCAGGCGGATCGCGCAGTCGCAGACGCCTCGGCGACCGCCTGGGCGCTGGCCGCACGCGGCGGAGACCCCGACGCGGCCGACCACTTCGTCCGTGCCTTGCACGGTGACGTGCTGCGCTACGTCGCCCGTCTCAGCGGCGATCCCCAGACCGCCCACGACCTGACCCAGGACACCTTCGCGCGGGCGTTCGGCAGCCTGCACCGCTACGAAGGCCGCGCCTCGGCCCGTACCTGGCTGCTGTCGATCGCCCGCCGCGCGGTCGCCGACAGCTTGCGCAGCGCCGCCGTCCGCCCCCGGATCGTGGACGCGGTCGACTGGCAGGCGGCGGTGGAACGCGCTCAGCCGCGCGGCCTGCCGGGCTTCGACGACGGTGTGGCCCTACTCGACCTGCTGTACGCCCTGACCGAAGAACGCCGTGAGGCGTTCGTGCTGACCCAGCTGGTCGGACTGTCGTACGAGGAGGCGGCCGGCTTCGTCGGCTGTCCCGTCGGCACGGTCCGCTCCCGGGTGTCCCGCGCCCGCGCCACCCTGGAACAGCTGGTTCAGGAGGACGAGGCACAGAGCACGCTGACGGCCTGACACCGGACTCCCCACGACGGGAGTACGGGTCGGCCGTCCCGGCGGCACGGTCTGCGGAAAGGGCCGTGCCGCCGGGAACTCGACGGCAGGGGCGGGCGACTACTGGGATGTGGGGGTCAACAGCAGGCGATTCCGTCGCCGGGCACCGTCGTTGTCGCCGCTTGCAGCCGATCCGCCGGCGCTGGACGTACGGCTGCGGGCCGTGACCTGCGCACCGGGACGTTCTCGTACGGTTGCTCGCCGAACTGCAGGTGACCCTCCTGGTTTCGACCGCCGACACGGTGCTCACCGCGCTGTGCGACCGGCGGGGACGCACGGCGGCGGACCGCTCCGGGGCGCTCCCCGGGAGCGGGTTCACCTGTGGCGACGTCATGAAGGAACAAGTCCGTTGAGTCTCCCAAGAAATGACGAGTCATCGCGGGAACTCCCGGGCTCCTTCCCTCGACTACTAGTGCGATAACCGACTCTGCAGTCGGCCATGGCGGCAGTGGCCAGGAGGGAGCCTGCATGACACCCGAGATAGACGACGCCTTCGCGGCGATCAGAGGCGAGCACGGCGCGGACTCCATCAGGCGTGTGGAACGGATGCTGGAGCCCGGGGCAGGGGAGCCGCGTCACCCGCTGCAGAAGGGGGCCAAGTGGATCCTGCCGGGGCTGTCCCGGACCCCCTGGCACGATCCTCGTGGTCATCCCGAGCTGACGCCGGTCGTCGACGCTTTCGAAGCCGCTCATCCCATGATCAAGGAGCAGCTGACCACTGCCTGGGCGGCGCGCCGGGAGGCGTTCTCCGACTACGAGCACTATCTGACCCGCCAGGACGACTGGCAGGCCCTCTATCTGTATCGGGGAGGGGGGCTGGTCGAGGAATCGGCGGGTACCGTGCCGACGGCGTACGAGGTGCTCAAGGAGTGTGCCGTCGAGACGGGCAAAATATGTTCCCTCCTGGAATGTCATTTCTCCACCCTCCTGCCAGGTGCGACCATCGCCCCGCATTGCGACCTCTGGAACTTCAGTATCAATCTGCATCTTGCCGTGGACATTCCGAAGGGATGCAGCATCACGGTGGCGGGAGAAACCCGTTCCTGGGAGGAGGGGAAGTGTCTGCTTTTCGACTACTCCTTCGAGCATGAGGCGCGTAATGCCGGTGACCGCCCGCGGACCTGCCTGCTCGTAGATCTGTGGCACCCGGAAACGACCATTCCGGAACGGCTGGCGCTCACCTTTCTCATCGCGGAGGTCAGGCGACTCGTGGGGGATGTCTGACCGTCTGAATTCTGCAACGACTAACCATCCGGCAATTGCGTACTGCCGGATATCAGTGCTGCCCAAAAATAGAATTGAAGCCTGGGGTGGGAGTTTCCCTGAGGGGGCGTTCTCAATCCTTCTTCCGGGTGTTATGGTGACTAAAAATGATCGACCTGCTCGGCTATTCGATCTGAATTTTCGTCATTTTCGTTGAATGGGTGAGGAGGAGGTCGACCGGTGCGGGCACGGCTGTCTCTTCTCGTTCTGGCGTTGGCCCAGCTGGTCATCGCGCTCGACTACAACATCGTCTACGTCGCCCTTCCCGGCATAGGCACCGCACTCGGCTTCTCCCCGCACGATCTGCAGTGGGTGGTGAGTGCCTATGTCGTGACGACGGGCGGCTTCCTCCTGCTGGGCGGCCGTACGGCCGATCTGCTGGGCCGACGCCGGACCTTCGTCGCCGCTGCGCTCGTGTACGCGGGGTCCTCGCTGGTGGGCGGACTGTCCCAGTCCGCCGGGGTGCTGGTCGCCGTCCGCGCGGTGCAGGGTATCGGGGGCTCGTTGCTGTTCCCGTCCACCCTCGCCCTCATCAACACGATCTACACGGAGGGACCCGCCCGGAACCGGGCCCTGGCGGTGTGGGGCGCCGCGGGGGCCGGGGGCCTGTGCTTCGGGTCGCTGCTGGGCGGCGTGCTGGTCGAGGCGTTCGGCTGGCCGTCTGTGTTCTTCGTCAACGTTCCTGTCGCGGTGGCCCTGGCGTGGGCGGGCCGACGACTCTTCCCGCAGGATGGTCCGCGCGCAGGCACCCGACGGTTCGACGTGGCCGGGGCGCTGGCCGCCACCGCTGGGATCATGCTTCTGGTGTTTCTCCTGGTGCACGCCCCTGCGGTCGGCTGGCACAGCCCGTCCGTACTGCTCAGCGCCGTACTCGCCTTCCTCCTGCTGACCGTCTTCGCAGTCGTCGAGACCCGTTCGCGGGACCCGCTTGTGCCGGCGCGACTGTTCGCCCACCGAGGGCTGACCGCCGCGATGGCGGTCACCGCGCTCTACAGCGCTACGTTCAGTTCGCTTCCCTACTTCATGACCCTCTACTTCCAGAACGTGCGCGGCTACAGCGCGTTCGCGACGGGCCTGGCGTTTCTCGTCCCTGCGATGGTGACCGCCCTGGGCACCCAGGTCGGAGAACGGGCCATCGGCCGGGTCGGAGTGCGGAGCATGCTGGTCGGCGGCATGCTGCTGGGCGCGGCGGGAGCTGCCGCCCTCGGTCTCGGGCTCACCGCGGACGGCTCGTACTCCCTTTTGCTGCCCGGGATCGTGCTGCTGGGACTCGGCCAGGGCGCCGCCTGGACTGGCATGTGGATCGTCGCCGCTTCCGGAGTGGCCCCCGAGGACCAGGGCGTGGCCTCCGGCATGGCCTCCACCACGCTCCAGGTGGGCGGCGCGGTCGGCCTTGCCCTGTTGGTCGCCCTGTCCGGGGGCGTCGGTCACGGACCGGCCGGCGACGCTCTGCTGACCGGAATCCGCGCCGCCGTGTTCGCCGTCGCGGCGGGCCTCGGCTTCGGAGTGCCGCTCACCCTGGCACTGCGCAGGACCGCGACCACCGCCCCGTAGGACGGCCACGCCCGCTCCCCTTTTCACCCGACGAGGAGAACAGCTGTGCCCAGCAACGCCCCCAGCCCGCCGGGTCCGGCGGCCGTCCTGTGCGGACTGGCCGGATGGGTACCGACTCGGGTGGTCACCAATGACGAACTCGCCGAACGGCTGGACACCGACGACACCTGGATCCGTACCCGCACCGGGATCCGACGACGGCACTTCGCCGAGCCCGGCCAGGCGACGTCGGACCTCGCGGTCGAGGCCGGCCGGCTCGCGCTGCGCTCGGCCGGCGACGCGCACGCCGACGCGGTGATCGTCACCACGACCACCCCGGACCGACCCTGCCCCGCCACCGCGCCGGCGGTCGCCACGCGCCTCGGCCTGCAGGGAGCCGCCGCCTTCGACGTCGGCGCAGTGTGCACCGGCTTCGTGTACGGCCTCGCCGTCGCTGCCGGACTGATCGCCTCCCGTGTGGTCGAACGGGTCCTGCTGATCGGCGCGGACACCTACTCGACCATCGTCGACCCGATGGACCGGTCCAACGCGATCATCTTCGGTGACGGCGCCGGAGCGGTCGTCCTGCGTGCGGGACACCCGGACGAGCCGGGCGTGGTCGACCACTTCGACCTCGGCAGCGACGGAGCCCACGAGGACCTGATCACGGTCGCCGCCGGCGGCTCCCGCCAACGATCGGCCGGCAGGGAACCCACCCGCGCCGAAAGGCACTTCGCGATGCGCGGCAAGGAGGTCTACCGGCACGCGGTGACCCGCATGGCCGCCTCGGCGCGGACCGCGCTGTCCGGGGCCGGCTGGAAGACCGAAGACATCGACCACTTCGTGCCCCACCAGGCCAACATGCGCATCCTGCACTCCGTCGCCGACGACCTCGGCCTGCCCCGGGAACGCTGCGTGGCCAACGTGGACGCCGTCGGCAACACCGGAGCCGCCTCGATCCCGCTCGCCCTGGCCGACGCAGTGGCCCGGCAGCGGATCAGCACCGGCGACCGCCTGCTGCTCACCGCCTTCGGTGGCGGCCTCACCTGGGGCTCGTGCGTCATGACCTGGCCCGAGCTCGCCGAAAACCCTCAACCGGAACGGATCACACCATGACCACCTACGAGCAGATCTTCGGGATCATCGCGAAGTTGCACGACGTCCCCTCCGACCTCGCCCGTCCCGAGGCGACCCTCGGCGAACTGGACGTCGATTCCCTGACCACGGTCGAGATCAGCATCCACATCGAACGCGACCTCGGCGTCGCCGTCGGTGATGACGAGCTCCAGCCCGACCTCACCCTCGGCGAGATAGCCCACCTCGTCGAGTCCCGCCGCGCCACAGCCGCCTGAACCCACGGAAGGGCCGACAGTCATGCAGATAAAGGATCAGCCCGGCGCCGCGCTCGGCGTCATCGTCGAGGACTTCGACCACACCACGGCCTCGGAGGCGGACATCCGGGTCCTCAAGCAAGCCGTCTACGCCAAGAAGATCGCCGTGCTGAAGGGGCAGGACCTCTCCCCGCAGTCGTTTCTCGCCCTCGGCAAGCGACTTGGCCGCCCCGAGACCTACTACGAGGAGATGTACAAGCACCCGGAGGTCCCCGAGATCTTCGTGTCCTCCAACGTCCCGGAGAACGGCAAGCAGGTAGGCGTGCCGAAGACCGGCAAGTTCTGGCACGCCGACTATCAGTTCATGCCCGACCCCTTCGGCATCACCCTGATCTACCCCCGGGTCATCCCGGAGAAGAACCGTGGGACGTACTTCATCGACATGGGCAGGGCATACGAACGGCTGCCCGAAGAGCTGAAGAAGGAGGCCGCCGGAACGCGTTGCCGGCACTCCGTACGGAAGTACTTCAAGATCCGTCCGCACGACGTCTACCGGCCGATCTCCGAGATCATCGAGGAGGTCGAGACCAAGACCCCACCGGTTCTCCAGCCCACCACCTTCACCCACCCGATGACCGGCGAAACGGTTCTCTACATCAGCGAGGGCTTCACCGTCGGGATCGAGAACCAGGACGGCGACCCGCTCGACGAGGAAGTGCTGAAACGTCTTTTCGAAGCCACCGGCCAGCTCGACGACAGCTTCGAGCACGGAAACATCCACCTGCAGAGCTTCGAGAAGGGCGACCTGCTGGTCTGGGACAACCGCAGCCTCATCCACCGGGCCCGTCACACCACTACTGCGGAGCCGACCGTCTCCTACCGCGTCACCGTCCACGACGAGCGCAAGCTGTACGACGGGATGCGGGCGGCGTGACCGCGCCCGTCACCGACACCGCCGGTGCCGCGCCGCGGCAGTCGTACCCCACCGACGAGGAGCTGCTGGCCCGGGTTCTGTCGCCCTACAAGCAGCACTGCAAGTACCTGAAGTCCGCCCAGGTCACGGCCGCCGACGGGCTCTCTTCGGCACGCTGCGCGTTCGAGATCCCGGAGTCCTGTTACATCGACGACACCGGCCATCTGAACTCGGTCGAAGTCAACATCGCCTACAACCAGATGATGTACTACCTGGTCGCCAAGTCCGTGAAGGAAGGTCTGCTGGCCGGGTTCGAGAACTGGACCCTGGACGACTTCTGGCGCCACCAGCTCCCCGACATCCTCATCGCCCGCTTCGCGTCCAACTTCAGACGTCCCATCAACCCCCGTGACTTCATCGGGGAGATGGAACTCCGCTCAGTCACCCGGCGTACCCCCGGCGGCGGCAGCCCCTTCCTCCACGCCCAGACCGTGTTCCGCTACCAGGACGCCCACGGCGGCCGGTGCGACGGTGAGGCGACCCTGGCGTTCGTCAACGTCCCCTGACCCACCGAAGGGAGACCGCTCATGGAGACACCCACAGCACCGCAGCACAACGGCGCCCGGCTCCACCACCCCGAACTGAGCACCCTCGTCCAGACCACCCACTTCCACGCCCTCCGTCAGCCCGAAGCCCCTGCGGTGATCTGCGAGGGCCGCACCCTGACGTACGCGGGTCTGCACCGCAGCAGCAACCGCCTCGCGCACGCCCTGCTGGCCGCCGGACTCGCCGACGGCGACCGGGTGGCCTATCTGGGCAAGGAGTCCGAGCACTACTACGAGGTCCTCTTCGCCTGCGCCAAGACCGGCACCGTGCTGGTCCCGGTCAACTGGAGGCTCACCGCGCCCGAGGTGAGCCACATCCTCCAGGACTCAGGCACGCGGCTGCTGTTCCTGGAGGAAGAGTTCACCCCGATCGTCGAAGGCATGCCCACCGAGCCGCCCGAGATCATCGTTTCCGTGCGCGACATCGACACGTGGCGGGCCGGACACCCGGACGGGGAAACGGAGTTCACGGCCACGCCCGACACCCCGGTCGCCCAGCTCTACACCAGCGGCACCACCGGACTGCCCAAGGGGGTCGTGCTCGCCCACCGCAGCTTCTTCGCGATTCGAGACGGCCTCGCGAGCGAAGCACTGGACTGGATCGACTGGCGGGAGGGCGACATCGCCCTGGTCGGCATCCCGGGATTCCACGTCGGCGGTCTGTGGTGGGCGACCCAGAACTTCAACGCCGGCACGACAGTCGTCGCGATGCGCGCCTTCGCCGCGAGGCAGGCCGTTGACCTCATCCGCGACCTCGGCATCACCACCGCCTGCGTGGTCCCCGCCATGCTGCGCATGATGCTCACCGAACCCGGAGTGACCCGCGAGGACTTCACTACCTTGCGTAAGACGGTGTACGGCGGTTCCCCGATCTCGGAGGCGCTGTTGGAGGAGAGTCTCGCCATCCTCGACTGCGAGTTCGCCCAGATCTACGGGCTCACCGAGACCGGGAACACCGCGGTCTGCCTGCCACCGGCCGCACATGTAGCCGGTGGCCCCCTCATGCAGGCCGCCGGCCATCCCTACCCCGGTGTCCACGCCAAGGTGATCGACGGCCAGGGCCGTGAACTGCCACCGGGCGCGGTGGGCGAGGTCTGCCTGCACACCCCCGCCCGGATGGTCGAGTACTGGGGGCTGCCCGACAAGACCGCGGAGACGCTCGTCGGCGGCTGGATCCACACCGGTGACGCCGGCTACCTCGACGAGGACGGCTACGTGTTCATCCGCGACCGCATCAAGGACGCCATCCTCGTGGCCGGCGAGAACGTCTACCCCGCCGAGGTCGAAAACGTCCTGGAACACCACCCAGGAGTGGGTGAAGCCGTCGTGGTCGGGATACCCGACGAGCGCTGGGGTGAGAGGGTGCACGCCTTCGTCGTCCCCGCGGCGGGCAACCGGCCCAGCCCACGCGACCTGCACACCTTCCTCGTCCCGCGGCTGGCCGCGTTCAAACTGCCCGCGAGCTATGAGTTCACGGACCACGTCCCGCGCAATCCGAGCGGCAAGATCCTGCGCCGCGAGCTGCGCGACCGCTTCTGGAGCGACTCCGCCCGCAAGGTCAACTGACCGGTTCGCCCGCGCCGTCACCACCCCGGCGCGGGCGGACCGACAACGCTGGCACACGACCGGACGAGCCCCCGAGAGAGAATCCATGCCTGAAACCCTCACCCTGGACAGCTTCCGCGCGGACCTGGCGGAGTGCCTGTTCCTGAAGCCCGACGAGGTCGACCTGCAGGAGAGCCCGCTGGACGCGGGGCTGGACTCGCTGCGCATCGTCACCCTGCTGGAGCGCTGGCAGGCAGCGGGCGCCGAGGTGACCTTCATCGAACTCGCCGAGCGCACCTCCTTCGCCCAGTGGTGGCAGCTGCTCACCGAGCGCCGACCGGGAGCGGACCATGCCGATGCCTGAGCACCGTCCCCTCCTGGCCGCCCAGGAGGGCATCTGGGCCGGTCAGCAGCTCGACGCGGACAGCCCGGCCTACAACACCGCCGAATACGTGCGCATCGCCGGTCCGATCGACCCCGCCGTCTTCGACCAGGCCCTGCACCACGTGGTCGCCGAGACCGAAGCGCTGAACGTCACCTTCGACATCGACGGCGACGGCCACCCCCGGCAGATCGACACGCCGGCCGCCGACTGGCGCACCCACATCGCCGACCTGACCGCCGAACCCGCCCCGCACGCCGCCGCACTGGCCTGGATGGACCAGGACATGGCCCGCCCGGTCGACCTCACCCACGACCCGGTCTTCGGCCACGCCCTGCTGAGGACCGCACCGGAGGAGTTCCTCTGGTACCACCGTGTCCACCACATCGCCCTCGACGGCTTCGGACTCTCCCTCGTGGCCCGGCGCGTCGCCCAGGTCTACACCGCCCTCATGGCCGGCGAACCCGTACCGGAGAGCGGCTTCGGCACCCTGGAGTCCGTCAGCGCCGAGGAACACGCCTATCGCGAATCAGCCCGCCACGCCAAGGACCGCGCCTACTGGACCGACCGCTACGCCGACCGTCCGCCGGTCGCCACCCCCGCGGGCCGATCCGCACTGCCCGCCCGCACCTTCCACCGCCACGTCAGCGACCTCGACACAGCGGGAGCCGACACCCTGCGCACCGTCGCCCGCGAACTGTCGGTGACCTGGTCGGAGGTGCTGCTCGCGGTGACCGTCGCACACCAGCACCGGCTCACCCGGGCGCCGGAGATCGTCCTGAGCCTGCCGGTGATGGGCCGCCTCGGCTCGGTCTCCCTGCGGGTGCCCGCCATGGTGCGCAACATCCTGCCCCTGCGGGTGCCCGTCACCTCGGACGACAGCCTCCGCGTCCTCGCCTCCCGCGTCTCGCGGGAACTGCGCGCCGGACTGCCGCACCAGCGCTACCGCTACGAGCAGTTGCGCCGCGACCTGAAACTGGTGGGAGGCCAGCGCCGACTGTCCGGCGCCGGGGTGAACATCATGCCCTTCGAGTACGACCTGCGGTTCGCCGGACATCCGAGCACCGTCCACAACGTGTCCGCGGGCCCCGTCGACGACCTGGCGGTCAACATCTACGACCGCGGCGACGGCACTGGTCTGCGCGTCACCGTCGACGCCAACCCCGACCTGTACACGAAGGACGAGACGGCCGCCCTCCACGGGGGTCTGCTCGCCCTGCTGGAGGAGGCTCTCGCCGACCCCGACCGGCCGCTCGGCGGGCCGCGGGAGCACCAGGCCGTTCCCGTCCTGGACGGCGGCCCGCTGCCCGCACCCGTCCGTCCGGTACTGGGCCTGATCGCCGACCACGCCGCCCGCCGGGGCGGAGCCGTCGCCGTCGAATGCGCCGGGGCGACCCTGTCCTACGCCGAACTCTTCGGCGCTGCACAGCACATCGCCCGTCGGCTCACATCCCGTGGCGTCGGCAGGGGCGACCTGGTGGCCGTCGCGCTGCCCCGGGGAACCGACGCCGTCGCCGCCATCCTCGGCGTGCTGCTGTCGGGCGCCGCGTACTGCCCCCTGGACCCGCAAGCCCCCGCCGAGCGCACGTCCCTGCTGCTGGCCAACGCCGCTCCGGCGCTCGTCCTGACCACCGGCGACCGCGCGGCCGGCTTCCCCGACCACGTCGTATTCGCTCCGGACCAGCCGGACTCCGGGGCCGCCCCCACCGGCACGCCCACCGCGCCGCAGCTCACCGACCTCGCCTACGTGCTGCACACCTCGGGTTCAACCGGCCTGCCCAAGGGCGTGGAGATCGGCCATGCCGCGCTGGCGCACTTCGTCGCCGCTGCCACGCACCGCTACGGGCTACGCCGTGCGGACCGCGTCCTGCAGTTCGCCCCCCTGCACTTCGACGCCAGCGTGGAGGAAATCTTCCTCACCCTGTGCACGGGCGGCACCCTCGTGATGCGGACCGACGACATGACGGAGTCGGTGCCGCGCTTCCTCGACGAGTGCGCGCGGCTTCGGGTGAGCGTGCTGGACCTGCCCACCGCCTACTGGCACGAGGTCGCCTACGCGGTCTCGACCGGTGCCGCGGTCCTTCCCGAGGGAGTGCGGACCGTCGTCATCGGCGGTGAGGCAGCGCTCCCCGAGCGCGTGGAGCGCTGGCGCAAGGCGGTCGGCACCTCGGTCGCGCTGCTGAACACCTACGGTCCGACCGAGGCCACCGTGGTCGCCACCGTCGCCGACCTGAACGACCCAGGCCTCGCCGCCGACGACGTACCCATCGGCCTGCCCCTGCCGGGTACCCGGGCCGCCGTGGTCGACGGTGAGCTCTACCTGCTGGGCCACACCCTCGCCGACGGATACCGGACAGACGCACCGGACGGCGGGCGCTTCGCCCCGCTCACCGCACTTCCGGAAGACCCCCGCGCCTACCGCACCGGGGACCTGGTCCGTATCGGTGAGGACGGACAACTGCGCTACCTCGGCCGGGCCGACACCGAGTTCAAGATCAGCGGCCATCGAGTGCAGCCTGCAGAGGTCGAGAGTGCCCTGCTCGGCCACCCCCGGATCCGGGAGGCGGCCGTCGCCGGACAGATCCTGCCGGACGGCACCCGGCGCCTGGTGGCCCACCTCGTGGCCGAGGACCCGGCGCCGTCCGCCTCCGAGGTCAGAGAACACCTGCGGGCGAGGCTTCCCGCGGCGATGGTTCCGTCCGCTGTCGAACTCGTCGGGCGGCTGCCGCGCACCAGTTCCGGCAAGATCGACCGGGCCGCGCTCAGCGAGCCGTCCGCGAAGCGGGCGCCCACCGCAGGGAATCCCTTGGAACAAGCCATCACCCGTACCTGGCGGCAGATCCTCGGCACCGACACCGTCGCGGTGGACGACGATGTGTTCGACCTGGGCGCCCAGTCGCTCCAGGCCATCCAGGTCGCCAACCGGATCGGTGTGGAACTCGGCCGGGACGTCAAGGTCGCCTGGATCTTCCAGCACCCCACCGCCGCCACACTGGCCCGCTTCCTCGCCGACGCGGAGCAGCCGACCGCCGCCCCTGCCGCACTCCCGCCCGCCCTCCTGACGGACGCCGAGCTCGATCCGGACATCCGGCCTGGCGTCGGCCGCGCACTTCCCGCGGCCCCGAGGCGCGTCCTGCTCACCGGCGCCACGGGCTTCGTCGGTACCCATCTGCTGGCGCGACTCCTGGCCGACACCGAGGCCGAGATCGTCTGCACGGTACGGGCACCCGGTGTGCCCGAAGCCGCTGCCCGCGTCCGGGCGGCGCTCAGGCACCACGGCATCACGCTCGACGCAAGGGCGTCGGCCCGCCTGACTGCCCTGCCCGCCGACCTCGCCCGCCCCGGCCTCGGCCTGCTCCGGGAGACCCTGTCCGACCTCGCCGCGAGCTGTGACGCGATCTTCCACAACGCCGCGACCGTCAGCATCATGCGCGACTACGCCACCCTGCGCGCCGCCAACACCGAGTCCACCCGACAACTGCTGCGTCTCGCGGCCGTGAACACGACGCCCCTGCACTATGTCTCCACACTGTCCGTGGCGCCGCCGGCGAGCCACAGCGCCGAGGTGCCGGAAGCGTTTCTGCATGCCCACGAGTCGCTGGGATACGGCTACCAGCAGTCCAAGTGGGCTTCTGAAAGGCTGCTGGAACAGGCGGCGGAGCGCGGTCTGCCCGTCACCGTCCACCGCCTGGGCCGGGTGCTCGGCCCGGCCGCCACGGGGTTTGTCAACGAGCGGGACTTCCTGTGGAACGTGTTGCGGGCGGGCATACCCGAGGGGATCGTCCCGGAACTCTTCGAAGACGAGATCTGGACTCCGGTGGACTTCGTCGCGCGCGCCCTCGTCCACCTGTGTCTCCACCGTCCCCTGACGGCCGGTGGCCTGGTCTTCAACCACGCCACCCTGCCCCGCGTGCGGCTCGCCGATGTCTACGGCTGGGTGCGGGAGTACGGCTACCCGGTACGGACCCTGCCGCTCGCCCGCTGGCGGGAGCAGCTGCCCCGCTCGGCCGACGCGGCGGCCACGATGCTCGCCTTCTTCGACTCCGTCGATCAGGCCGCCGCGACCGACCTGCGCCTCGGCCACGTCCGCGCCGACCACGTCCGTGCCGGACTGGGGGGCAGCGGCATCGCCTGCCCGCCTGTCGACCGTGACCTGTTCTTCCGCTACCTGGACCACTGTGTGACCGCGGGCCTGCTGCCCGCGCCTGCCGAGCGGCACGGGCCCCCACCCGGGGTGCCGGCGAAATAGTCCGCAACTGCCGGGAACTCACAGCCACTTCGGCCCGACTACTGCAACGGAACCTTCAGACCATGAGCACGTCCTTCACGCAAGGAGCCCGCATGTCGATGAACCGGCCGGCTGCCGCCCTGGCCGCAGCCCTCTGTCTACTCACGGCAGGGTGCGGCTCCTCGTCCGACGAGAAGGCGAGCGACAAGGGCACCGGGGCCGCGGCCTCGAAGGCCGGCTATCCGGTGACACTTGACAACTGTGGCCAGAAGGAGACCTTCTCGAAGGCCCCCAGCCGGGTCGTCGTGATGAACGGAGCCTCCGTCGCCGAGGTCTCCACTCTCCTTGCCCTCGGCCTCGGCGACAAGATCGTCGCCAACGAGCAGACCTACGGCATGTCCGAGGTGCCGGGCCGGGCCGCGGCGATCAAGGCCCTGCCCAACGGGAAGGTCAAACTCAACGACGCCTACGACGTTCCCCGGGAGGCCATGCTCGGCCTTCGTCCCGACCTTGTGCTGTCCACGACCTCGTACGGCTTCGACGAGAAGAACGGCTTCGCCACCCGCGACCAGCTGAAGCAGGTCGGCGCCAACAGCTATGTCAGTCCCCAGGGCTGCGACCAGGACACCTCCAGGATGACCATCGCCGACAGCTACCAGCTGCTGCGCGACATGGGCAAGGTCTTCAACGTGAGCGACAGAGCCGAGAAGCTGATCGCCGCCTCCGTGAAGAACATCGCTGCCGTCTCGGACAAGGTGAAGGAAAAGAAGACGCCGAAGGTCATGGCGCTCTTCTCCAACATGTCCATGGGCGGCAACGACTTCAGCTCGGTCGTCGCCAAGGGCATCTACAACGACATCCTTGCCAAGGCCGGCGGCTCCAACGCCTTCGAGAACGCCTCCAAGACGTCCTTCGCCGACCTGAGCAAGGAGAAGGTGGCCGCCACCGACGTCGACGCCCTCGTCGTCATCGGCTACAACGACCGCAACCCGGCGGCCTACGCCAAGAAGCTGCTCAAGGAGTTCCCCCAGTGGCCGGCCGCCAAGAACAACGCGTACGTGACGCTGTCCGACTCGATGTACCTGGGCCCCAGCAACGACGTGGCGGTGCAGAAGATCGCGAAGATGCTGCACCCCGACGCCCTCTGAGCCGGTTCAGGGACCCGCTGGCGTTCACGCTCCTGCCCGTGGCGCTGGCCGCCACCATGATCGTGGCGATCAGCATCGGCGCGGTCGACGTCCCGGTCGGTGACGTGTGGCAGATCGTCCTCCATCACGTCACCGGCGCCGGGGCGGCGCCCTCCGATCCCGCGCTCGACCAGATCGTCTGGAACTTCCGCACCCCGCGGGTGGTGCTGGCGGCCCTGGTCGGCGCGGGCCTGGCCGTGTCCGGCGCGGTACTGCAGACCGTGGTCTCCAACCCGCTGGCCGACCCCATCGTGCTGGGCTTCTCCTACGGCGCCACGCTCGGCGCGGTCCTCGTCATCACTCTGGGCGGCGGTGTGGCCCTCGCCGGGCTCGGGGTGTCGGCGGCGGCCTTCCTCGGGGCAGTGGCCGCCGGCGCCTTGGTCTTTGCGCTCGGACAGCGGCGGGGACGGCTGGCCCCAACCCGGTTGGTCCTCGCGGGCGTGGCCGTCGGGTACGTCTTCCTCTCCGCGACCAGCTTCGTCCAGCTCCAGGCGACCCCCACCGAGCTGCGAACGGTCATGTTCTGGATGCTGGGCAGCGTCGCGGGCGCCCAGTGGGACCAACTCCCCGCGGTCACCGTCGTGGTGCTCGTCACCACCGTGCTGCTGTCCCTGTTCGGCCGCCGGCTCAACGTGCTGCTGGCCGGAGACGAGTCCGCCACCGCGCTCGGCATCGACGTCAGTCGCTTGCGTGCCGTTCTGCTGGTCCTGAGCGCACTGCTGACCGGGACGGTCATCGCCGTCGCGGGCAGCATCGGCTTCGTCGGCCTCATGATCCCGCACCTGGTGCGACTGACCATCGGTGCCGACCACCGTCGGCTGCTTCCGCTGACGGCTCTGCTGGGAGCTGTCTACCTGGTCCTCGTCGACCTGCTCTCCCGCATCCTCAACCGACCCAACGAACTGCCCCTGGGCATTCTCACCGCCCTACTCGGCGCCCCCTTCTTCCTGTGGCTGCTGCGCCGCAACAAGGGTCTGGACTGACACATGAGACTCACTGTCGACCGCCTCCACATCACCCTGGACCGCACTCCGATCCTGCGTGGCGTGAGCCTTGAGGCCCGCAAGGGCGACATCGTCGGCCTCGTCGGCCCCAACGGCAGCGGCAAGTCCACCCTGCTGCGTGCCGTCTACCGCTCGCTGCGCCCGGCGGACGGGGCGGTCAAGGTGGGTGAGGACGACGTCTGGGAGCTGTCCCCCCGTGCAGCTGCCCGCCGCACAGCGGCCGTTCTCCAGGACGCCGGGGGCAACACCACCGGCCTGACGGTCACCGAGATCGTGGCTCTCGGCCGGTCCCCTCACCATGGCCTGCTGGGCCGCGACGGGGCAGAGGACCATCTGGCCGTGGCCGACGCCGTCGACCGTTGCGGCGTACTGCCCTTCGCCGACCGCGACTACGCCTCCCTGTCCGGTGGGGAGCGCCAACGCGTTCTGCTGGCCCGTGCGTTGGCACAGCGCCCGCAGCTCCTTGTGCTGGACGAACTCACCAACCACCTGGACATCCGGGCCCGGTTCGAGCTCCTGGACCTGATCCGCGCCACCGGGATCACCACACTCGCCGTGCTGCACGACCTCGACCTGGCCGCCCGGCTCTGCGACCACCTGGTCGTCCTGCACGAGGGGGCCGTGGTGGCGGCGGGGCCGGTGCAGGAGGTGCTGACCCCGACGGTCCTCGCGGACGTCTTCGGTGTTCGCGCCTGCACCGAACGGCACGCCGACGGCGTCGTCCGGATCACGTACGAGGCCCAGCCGCTCGCGGACTCGTGCACCAGGGAGGAGCAACCCCGAAACGCCGAGACCGCCTCGGCTGATCTGTAGACCGACCGGCGTCAGGATCCCTGGCTTGCGGCGGGCTCCGGGGCTTCGTATTGAATCCCCGGACCGGGTCAGTTCCGCCGCGTCTGCCCCTCCGAAACGGGCCGCCAGGTGCAGCGCCATGTCGATCCCGGCGGACACACCCGCACTGGTGACGATGTCCCCGTCGTCGACGTAACGCTGCCCCGGCCGTAGGCCGACCGAGGAGTCGACATTCGCGCCGCATTCTCGGCGAGCTCACGGGTGCCGTTGCCACCGGGATGGACGAGCAGGTCGAACGGCGGCGCCTCCACCGTGCGGTCGACGACCAGACCGAGGCCCTTCGAGCCGCGTACCACCCCTGTGTGGGCCCCACCGTAGCGTGCGGGTTCTGCGGAGGGGCACGGGCTTCCCGACGCCGCTCCGAGGTGCCGAAATCAGCACCCCTTCACGTAGTCGTTGACGAATCCCGCCTGGTTCCCGCAGGGGCACGGCCACGCGAAGCATCGGGAGGGGCCACGGCGCACGGTGCGCCGGACCGTGCCTCGGCCGTCCCGTACGCGAGCGCGTGCCGCGGCGCCCCCAGGGGTATGTCCTGGCCGTTACCGGACGTCAGGTGACGGCGGACATCGTCGCCCCGCGTCCCCGGAAAGGAAGTGCATGATGAACGAGACCACCGGTCTTGAGCCGCTGGCCACCTTCTGCGGCAGCTGCAACTGCGGTTGTCCTCAGCTTTTCGTCGACCCCAAGGCCCCCGCGGACCGCCGCGTCCTGCTCACCGACGACTTCGGACAGCGCGTCCAAATGAGCGTCGACCAGTTCGCCTCCCTGGTGGCCGACGCGAAGACCGGAAAGCTGGACGGCATCGCCACCGCCTGACCGAAGGCGCACGAGCGGAAGAGCGCGCCCCGGCCGACGAGTCACGTGAACCGTCGCGGATGAACGATTCGCATCCCTCGGGCGGATCCGCCGCCTGCTGACCCGAGCCTGCCGCAGGCGCCGCTCCCGCCCCGCACACCGGCGGCTCGCACAGGGTCTTGGGCCTCGGCTGCACGATTGTGACCGTCGCACTTGCGGAGCGGTCGCCGTGGCGGCGGGCGGCGGACTTTTCACGGCGCGCACCCTGCAGCGACGCAGGACCCGGAAAGGAGAGGCAGCGAGTGATGTGGCGTCGGGCTTCCGTGGCCGACGTGAGAGCCCGGGGCCTCTCAGGCGGTGCGGCCGAGGGGCGCCCAGCCCTGTGAGGCCGAGCGGTGACCGGCCCACGGCGCGGCCCGGAGCCGTCGCCGCGATGTCGGCGTCCGCCCGGCCGGGCCCGCCGACCACCGCCCGCACCCGGCGGGACGTGGCGACGTGGCGGTCGGCAGGCACAGGCCCGGACCACGCTCGGGAAGGCGAATTCCATCGTGGCCCGGTGCCGTCATCGTGGCACGGCCCGGACGGGCACGGGAGAGCCGACGCGGCACTGGGCCCGTGAGGATCGTCCCTGTGACGTCGGGGAACCGACGCGCTCTCCGTGTCGACTACGTGTGAACGCGGGATCCGCCGCTCGGTCCGGACGCCACCCGGACGGCGTTTCTGCGGCGCCCGGTACCAGGTTTGGACCCCTGCGGGCCGCCCGGACGATGTCGCTTCGAGTGGGCCGCCGGCTCCGGGCACCCGGAGTCGGCGGATTCCCGGTCACAGCAGAGCCGTCAGGCGTTCGACGCTGCGGCTGCCCTCACGGCGTACGCCCAGGGGGATCAGGGCAGCGCGGGCCGGCAGGCGCACGCCCCCGGTGAACGCGACCCGAGTGCCTGGGCCTTCCGGCGCCGCCGCTACGCCGAGCAGCAGGAACCGGCTCTGCAGCCAGCACCAGCCGGGCCGCTGCACCCCGCGCAGTCGTGCCCGCATCCCGTACTTGCTGCGCGCCAGTGCCTCTACGCGCTCGCCCTGCCGACGGACGACGCGCAGCCGCTCCATGTCGGGCACTACCTGCCCGAAGGCGCCCTCGAGGTCGCCCAGCAGGTCCCAGACTCGTTCGAACGGCGCGTCGATGTGCGCCTCGGTCACGTGGGCGCCGCGAATGCCGCCGGCCAAGGCGTGGAGGCGGCGTACGGGGTCGAGGTCGGTGATGGGCCAGGGCTCGTTCATGACGTCCACGCCTTCCGGAAGGTGTCGCGGGCCCGGTGCAGCCGCGACTTGACGGTGCCCGTGCGCACACCGAGCAGGGCGGCTGCGGTGCGCTCGTCCAAACCCTCGACGTCACGCAGCATCAGTACCGCGCGGTGCTCGGGGGAGAGCCGGTCCAGTACGTCAAGGATGTCGGCGGAGAGTTGGGGGTCGCCGCGGGCGGGAAGCGCGTTCAGATCGGCCGGTACCGTGCGGGCGGCACGGTGCACGGTGCGGATCGCCTCCCGCACCGCGATGGCACGGACCCAGCCGTGCAGTGCGGCCGGATCCCTCAGGGTGCGCAGCGACTTGAAGACCACCACCAGGGCCTCCTGCGCAGCGTCCGCGCACTGGCCGACGGCTATGGGCGCGCAGACGCGGCCCACGTACGGCGTGAGGACGTCGAGGAGTTCGGCCATGGCGAGGGTGTCGCCACGCTGGGCGGCTCGCACCAGCCGGACGGTCCGGTCATCAAGTCGTTCATCGGGCACGGGCCGCATCCTTCCACCGCGCCACGCGCAGGGCGGCGACGGCCAGGACGGCGCACAGCGGGGTGTAGAGCATGAGGTTGAGCCAGTAGAAGGCGGTGCGGGTCTCCTTGGCGAACAGCCAGTAGATACCCGCCGAAGCGCGCAGCGAGAGGCCCGCGGCCACGGTCAGGGTGCCGACGCGGAGGAGCAGGTGGCCGGGCCGGCGAGAGTGGGCGAGGACGAAGGCGGCGGCGGTGAGCAGCAGGGCGACCAGCGGAAGCAGGATCGGCGGTGTGAACGGCACGTCCGTACCCAGAACCGCCTGGGACAGGCTCCTGTCATTGGACGCGGGCCATGTGGCTCCCGTCGTCCAGTACAGGTGGAGTGCAGCGTCCACGGTGAGCACCGAGGCGACGAGCGCGGCAGCTCGGATCCGGGTGGGTGTGTGGGGCTGGTGGGGCATGTGTTCTCCTCCGCTGGCGAGTTGGGTTCCGTCGCCCTGTTGAGGAGCCGTCCGCGCGAAACGTTCCCTCGGAGTACGTGAATTCTTCGGCCGGCGAGCGGGCTTCCTGTGATGGTGTCTGCCGCGTTGTTCGGTCAGACCCGAGTAGCACATGCGTTCAGCCTGAGGGCGGACGCGGTGACGGGCGTGTGGATCGACCATCGTGTCTGTGACCGAGGTTGTTGAGGGACTGCAGATGTCCCTGGGGGAGATCCTTTTGGTGCTGGGCGCTGTCGCCCTTGTGCTGGCACGTTGGCTGCCTCCGGCTGTCCGGTGGCCGCTGACTGCCGGTGCCGTGGCGGCTGTGGCGCTCTGCGGAGTGGTGCTGAGCGTGGTCGGGCTGCGCTGGCAGCTGGTGCCCGTACTCGTCGGTGCGGCCGCAGCCCTCCCGTTCGCCGTCGTACCGCTGCTGCGCCTGCGCAGTGGCCGTCCGCAGCCCAGGGCGCGGTGGTGGATCGCGCTGCCGGGATCGGCGGTGTGCCTCGGCTTGATTGTTTCAGGCCCTGCGGCGGTCTGGGCACTGCCCAGACCGGTGTTCCCCGAGCCGTCGGGCCGTTTCGGGGTCGGCACGAGCGTGGTGCAGTGGACGGACCCGGCGCGCCCCGAGACTGCTACGGCCGCCCCCCACGACCGGCGCACGGTCGTGGTCCAGCTCTGGTACCCCGCGCGGCAGAGCCCCGCAGGCGCACGGCGCGCCCCGTACCTGGGACGCACGCACGGTGAGGCGCGTACCGTCTCCGACGCCCTGGCGCGCTATGCCGGTGTCCCCGGCTTCCTCCTCGACGGCCTTCCGCAGGCACGCACGCAGGCGGTGCCCGACGCCCCGCCGATCCCCGGACACGAACAGTTCCCCATCGTGCTGTTCTCGCCCGGAGCAGGAGGAGTGCGCACCCAGAACACGGCCTGGGCACAGGAGCTGGCCGGCCACGGCTACGTCGTCGCATCCCTCGACCATCCCTACGACTCCGCCGCCGTGGTGCTCACCGACGGCCGCACGATCCGTACCGCGCTCACCGCCACCGCCAACCAGGCAGAGGCCGAAAAGCAAGCGGCCGACGCAACCGCGATCCGGGCCGCCGACCTCAGCTTCGTCCTCACCCAGCTGGGCCGCATGGAACACGGGCGGATCCCCGGCCCGCTGACCGGACGCCTCGACACCGCACGGGCAGCGGTGACGGGCCATTCCCTCGGTGGCAGCGCCGCACTGCAGGCAGCACGCCAGGACCCCCGGTTCGCAGCTGTCATCGATCTGGACGGTTATCCCCACGACCCCACCCCGCGCCCCTACCACCAGCCGGTGCTCGCCCTCACCGAGACCATCGGGAAAACCAGCCCGGACTACATCCCCCGTCTCACCAAGGTCCTCGGCCTCAGCACCCGGACCAGCTACCGGCTCACCGTCCCCGGCGCCGCACATCTCACCTTCACGGATGCTCCCCTCTACCTGCCGCCGGTTCCCTCGATCGTCGGCTCACTGGGCCGCACGGGGGGCCTGCGGGTCACCGCCGGCGCCTGTGTCGCCTTCCTGGACCACGTGCTACGAGAGAGACCCGGAGACCTGGCCGGCGCGCTGTCGAGCCACGGCCATCTCAACGTCGTCCAGCCACGAGGGCAACGCTGAGGGGAGACGCGCAGTTCTCTCGAATGGCGGCAGGGCCGGGACG
This sequence comes from Streptomyces sp. NPDC002004, assembly GCF_053593975.1. NCBI lineage: Bacteria > Bacillati > Actinomycetota > Actinomycetes > Kitasatosporales > Streptomycetaceae > Streptomyces > Streptomyces sp. NPDC002004. The sequence continues at coordinate 55,621 of NZ_JBSFDP010000011.1, forward strand.
CGCTGAGCGAGCAGGCCGAGAGCCCACGTCCGGCGGTCGCGGGACCACGGCATGGACGGACTTGCGGCGACCGCCCATCAGCAGCCCCCGCTGACAACAGTCGCTCTTCGCTCGCTGGTCCCTGCTCGGTCCCGAGGAGAACACACCAGCCACGAATGAACGGTTGGGGCAGTGCTGCTGGTTCAGGCAGGGTCGGGTGTCCGGCGCAGGACCAGGGAGACGAAGCCCCAGGTGTCCCGGTAGACGCGCAGCCATTCGGAGCGGCGGGTTGTGGCCGTCTCGAGCACGTGCGAGCTGTCGGCATCGGCGGGGTGGTCCAGGGCCCATGCGGCCAGCGAACCCCAGCAGGCCCACTCGTAGTCGTCCAATTCACGACGCGTGCTGACGTGCCCGTCGACAGGCGTCCATCCGTCGGCAACGACACGGTCCACTGTGGTCGCCAGGTCGGTGAGGTCCCCGAGCATCTCGATGGCCTCCGGTGACGGCGGGCGCTCCCAGAATCCCTCACCGACAAGGACACGACCGCCGGGAGCCAGGTGTCTGCGGGCCGCGGCGAGGGTGGGGAGGAGGCCGCCGAAGGCATGTGTGGCCCCGAAGCTGAGGACCACGTCGAACGGGGCCGAGGGGAGGAAGTCTTCGGCCTTCTGGTGGTGCAGGACGAGGCGCTCCTGGACGCCGAGACCTGTTGCGGCGGCGGTGGCCTGGGCCAGGGCGTCCTCGGAGATGTCCACGCCCTCGGCATGGAGGTGTGGGCGTGTGGCCAGGGCACGGAGGAGCCATTCCCCTGTGCCGCAACCGAGGTCGAGTACACGCTCGTCGCCCCTTGGGAGCCCGCGTTCCAGCAGCCGATGGACTGAGTCGTCGTCGAGTGGAGACCTGATGGGGTGCTCCGTATGAGCGATCCTGGAGATCTGTTCACGATTCATCAGTGCAGCGTGTCAACTGGCAGAGGCAGGGCGCACCTCGTTTTCGCCGTCGTGCCGCTGCCTGGCGAGGCGATCGCTGTCCATGGCCTTCGACGATTGATCGCCCGTCACGCGGCGGGCCGATGACCCGGACAATCGACGAGACCGCGGCGTGTTCCGGACCGGGCCGTGATGGGCGTCATGTACGTGCTGCGGACGGGTGTCGCCTGGCGCGACGTTCCCGCCGGGACCGGGGGGTGTTCCGGGGCGACGGCCTGGCGTCGACTGCGAGACTGGACCGAAGCCGACGTCCGGCCTCGCCTTCACACTGTCCTGCCGACCGAGTTGCGCCGCACGGGACTTCTGGACCTGGACGACGGCGCTGTGGACGGCTCGCACATCAGGGCTCTCAAAGTGGGGACCATGTCGGCCCGAAGAAGGGTGGTGCAGTCAGATCGCGCCGACGGCGGTGGCGGTCCGTCAGGCGCGGTTCGGTGTCGGCTCAGGCTCCGGCTCGGCGAGAGGCGCCGCCGCGCGGCGGGGGAGCAGCAGCGGGGTCGCCAGCAGGAGCACGCCGGCCAGGCCGATGGCCGTACGCGGGCCGAGCAGGCTGCCCAGCACACCCCAGCCGGCCGTCAGGAGCGCGGTCGAAGTCCTGGTCGTCACCGCCCAGGCGGACAGCGTGCGGGTGACTCGGTCGGTCGCGGTGCGTTCGAGGCGGTAGGTGGCGTAGACGGGGTTGAAGACCCCGCAGCAGAAGATGAGCCCGAGCTCGACACCCATCACCAGCAGCAGTCCTTCGGTGCCCGGCCCCAGGAAGGCCAGGCCGACGGGCCAGAGCGCACGCAGTGCCCCGACCACGACCAGGACCTGGTGCTGACCGAACCGGGTGACGAGCGGGCGGGCCAGCCGCGAACCGAGCAGCCCGCCGATCGAGGGTGCTGCGAAGGCGAGGCCGTACTGCCACGGTGTGAAGCCGAGTCGGCCGAGCATCAGGACGGCCAGCAGGGGCTGGGTGGCCATCACCAGGCCGTTGAACAAGGCGGTGTTGAAGAACAGCGGACGCAGCGTCACGTCGGCGAGGATGTACCGCCAGCCGTCGAGCAGGTCCCGGGCCCGCATGCGCGCGGCCTCCCGGCGCTCGGGCCGAGGCTCGTGCCCGCCCGTCGCGCGGATGCCCAGGGCCGAGAGCAGGTAGCTGACCGCGTCGGCCACCACCGTCGCCACCGGACCGAGGAGCCCGATCGCCGCGCCGCCGAGCGGCGGTCCGATGATCGTGGTCGTCCAGGTCGTGGACTCGAATCGGGCGTTGGCGACGAGCAGGTCCTCGGCCGGCAGCAGCGTCTTCAGGTACGCGCCTGAGGCGGCACGGAAGGTGATGTCGGCCGCCGCGACGACGACCGAGACCAGCAGGAGCTGAAGGAAGGTGAGGACGCCGAGCGCGAACGCGATGGGGATCGTCAGCAGCGCCGCGCACCGCACCAGGTCCATCGCGATCAGCACGGGCCGCTTGCGGCGGAACTCCACCCACGGGCCGAGCGGCACCGCCACGGCCGCGCCCACCGCAGCGCCCACGGACGAGAGCGCGGCGACCTCGGCCGGGCCGGCGTGCAGCACCCGGACGGCGATCAGCGGGAACGCGCCGAAGGCGAGCCATGTGCCGAGCGCGCTGGTCCCGTACGCCCCCCAGAGCCACCCGAACCGTCGCCCCAGCCGGTGCCCGCTCCTCATGCCCGACGCCCCTCGCCACTCGTCTGCACAACCGATCCGCGTACGGAAGCATCAAAGCGAGGACCATACCTGGGGATCAAACAACCACAGCGGCGTCGGCCACAACCATCGGTTGTGCCCGTAGGGTATAGGGATGGACCTCGATACCGTCCGGACCTTCGTCGCCGTCGCCGACGCGGGGCAGTTCCAGGAGGCCGCCGCCGAGCTGGCGGTCACCCAGCAGGCTGTGTCCAAGCGCATCGCTGCGCTGGAGCGCAAGCTCGGTGTGCGGCTGTTCACCCGCACCGCGCGCGGCGCCGAGCTCACCATCGACGGGCAGGCGTTCTTTCCCCATGCGCGCGAGCTGCTGCGCGTCGCCGAGCGCGCGGTCGCGTCCGTGCGGACCGGCCGCCGTCCGCTGCGCGTCGATGTGATCGCCTCGCGCGTCGCGCCGTCGGGCCTGATGCGCGGCTTCCACCGCGCGCACCCCGAGATCGAGCTCGATGTGGTGATGCTGTTCGACGTCGAGACGGCCGTCGCCGCCATCCGGTCCGGTGCGATCGACGCATCCTTCCGCGCCGTCGCCGTGCCCGGCCGGCCCCTTCCCGAGGACATCGAGTCGGTCCGGGTGCTCGACGAGCCGCTCCAGCTCCTCACCGGCCCCGCCCACGCGCTGGCGGGCGCCCGGTCGGTGACCGTCGCCCAGCTCGCCGGGCACCGGATCTGGATGCCCGGCATCGTCCCCGGTACCGAGTGGGCCGCCTACTACGACGACCTGGTCGCCGAGTTCGGCCTCACCATCGAGGCGACCGGTCCCAACTTCGGCTCCGACGCGCTCCTCGACACCGTCGCCGACACCCCGGCCCTGGCCACCTTCATGGGCGAGCAGACCCGCCTCGTCTGGCCCGCGGACCACGGCCTGCGCCGCATCCCGGTGACCGACCCGACGCCCGTTTACCCGCACTCGCTCCTCTGGCACCGCGACAACCCCCACCCAGCGCTTGCCACCCTCCGCGCCCACCTCGCCGCCACAGGGGCCGGCCACGACGCCGCGGGGACTTGGGTGCCGGGCTGGGTGATTCCGCGTTGAACGCCGCCGCGTCTGCGGGCATCGTTGCCGGATCGACGGACGGTGGCTCGAAGGCGGCGGCTGGCGCGCAGCGTCCCCCGAGGGACGCGGCGCCACCGAGGTGAAGGTCAAGGACTCCGGTAGCGCGCCCGACCCCCGAGCCTGCGCGCTCGCACAGCCGAATATCGGGTGCGCTGCCGTTGGAGGCCGTAGGAGACTCCCCGGCATGGTCGACATGCGCATGTTCCGGGACGAGGTCACGGGCTGGGCGGGCGGTGGCTCCGGCGGGCCGGCGAAGGAGCTGGCGGAGCTCCTGGGGGTGCACACGGCGGTCCTGCTGGAAGGGCTGAGTGACCTCGCGGCTGTCGAGGCGCTGGCCGCGGGGCGGGGCCGTGACCTGGCGGCCGAGGGTGTGTGCGTGGTGCCGATGGGCGGGGCGATGAGTGTCGGCCGCTACGCAGGGCTCCTCGGGCCGTCCGGTCTCGGCCTGCGCCTGATCGGTCTGTGCGACGAGCGCGAGAAGCCCTTCTTCGACCGGGGCCTGAACCCGGCCTCGGCGCCGCTCCCGGGAGTCTTCGTCTGCACGGCGGACCTGGAGGACGAGCTCATCCGTGCACTGGGCCCGGCGCGGGTCGAGCAGATCGTCGAGGCAGAGGACGAACTGCGTGCCTGGCAGACCTTCGTAAAGCAGCCCGCCCAGCACGGCCGGCCCCGGCACCAGCAGCTGCGGCGCTTCATCGGCACGAAGAAGGGCCGCAAGATCCGCTACGGCCGCCTGTTGGTCGAAGCCCTCGCCCCCGACCAGGTGCCCGCCCCGCTGGACGACCTCCTCGCCGGCCTGTGATGGTCTGTCCCCGCAGGCAGGCACGCCGGGGCCGAGTGGCCCCGCCGAAGTTCCGCAGGAAAGCTCGTCGACGCCCAGGGCCCGCTCGCGGTGTCGCTGACCGGCGGGGACCGCAACGGCATCACCCAGCTGCTGCCTCTGCCGCACCGGGACGAGGAAGACCCTTCTGAGCACCGAAATGCATCGGCACCACCTGGGAGAAGGGCACCTCGCTTCCGCGGCGGCCCCGGCACTGGTCAGCGGTTCAGGTGGATGCGGTTGCGTGGAACCGGTGGTTCGACGAGCTGGATCAGGGCGTGGGTCATGCAGTAGCCGCCGCCGAGGCCGACCATGAGTACGTAGTCGCCGGGGTGCAGGCGGCGTTCGCGGATGAGGTGGTCGAGGCCGAGGAACTGGTCGGCGGGGCCGATGTGACCGGTCTGGCGGGCGTAGTACCAGGTGGTGCGTTCGCGGGTGAGGCCGAGGGGTTCGGCGAAGTAGGAGTCGGCCATTTCCCAGGCGGACGAGGGGACGATGGTGTGCTTCACGTCTTTGGGATCGATGTCCTCTTCGGCCAGAAGGGCTTTGAGGCTGCGGTCCAAAGCCTTCCAGATGAGGTGCTCATAGGGTGGCAGGCCGGTGTCCGCGAGGAACTTCCGTCGTTTGGCGTTCCATTGTTCATCGTCGGTCTGGGTCAATTCCCTGCTGATCTCCTCGAGTTCGGGTACCGCGGTGTGGGAGGTGGCGCAGAGTCGGGCGAAGCCGGAGCGGCGGGACATCAGGAGTGCGCTGCCTCCGTCCGCCATGATCATTCCTGGGCTGCCCTGCCAGCGGTCCAGGTGGTGGGGCGGGAAGATCGCAGCGGCGGTGACCAGCGCTTCGCCGTGGGGGCGGGCGGCGAGGTGGCCGGCGGCGGCGAGCAGGCCGGTCATGCCGCCGTTGCTGGCAGCTCGCAGTTCGTAGCACTCGGCGTCGGGGGCGGCGAGGGCGCGTTGGAGGTATTGGGCGGGGGTGCTGTGGGCTTGGAGGCCGACGGTCGTGTAGAGAAGGAGGGAGAGGTCCTGTGGGCCGGCCGCGGCGTTGGTGAGTGCGTCGATGGCGGCCCGGACCGCCATGCGGACGGCGAGTTGCTCGGTGCTGGTGGTGGTGAAGGAGGAGCCGAGCTGGTCGGCGCGGCGCTGTTTGACCAGGCCGAGGGCGACGGCGTCGGATGTCGCGGTGGCTGTCGGCAGCCATCGGCCCGTGGAGCGGATGAGGATGTCGTCCCATTTCATGAGCGGGCCGCCGTTTCGGTGGTTTCGGACGGGGCGGGCGTCGCCGTGCCGGGGATGCCGAGGGTGAGGGGTTGTGCCGGGCCGGCGGCGAGGTGGACGCGACCGGTGGTGCGCTCGAGGGTGCCCAGTACTGCGCCGTGGATGCCGTGCATGCGCACGACGGTGGTGGTGTCGACGAGGGCGTGGACGCGGCCGGGGGCCGTGGAGGTCGGGGCGTGGAGGAGGACCCCGGGGGCGGGGTGTGCGCGGGTGAGGGCGGTGTCGTTGTGGGGGGTGGCGAGGTCGATCGCGTCGATTCCGGCGAGCGCCGACAGGGGGAAGGGGGCGTTGTCGGGGGCTGTGGCGAGCGCTGTGGTCTGGATCATGGCGTCGAGGGTGAGTGCGGGGATGCGGAAGGTCGCGAAGGCGTGGTGCCAGCGCGGGGGGAGCGCGAAGACGGCGCTGGCCCCGTGGTGGTCCACGCGGTGGCCGGTGGTGGAGGCGAAGGGTCCGGTGAGGTGGACCAGCGGGTTGGGGTGGTGCAGGGCGATGCCGGGTGACGGACGGCTGGGCCGGGGGTGATCGTCCGTGGGGATCGGGTGCTGGTCGGGGGAGAGGAGTACGTCGACGCTGTGGCAGAGGCGGTTACGGACCAGGACCGTGCCGTTGGGGCTGGTGCGGTCGGTGAGGATGCGGACGCGGACCCGCCGGCTGCCGTCGGGGGCGGCGGGCAGCAGGTGTGCGCGGGTTCGGACGAGCAGCGGGGGATGGTGGGGCAGGACGGTCAGGGCGCTGTGGCAGCGCAGATCGCGGAAGCCGATGACGTGCAGGTGGGGTGCGAGGGCCAGGGCGGCTTCGGCGGCGATTTCGAGGGCGAAGGTGCCGGGGACGACGGAGACGCCCTTGACGGTGTGATGGGTGATCCAGGCATCCGGATCGTCGGCGTCGAGGGGGTGGGACATGCGGCGTTCGAAGACGCTGTGACCGTCGTCGTCTGCCAGGCGGCGCCCCAGAAGCGGTGAGGACGTTGAGGGGGGTTGCGGGGCGGAGGTGGTGTGTGGAGGGTGGGGTGCGGTCGTGGGGCCTTGGGTGCCGAGAAAGGCCAGAGCCGGTACGTGGGTGTGGTGGGTGAGTGCCTGGAGGAGTTGTCGGGCGCCTTGGCGGGCGGTGATGACCTCGTAGCGGCCGGTGCTGGCGATCTGCTCGGCCAGGAGAGGATCGGCTCCCGCCCCCTGGTCGGACCACACGGCCCACATGAGGCTCAATTCCTTGGCTTCGGGTGTGGCGTGGTGGCGGGCGGCGCAGGTGAGGAAGTCGTTGGCGGCGACGTAGTCGGCGTCCCCGGCGTTGCCGAAGACGACGGACATCGAGCTGAAGTTGCACCACAGGCGCGGCGGGTTGTCGCGCAGGGCGTTCTTCAGGTTGAGGTAGCCGAGGACCTTGATGTCCCGGACGGTGCGGAAGTCGCCGAGGGGTTTGGAGCCGAGGGCGCGGGATCGGATCTCGGTGGCGGTGTTGAGCAGCAGGTCGATGCGGCCGTGGCGGTCCAGGACGTGCCGGACCGTCCGCGCCACCAGCTCGGCGTCGGTGAGATCGCAGGTGAGGTAGTGAACGCGGTCGGCGCCGCACTGCTGTCTGAGCTGGGCAAGGGTCCGGGCGGTCTCCTGGGCGCGGACAAGTCGTGCGTGTGAGGCCTTGATGTCCTTGACGGGGAGGGAGGGGTCCTGGGTGCGGGTCCGGCGGATGTGGTCGGCCAGGGAAGGTACGGGTCCGTCGTCCGGGTCGGGCAGCGGGGTCCGGCCCAGGATGTAGAGGTGAGGGGCCTGGTCGGCGGTGAGGGCGAGGAGGAGTGACGGGGTGATGCCACGAGCGCCGCCGGCCGCGAGGATCACCGAATTCCCGTCCAGCGTGAACGGGGCTGCCGGGGTGGTGGGAGTGGCGGGAACCATCCGGTAACCGAGGCGTTTGCCGTTCAGGTGGGCGACGGCGGCACCCGGGACGCGTTGTGACGATTCGGCCGCGAGGAGGTCGAGGGCCTGCCGCGGCGGCAGGTCGTCGGTGAGCACCGTAAGGGCAGTACAGCCGGGCAGTTCCGTCGCGAAGGAACGGAGTGTTCCGGTGAACAGGCCGCTGAAGGGGTGCGGGTCGGCGTCAGGGAGGGCGTGGGTGAGCAGCGCCGTGATGCTGCCCGTCGCGAGAGAGCCGACGAGGGCGCCGGCGATGGCGAAGGTGAGGTCGTGCAGGGCCAGGACGCGGGCGGTGGCGGCCGGCGATGTGGTGGCGGGAAGACGGGTGAGGATCCGCACGTGTCGCGGGGGTGTGTCCAGCTCGGCCAGGGCGGCGGCCACGTCCTCGGCGCGAACGGGCGTGGCATGGGGTGCCGGGGTGGCGGCGGGGCACCAGAGGTGGATGTCAGGGGCGTCGGGCACGAGGTCGGCCAGGAGCGGGTCATCGCACAGCACCAGTGTCCCGGGGGCGAACGGGTCGGGCGGTGTACCGGGGTGGGGCTGTGGCGGGGGAAGCTCGTGCAGGCCGTATGCCATCGGTTGGCTCTGCTGGGCGTCCGGCGGCTCCTGGAGGGCGTGTTGGGCCCGATCGGATGCGGCACCGGCTGTCCCGGAGGGGGTGATGTGGACCGTGGGGGCACCCGGAGTGCGGGGGGTGATGAGGGTGTCGGCACCGGTCGTCAGGGCCTCCAGCACCGCCAGGGCCCCGGCCGCGGCGCGGTAGCGGGGGCCGTCGGCGAGGTGCTGACCGTCCTTGGGGGCCGGCGGGTCGTCCGGGTGGGGCATGCGGGTTCGTACGGTCGCCAGGACGGGCAGGCCGTGGCGGGCCGCGGTCCGCGCCCGGGTGAGAGCGAGAACGACTGCCCCCTCACCCGGTGCGCGGTCGCTGGGAACTTCGAGGGTGCCGGCCGGTGTGTCGCACTGCGGCAGCGTGTTGCCGTCAGCGGCGCAGAGGAGCACGAGATCGCAGGAGTCGTTGTGCAGCCACCGCTGAGCTTGGCGAAGTGCGGCGAGGGTGCTGTCGGTGTCGGCGTGGCAGGTGGTGATGGGGCCTTGGAGGTCATGGTAGTTGGCCACACGGCCGGCCACCAGGCCCGTCTCGACGCCGGTGAAGGCGTGGGCGTGCGGCGCAGCGGACCCCTCGGTCACGGCGGCGGCCAGGAGCGAACGGAGTTCCTCGGCGGCTTCGGGGCCGTGGAGCGCGGCGACCGGTGCCGTGGCGTCGGCGAGGTGGATGTGGGCCATGGCTTCGACCATGCGCCGCGTCAGCGTTCCGGCGGCGGCGACAACGCCGGTGGTCGGGCGCAGCTCGTCCCAGGCCGCCCCGAGGGCGGGGGCGAGATCGTGGACGGCCTGGACGGACATGATCTGGGTGCGGTCGATCTGGCGGAGAGTGGGCGGCGGGATGCGCAGAGGAGGATCGGTCGGATGGGGGTAGCGATCACCGAAGCCGGGCTCGGGTGGCGGCCCTTCGCCGCGCAGCCAGGCGTTGACCGTGCCGGTGGCGGCTCCGGGGAACAGCGCGGTGCGGGCGACGATGACGATGTCGTCCCGGTCGGAGACGACCCGGGCGGGCTTGCGGGTCCGCAGGCTCGGGTGGTCGTCGGTGAGGACGACGTGACCGTTGGCCCCTCCCAGGCCGGCCGAGCAGACGGCGACGGTGCGGGGGCGTGTACCGGCCGGCCAGTCGATGTGTCGCACCGGGACGGCAACGGGATCGACGGGTCGTCCGGCTCCGGTGGCGGGAAGGCGCTCGAAGTAGGGCTGGCGCAGGATCCGGTCGTGACGCAGGCCGAGCACGGCGTGCAGGACGGAGACCAGACCGGAGTTGGCGATGGTGTGCCCGAAGACCGCTTTGGCCGAGGTGACCGGGCAGGGGCTGGTCCGGCCGGCCAGCGCGTCGCGGAGCATGTCGAGCTCGAGCGGGTCCCCCTTGGAGGTGCCGGTGCCGTGGGCGATGATCCAGTCGAGGTCGCCGGATGCGATACCGGCTTCCCGCCAGGCGCGGCGCAGTGCGAGGGACTGGCCGCGGGCGGCGGGGGCGTGAATGGAGGCGGCACGTCCGTCGGCTGACAGACCGATGCCGCGGATCACCGCGTGCACGGTGTCCCCGTCGGATCGGGCCCGGTCCAGGTGCTTGAGGACGAGGGTGATGCTTCCCTCGCCGATGCGGGTTCCGGCGGATGCCTCGTCAAAGGGACGGATGTCGTCCCCGGTTGCCAGCGTGCCGGTGGTCCCGAACAGCCGGCACAGGGTCGGGCTGATCATGACGCTGGAGGTGCACAGGGCGACGTCGCAGGCGTCCTGTTGGAGCGCGCGGACGGCCGCGTCGAGGGCATAGAGGCTGCTCGCGCAGGCGGATTCGGCGACCACGCTCTCCGTGTCGGCCGGAATGAGGCCTTCCAGAGCGCGGTGGAGGTAGAAGGGAGCCGTGGACAGCGCCGGGGGGAAGCTGTCGCGCTGGTAGTGGGCCGCCAGGATGTCGCCGCTGTTCTCGTTGAACCAACGCGCCCCGGGCCTGCCATCGGTGGCCCGGGCAAGATGGTGCGTGTAGGTGCGGGCGAGCACGTCGTTGTAGAGATGGGGATATTCGTGTTCGCCCGAGGTGGCGGCCGCGCACAGCCAGCGGTCGGTGTCGCGGGTGCGGAGCCCGTCGAGTGCCTGGAGGGCGGTGTGCCGCAGGAACGTCATGACGGGCGGTGCGTCGGCGGGCCAGTCTCCGGCGCCGATCTCGTCGGCAAGGCGAGGGTGCGGTGTGAGCCGGTCGATGAAGCCGCCCGTGGCCGCGTTGCGCAGCTCGGATGGCATGACGTGCTCGGCGCTCCACAGGAGGGGCGCCCGGAACCGGTGTCGGCCGGCCTCCAGGACCTCCCACACCTTCTGCGGGCTGTCGGCACCGGCCAGGACCGCGCCGTACCCTACTATCGCGACGGGTCGGTTGCTCATTGTCTTCTCTCCGGATGCGTCTGATCGGTCAGGAGCGGCACCGGTGTCCGTCGAGCCGGTGCGGTGCGGTGCCGGGGATCTACGCGGTGGGCTACGGGTGTTCGGACATCCCCACGGAACGGCCGTCGTCAGGGCCGTGGCCAGGCCGCGCCGGCTGATGGCTGTTCACGGCCTGGGCCCGGCAGTGACCGGTACGGTCACCGCTGGTGAGTTCCCGGTGCTTCCCTTTGGGGAAGCACCCGCGCTACGCCGCCGCTCGGGCCTCGATGACGGCGTCGGCGATCCTCCCCAGGGTGGCCAGTTGGAGAAGGCGGGGGTTGTGCCGCAGGCCCTCGACGCCGTAGAGGTCTTCGGTGCGTCGCAGGAGGGCCAGCTGCTGGAGGGATTCGACGCCGAGGGCCGCCTCGAGGTCGGCGTCGTCCTCCAGTACCTCTTCGGGATATTCGAGGGCTTCCGCGTACATGGTGCGCAGGCGGGCCAGGATCTCCTGCCGATCGGGTACCGCGGGCACGGCCGACACGGAGGGCTCGGACGGCGTGGCGCCAGGGGTCTGGAAGGTCTCGGTGGCGGCGGTCACGGCTTCGTGAACCGGCGTGGTCGGAGCTGCGCAGGTGGGAGCGTCCGTCGGGGAGGGCCGGGTGTCCTTCAACTTGCCCTTGCCCTTGCGCTTGCCCTTGCCCTTGGCCTTCTTTCCGTGGCTCTCCCCGGACCGCGCAGGGCCAACCAGGGCCGAGGCCGGAGCACCGGACGCCAGGCTCCGCAGCACGGCGGCCGGACCGGCCGGATCAGCCAGCGGGACGTACACGCGAATGCCCGGCAACGAAGACTCCGCGAGGGGGCCGGCGACCGGGCGGGCTCCGCAGTCCACGAAGACACTCGCGCCGTGCCCGTGGAGATCCCTGAGGGTGTCCAGGAGCCGAACGGGGCCGGTCAACGCGTCGATGGTCATCTCCAGCGGGTCCTCGTCCCCCACCTCATGCCCCAGGTTCGTGGACCAGATCCGCCAGTGCCTGCCCCCGTACGGCACCGAGGGTTGCTGCGCCCTCAGCGCGCGTGCCGCCGGGCCGAGGGCCGGTGAGTGGGAGGCATGCGGGACATCGAGTTCGGCGGTCGGCCAGCCCAGGAACTCGGCGATCTCGCGGGCGCGCGCGATCGCGGCAGCCGGCCCGCTCAGCACGGACTGGCGGGGCGCGTTCACGCAAGCCACCACCAGATCCGGGTCCCCGACCAGCGCCGCGAGACTACGCGCGTCGGCCTCCCGGGTTCCCACCGCCAGCATCGCTCCCGGCCAGTTCTGCCCGGACAGGGCTCGGGAACGGGCCACAGCGAGGCGGGCCGCGTCCTCGACCGTCAGATGCCCACCGGCGGCCAGCGCCCACAACTCGCCGATGCTCTGCCCCGCCACGGCAAAGGGCTCCAGGCCGCATTCGGCGGCTGCCGCGCACACCGCCGCGGAGACCGCGAAGATCTCCAGGTACTGCGCGTCCGGATCAGCCGCACCGGGCGGCGGGGCGTTCTCGCCGACCAACCGGGGAGACACCTTCTCCATGCCCAGCTCCACCGCGACTTCGTCGATCCGCGCCAGCACGTCCCCGACGGAGACGAACTCCCGGGCCAGCTCGCCCAAGACGCCGCTGCTCGGTCGCGGAACGGTTCCCGGTATCAGCAGGACAACCCGTCCATCCATCGCAGAACTCCCTCTTCTCCAGTCGATTGTGATCTTGCCGCCGCCCCGGGTGTCCGGCTCCCCGCCGGACGCACCGGCGCGTGCCGGCGCAATGCCCTCGACGAGTCCTCGCCCAGCCGAGAGGGCGACTGTCAGGACGGACGCGTTGCTCAGCCGCTGAACGGGGTCGCACCCTCTGATTCAGCCCAGGGCGAGCGTGCTGCATGAGTACGGGTCCGGCACCGGCACCAACTGACGCACGGTGGGCACGGATCGCGGGACATCTCGGCAGACTCCACGGTCCCGGTTCTCCGCCCCACGGTCGTGGATATTCATGGCCCGGCGATCCGGACGATCACACCCGGGCCGCCGGAAATGGAATCCTTAATTCTTCACGTACAGCGCATAGAAATGGAGGGGAATTTCCACTCCCCAGGACTCCTGGTGGCACAGATAGGTGCTCCAGGAGTCATCGGTGATTCCCTTCTGTCCCTGCGTCTCGCATCTCGCGGAAGTCGCGTACGAGGAATGAGCGACGTATCCCGCGGGTGGGGTTCAGTCCGCCGCCCGGAGAACCTTTCCGGAGGGATTGTCCGCGACCCTGCTCAGCTTGGTCGAAACCTCGGCGGCCGTTGCGGTGCCTGACAGTGCGGCAGTGAGGAATGTGCCCACGACGGCCACTGCGACGACCCGTGTGGACGTACGCATAGAATTGACTCCTCCTTGTCTTCATGTGCCCGGCCGGTGCTCGGCCAAAGGCATTCGGAACAGACAGATGAACACTACATGTGCCCCATGGATTATCAACTCCCTTTCTTTTTCCTTTCTTACGGACCGAAACCATCACGCCAGTCGCAAGGGACGGCTCCAAGCCACCTGTCACACGGTGGGATTTCCCCAGGGTGCGGAAATCAGCACGCGCGCGAAGGGCATCGGCCAGCGGTTGTCCTGTTTGGCGGACGGGATTTTTGTGTTGGTCGGGCTGTGGCGGTTTCATCCGCGGCATCGAGCATGTGGACGCCCTGCGGGCACGCTACGGCGTGCGGAGGATCGTGCCGGCCGTGATCCGCGCCGAGTCGACCCCGCACCGCGCCGGGCGTCGTCGAGCACGGCAGCCCGTCTAGATCGACCTGGCCGGCCGGCAGGAGCACCTCGGGCCGCTCGTCGCATTGCTCACAACCGCCGGCACGAACACCCGCGTCAGTCCGGAACGGGAACGCCGTCCTGTGGGCCAAGTCGGCTTTCCTGGCCCCCTTTGCCCTCCTCGCCACCCGTTACCGCCTGACCATCGGAAACGTCCGGACCGAGCGGCGTCTCGAGCCGGCAGTTCTGGTCGAGGAGACCACGGGCGTGAGCCGGGCCTGCAGCGGGCCGGGCGACGCCGCCAGGGTCCTGGCGCGCTGCGACGGATTTCTCTACGACAGCAAGTCGTCGATGCAACGCGATGCGGGGGCGGGCCACCCGCTGGAACCGATGCGATCGGAGGAGCCCTGCTACGTGCGGCGGAGCAACGGGCCATTCACGTGCCGCTCATGACGCAACTGGTGACGGAACTGCTCGGGGAACGCTGCGACTTCACAGCCGCCGGACGCGCAGCACGCCGGTCAACATCGGGAGGGTGAACTCGCCGTTGGTGGTCTCCGGCCGGCTCGCGAGATAGGAGCGGGTCCGGCCCAGCGCGGCCTCCCGTTCCCGTTCCGGCATGACCAGCATTCCCGCCTTCGTCGCGAGGGTCGCGACGAGGGAGTCGGCGGTCCGGCGCTGCCCGTGTGGGAACTCCGCTTGTTCCGAGGCCTCGAACAGGGCGTCCCCGCCCGTCTTGGAAAGGTGCATGCCGGCCGTCTGGGTACGCCAACTGGAGGGCACGTCGCGCGGACCGATGGCCGCGCTCCCGCTGACCCGCGCGAGCCCGGCCACCCAGTCGACCCGGTCGTCGAAAATGTTCCACAGGCCCGCCAGAACCCCGCCGGGTGCGAGGACCCTGGCGATCTCGGGGCCCGCGACGTCCATATCGAACCAATGCATGGCGTTGCCGGAGAGCACGGCGTCGATGGACGCGTCCGGGAGCGGTATCGCCTCGGCGCTGCCCGGCAGGGCGCGCACGGATGGGAGGCCACGGCGCAATTCGGCCAGCATCGCCGGGTCGGGCTCGACCGCGACGACGTCGAAGCCCAGCGCGCCCAGCGTGCCGGTGAGCTTGCCGGTCCCGGCGCCGAGGTCGAGCACCCGCGGGCCGGGCGCGGGTTCAAGTGCCCAGCGCACCGCAGCCTGTGCGTAGTCCGGGCGGTGCTCGGCGTAGGCACCCGCCGCCGTGCCGAACGAGGAGCTGTGAAGCGTCCGTTCGTCCATCTGCAGCTTCTGTTCCTTCCGGCAGGTCAGCATGACTTGCGGTACGGGATGTCGGGGATGTGAGCTTTCCATTCTCGTTCGGTCAGGGGGCCTGACTTGGCGCACAGGTCTCGGATCAGCTGCGCAGGGGCGATGGTGTAGGCGAAGAACCTGCCGTGCCGGTCAACGCCGGTCAGCGCCGACCCGTCAGGAGTGAACGCGAGCGCGACGATCTCGTCGAGGGGCCCCGTGAGCGAGACGCCGAGCTGGGACCGGGTGCGGCTGTCCCATACCTTGATCTCGTAGCCGGGTCTGGATTGGTACAGGGTGGCGAACAACCGTCCGTCGGGCGAGGTGGCGGTGGCCCTTTCCGGCAGACCGGGTGTGTACGCGGGGCCGGTGCGCAGATCCTCTCCGTCGGGCTGGAGTGTCCGAGCATCCCAGAACCGGACGTAGGGCCGGAATCCACGGGGGTAGGTGTAGAGCGTCGCGCCGTCCGCGCTGGCGGAGTTCACTTCCAGGTTCGGGGAGCCTTTGGTGACTACCCTGCCGGAAGGGAAGGCGACTCTTCCGAAATTCGGGGCGGCGATCACGCTCTTGCCGTCGGGCTGGAAGAGGACGGCCCCTCCGTTGTCCGGGTAACCGAGGTTGGCGCGCACCTCATGGATCCGGCGCATCGTGGTCAGATTCCAGAAGGTGAGCACATTGGTCTCGTCTTTCGTCACGACCTGAACGGCGAGCGACTTGTCGTCCGGTGAGAACGCGAACGCCGTCGTCGCTCCGTCGGTCTGGTCCTGCCTGAGGATGGACAGGCTGCCGAGCATCGATCCCTTCTTCCTGCCCGTGTCCCAGATCTCGATCGTGGTACCGCTGAGGATGCCGAGCCGACGTCCATCACGGCTGAGCTGCATCTCATCCACGGGCCGCCCCGTGTCTTCCCTGCGCGAGGTCAGGGTGAATCGCTTGGTCCGCGACAGCGGG
Source organism: Streptomyces sp. NPDC002004 (assembly GCF_053593975.1). NCBI lineage: Bacteria > Bacillati > Actinomycetota > Actinomycetes > Kitasatosporales > Streptomycetaceae > Streptomyces > Streptomyces sp. NPDC002004. The sequence goes on from NZ_JBSFDP010000011.1 coordinate 71,308, forward strand.
GACCAGATTTCGACGTCGAAGTCGTTGTCGGCGCGCAGCGCAAGGGTGCGCCCGTCGGCGCTCACCGCCCCCTCCCTGTAGTAATAGCCGTTCTCCTTGGGGGGTTTGGTGAAGGCGCTCACGTCGAGCGACCGGACCACGCCGTCGGTCCCGACGCACCGGAGCTTCGAGTCGTCGGCGGTGAAACGCAGGGCCGTCGGGGGGAAGCACTCGCTCTCAGTGGTCGAGTAGCGCACGACCGGTCCCGAACTCGTCACCGACGCCCTCCAGACGACGGAGTTGTGCACGATGTACCGACCGTCGTGACTGAAATACAGGGACGAGTGGTCCGTGGCGTCCTTAGCACCTATGAGTTCGATGCCGATCGATCTCTTGGCGCGGTCGAACACGCTGATTCTGCCGCCCTTGGCCCTCACAGCCGCGAGTTTGCCGTCCGGGCCGAACACCACAGGACCCTCGATGTCGCCTGCCTTGAGCCCGTAGTACGGGAGGGGGACAGGCAGCTTCTTCTTGGTGCGCAGGTCGATCCAGGTGAACGGCTTTCCATGGCTGCCGGGCAGTGAGAGCACTCGTTCATCCGGAGAGAACGAGGAATCCTGCAAGAGAGTGACTGTCGCACGGGCGCTCAAAGCAATGATCCTGCGGGCGGTGCGAGTGTCCCAGACCGCCAGTGTGGACATCCGGTCCGAGCCGGTTGTCTCGACCATCAGGTAGGTGCCCCGGGGGCTGATCGCCATGCCCGGCCAGTATCCGCTGCTCTCCCTGGCGGTGCGGTAGGCGTGCGCATTGCGCAGGCGCGCGCCGGCGACGTCGAGGAGGCGGGTGTATCCGTCGTAGGTGCTCACGGCGGCCGTCTTGCCGTCGTCGGAAAGGTCCACCCGGTGGACCCTGGCCGGCGCGGTGTAGGAACCGGTCTTCCTGCGGGTCCGGACGTTCCAGAACTCCACACGGGTGCCCCCGGCGGCCACGAGGGTTTGCCCGGTGGCGTCCAGATCGGACTCCGTCGCGACGAAGCCGGGCAGCTTGAGCGCATCGTCCTCCTGCTGGTTGTGCAGGGCAAGCAGGGCCGACCACGACTCGGGGGTGTCGGCCAGGCGCGCCGAAGCCACCGCCAGCCGCCGGGCGAGCTCGGGATCGGTGCGGCGAACCGACTGCGCGACGCCGGCCACCTGGGCGGAGGCGGCACGGTCACGCTGGCCGATGACGGTCTGCCGCTGGTCGAATGCGACGCCGGTGGCGATCAGGGCGAGTACCAGCATGACGACCAGACTGGTGTTGATGCGCCGGGTGCGGCGCAGGGCCGACTGCTGATGCTGTCGGCTGGCTTCCACGAGCGCGGTGATGTCGGCCGGGAGGGAGCGTCGGCCTGCCCATTCCTCTCCTTCTGCGAGGAGGGAGCCGTCCAGCAGGTCGCCGGGCAGGCCGCTGTGTGCGTGGCGGTCCTGCTGTTCGGTGGCGCGGCGGAGCCAGACCTGGAACTGGTGGTCCTGGGCGACCCAGTCACGCAGGTCGGCCCAGCCACGGATGAGAGCGTCGTGGATGAGCTCCGCTGCCGGTTCGTCAGGAGACGCGCCGGAAAGTGTGGTGGTGCCGGTGATGACGATGCGGTAGCGGGTCAGGGCCGCCAGTACGGCATCGAAGTCGGCGTCGGCGGCAGGGCCGGTGAACCCGTGGTCGGTTGCCAGAGCGCGCAGGCGGGTGAGAGGAACGGGCCGGCGGGTGGCAGGGATGCCGTTGGCCTCGTCGGCCGGCTGGACCAGTGCGGTGAGGATCCGTTGCGCGACGGGGCGCTGGGCGGCGGGCAGTTGGCTGAGGGCACGGTTGCACCAGGCCGTCAGACTGCCGGTCACCTTGCCGATCTTCTCGTAGGCCGCGTGGGTGAGGCGCCCGTCCTCGCGGCGGCGGCGTACCCATAACTGACGTAGGGCCAGCTCCAGCGGCGGGAGCAGGGTGACCGGCGCTTGCCGGGCCACTGGGTCGGTGTCCAGGACGTCGTCGACGATCCGGTCCGCCAAGCCGCGCTCGAGAGGCAGGCCCACGGCCGCGGCGGGGCGGGTGATGATCGCTTGCAGGTCCTGGCGGCTCAGGGTCGCGGGGACGTTGCACAGTCCGGGAAGAACGGCGTTCATCAAGTCGGGGGCGAGTGCGTCGAGCGGGGCGTAGAAGTCGTTGCGCATGACCAGGAGCACTGTGACGGCGGCGTGGGACCCGCCCAGTTCCATGAGCTGGGCCACGGCCCGGAGACGCCAGTCGTCGGCACGTTGGTGCGAGGCGGGGGCCGGCTGGGTGAGGAGTTCCTCGAACTGGTCGATGACCAGCAGCAGACGGTCGTGGTCGGGCTCGGCAGCAAGGCGGGCCTCCGCCGCGGCCAACAGGCCGTCCGTGGCCGCACCGGGCAGACCCACGCCCTCCAGCTCTGTGAGAAGGTCCTGGCCGGGCCGGGCGCACAGGGCCAGCCAACGGTCGCTGCCCGGTATCTCTCCCTCGGCCAGGGCGGGCAGGACACCCGCGTTGATCAGCGACGTTTTCCCCGCTCCGGAGGGGCCCAGCAGCATCAGCATCCGCCGGTCCCCACCCAGCGCCGCCAGCACCCGCTCCACGGCGGCCTCACGGCCGTGGAACCACTCCGCGTGCCGGGCGGTGAACGGCTCCAGCCCCAGATACGGGCACGCCTGGTGCTCGGCCAACCGGGGCCGGATCTCCCGCAAGACCTCGGCCGGGGTGGCGTAGGCGATGCCCAGCCCTTTCAGGTGGGCGTCGGGGGAGGCGATGGAGGTGACCATGCCGATCACCAGCCCGGTCAGCTCGTCCACCACCGGCCCGCCGCTGAACCCGGTGGTCAGGTCGTTGGCTTTCGATAGCTGGAGCAGTCTTCCCGCACCGTTGTCCCCGGGCAGCAGGCCGCCGGCCTCGCCGTACCCGAAATGGCCGCCCTGCGGTGCCTGGGTGGGAAACCCGAACGAGAAGACTCCGTGCCCCCGGCATCCCGCGCTCGTCCCCACGGCCATGCCCAGGGCTCCCGCCGGAACCGAGTCAAGGCGGAGAACAGCGACGTCCTCCTCTTCCGGTGCTCGCCACCCCTCAGCCACCACGTCGGCCATCACCCGCGGCGTGTCGGGCAGATGCGGGAAGAGCACATCCACCCGGCCTCCCGGGGACTGCCCCGCGGCACGTACGACATGCGCACAGGTGAAGCCACTGTCCTCCCCGGAGAGGAAACCCGCCCCGGCAACATCACCGTCCGACGCGAGGACCTGGAAGACCGACACGGGCACCGACGCTTCACCCGCCCCGGCAAGGCTGCTCTCGTTGTCCGGGAAACCTGGCGTCGGTCCACCGCCGGAGCCTGCCGCAGACTCGTCCCCCGCCATCGACCCCGTATTCGTCACGGGGTGTCCTGCCCGGAGCCCCCGCTCTTCCACACCACGCGGACCTTCAGATGGACGGCTGTCTCGCCGATGGTGATGACAGCTCCGGCCTTCGCCGACAGATTCACCCCGAACTCCACCTCCACCTCCCGCGAACCCGCCTGTCGCAGCTGGTCCAGCACCGCCCGCGCCGTCTCTCGCACCGGAACCAGCGACTGCTGCAGTGTCCGAGGCAGTTCACGCACCGCGTCGCCGACCCGGCCCGCCTTCACCGGACCGTCGAACTCCGGCGCGTCTCCCACCTCTTCCAGCAGAATCTCCCCGCCGCCTTCCAGCGGCATCCGCGCAAGACCCGGCATCGGGACGCCTCCTCGGAAACCCAGAATCGATCTCAGCTACTCAACCGGAAAGCAGTTCCCGTCGACCCCTGGTTTCACCGCCTCCCCGAGGACCACCACATACGGACCGGACGGCTCCGCAGATCCGCCGGCGTTGGCAACCCTCGTGATCGATACATCCAGTCACCTGCGAGGTGCCGGAGGACACCTGTGCGGCATGGGCCGAGCGCGGGCCCGGGGCAAGCGCGAGGAAGCGTCCCCACCTCGGCCCAGTGTCGAGAGCCCAACGCCCGGCCACGCGGAGGGGTCAGGATTGTGCGGACGGAATCCGCTTGGAGCGTGAACGGGAACGGCGTCGGGAACACGCCAGTGGATGACCTTCCGCGATGGATGGACGCCTGCTTCGTAGCATGAGCTGGTGATCATGTCTGACGAACAGCGCTCCCAGCAGCGGCGCGCCTGGCGGAAGGCGGTGCGCCGTCACCGCCCGTTCGCCCTCGGCCTGGTCGGGACCGGTGTGGTGGTCGTTGCGGCGGCGTTCGCGTTCCGCTCCGGCTCCGGCTCCGAGGACGCAGCCTCCATCGGCGCCGTCCAGTCCCCCCTGCGGACGACCGGAACCACGATGTCCGGTGCACCGGGGGCGCCGCGCCCCATCGGCAACGTGCAGATCGCCGCCGTGGGAGACATCGTGATGGGCTCGCTGCCGGACGACCTGCCGCCGGATGACGGCGCCTCATTCTTCGACCCCGTCGACGACCTGCTCGCCGGCGATGTGGTGCTCGGGAACCTGGAGGGCACACTCGCCACCGGCGGCTCAAGCAAGTGCGACGGCATCGACAGCCCGAACTGCTTCGCGTTCCACACCCCGCCGTCCTACAGCCGCTGGTTCAAAAAGGCCGGATTTACGGTTATGAACATGGCGAACAATCACGTCGATGACTTCGGGGAGGAGGGGCGGCGCGAGACGATCGCCGCCCTGCGCTCCGTGAACCTGCCGTTCACCGGTGGCCTGGGCCAGATCACCGTCCAGCGGGTACGCGGCATCCGGGTCGCACTGATCGGGTTCTCTCCCTACTCAGGGGCGAACGACCTGACGAACATCGCCGCCGCAAAGCGAATCACCGCCCGCGCCGCGACGATGGCGGACATCGTGATCGTCACGATGCACGCCGGCGCGGAGGGCTCGGACCGCACCCATGTGGAGCCCGGTACCGAGTACTTCCTCGGCGAGAACCGCGGTGACAGCTACCGCTTCAGCCGTGCGGTGATCGACGCAGGCGCCGACCTCGTCGTGGGCAGCGGCCCGCACGTGATGCGGGGAATGGAGTTCTACAAGGGCCGGCTGATCGCCTACAGCCTGGGCAATTTCGCCGGCTACAAGGTGTTCAGCCTCGGCGGCGCACTCTCCACCAGCGGCGTGCTGCAAGCCACCCTCCGCGCCGACGGCACCTATGTGTCCGGGCGCCTGCGCCCGACCCGGATCGTGGAGCCCGGCACGCCGGAACCGGGCGGCGAGGGAATCGACCTCGTCTCCAGCGTGTCGGAGGAGGACTTCGGCTCGCACGCCGCCCAGATCGCGTCGGACGGAACGATCCGGCGCCCGTAGCCCGGGCGCCCGGCGCCGCTCGGTGCACAACGGTCATCGCGGCATGTGGAGACTGACGTCATCGCGGAGGAGCGGGCGCGGCCGGCGGCCCTCTTGCCGGAGCGATGGTCGTCGTCTCCAGCCACGGCGAAGGTCCTGAACCCGAAGCGCGGTTGGCAGGCCGGATGCCCGAGAGCGACCACATCGTGTTCGCGTTCGCCCAAGCGCCGGAAGTTCCGCCGCGCAGGATTCCAACTCGTGCGCGAGCGGGTTGTCCTGGCTTCGTAAGCCGGTGATGCCGGGCTCTCGGCCGGGACATACGAACGGGGCGTGGCCGCCAAGTTGGAGTGGCCGGCGACTTCGACAATGCCTCTCTCCGCGCGCTGTACGCCAACAGGGTGAACACGGGCGGTGCGGTAAGATCCCGTATGGCGTAATGGAAGTCAGCGCCTGTGCAGCACCGTGCGGATTCGGGTCTGTTGTGCCTTCGCTGCCGATTCGGCTGCGCGTGCGAGCACTGCCCCGCCGGGTGCGCCCGCTCTCAGGATGTCCAGAGCGCAGTCTTCCGATAGTGCGCCACCGGCCGGCGTCGATCCGCACTGCCCGTACGAGCCTCGCCCATCTGTCGTTGATCGGTGCGCAGGCTCCTATCTGGAGACGACGTGAAAATCCTCCCCGAGATTTCTCGCACGCTGAGTGAGTACCTCCTCATTCCGGGCCTGACCACAGAAGACTGCACGCCGGACAATGTGGATCTCGGGGCGCCCTTGGTGCGTCACCGGGTCGGCGAGGAGCCGGGAATCCGGGTCGCCACCCCCATGGTGAGCGCCATCATGCAGGCGGTGTCGTCACCTACGCTGGCGGTGGCGCTGGCGCAGGTCGGCGGGCTGTCGTTCATCCACCAGAACCAGCAGATCGAGGACCAGGCCGCGGAAGTGCTGACGGTGAAGCGGCACAAGGCCGGTTTCCGGACCAGCGACGTCACGGTAGCGCCGGAGACGCCTCTTGGTGAGGTCGCCCGGCAGTTGGCCGACACCGAGCAGGGCGTGGCCGTGGTCACGGAGAGCGGGGAGGCGGACGGCGAGTTCCTGGGGATCATCAGCCTCGACGACTTCCACCTGGAGCGTCACGGAGCTTCCGAGGCCGCCCGCAACCGGATGCGGGGCCGGAGCAGTCTGGTCACCGCGCCGGCCTCGGTTTCGCTGTCCGAGGCGAACGAGCTGATCTGGCAGCACCACCTGGACGTACTGCCGGTGCTCGAGGACGGCCGGGTCGTCTCCTTGGTCCTCAAGAGGGACTATCAGGCCCACAAGACGTATCACCGTGCGACCGTGGACAGCGAAAAGCGTCTGCGGGTGGGCGCCGGCATCAATTCCCGTGACTTCAAGGACCGTATTCCCGCTCTGGTGGAGGCCGGTGCGGACGTGCTGTGCCTGGACTCCTCCGACGGCTATTCCGTATACCAGGCGAAGACCCTCGAATTCGCCCGGGAGACGTACGGGGACGACGCTTTCGTCGGTGCGGGGAACGTCGTCGACGGCCGGGCCTTTCGGTACCTGGCCGATGCAGGCGCGGCGTTCGTGAAGGTCGGGATCGGCGGCGGGGCCATCTGCACCACCCGGGCGCAGAAGGGCATCGGCCGCGGGCAGGCCTCCGCACTGCTCGATGTGGTCCAGGCGCGCGACGCCTACGCCCAGGAGACCGGGGAGTACGTGCCGCTGTGCTGCGACGGTGGCCTGCTCAACGACTCGCACATGGCGATGGCGCTGGCGATGGGGGCGGACGTCATCATGCTCGGCCGCTACTTCGCCCGGCTCGACGAGAGCCCCTCGCGCAAGCTGCAGATCGGCGGCCAGTGGTACAAGGAGTACTGGGGTGAGGGCTCGCGGCGCGCGCAGAACGCGGCCCGCTACGGTCAGCGCGGCCAGATGGTCTTCGAAGAGGGCGTCGACGGCTACGTGCCCTATGCCGGCAGCCTGTATGACAACGTGGAGCGGACCCGGGCGAAGCTCAGCTCAACGATGATCAGTTGCGGGTCGACGAACCTGCGGGACTTCCACCGTGATGCGGTGCTCGTTCCGGTGTCCGCAGAGTCGTTCAAGCAGACCGGCGCCGAGGTGCAGCTGCGCCGGCCCACCATCGACTCCGGAGAGTGATCCGACCGGCCCGGGTTGCGGCCCGGCCGGAGCGGTCCCGTGCCCCGACCCTGGTGAGGGTCGACGGGCGCGGCGATCGGCATGAGCCGTGATCTTCGTCGTCTCCCGCGGCGTCAGGATCTACTTGGCCCCATGAGGGGCGGGCCGTTAGCTGTCCATCGTGCCTCTGGCGTGCCCGGTTCGAGAGGCACGTCAGAGGGAGCAGCGGGGAACACCGGACAGCGCTGCGACTGCTGGTGATGTGCCGCTGCCTGGCCGGGTGGTATTCGTCTATCCGGCTGTCGCCCTGACGGCCCGCCGCAGTTTCCCGGCGTCCGGTGACGTCGTCCGGAGATGGGCGAGTGCGGTCTGTGCGTCCGGCCAGATGTCGAACCGGCCCCAGTGGAGTGGCCAGGCGAAGCGCCGGTCGACGATCCAGGCCAGGTGCGCTTCGACGTCGGCGCGGCGCTCGGGCGGTGCGATCGCCGTATCCGGTTCGATGGGCAGGCACCAGGTGTGCTCGTCGAGTGCGAGGACTCTGCCGTCGAAGTGGTCGTAGACATAGTCCTCGTGGAGCGGCAGCTCAGTGTCCGGTTGCCGTAGAAACGTGTAGTCGCCCACAGTTTCACCGGTACGCACCCGTAGGAACCGGAGGGCTTTCCTGCCCACCGCAACGACGATGTCGTCGGCGCCCCACAGTACGCCTGCGGTCCCGGTCGGGGCGGAGAGCGTGCGCAGCCATTGTGGCTCGCCGTCGCTCATCGACCAGACCTCGATGTGCCCCGCCGCTGTGAGGACGGCTCCCCGGTCCCCGGACGGCGCCCAGGCCCATGTCGTGAAGTCCTCACGCAGGGAGGACTTCGCGGGGGTGACGGCCAGTCGGTAGCAGAGCTGCCCGTCGTCGAAGAGGTCGACGCCGGGGTCTGCGGCCTCCTCGCTATGCACGGCGGCGAGCCGGGCGACGGATCCCCGCATGCCCCAGTGCAGCGAAAGATCCCCGCGCGATCCGGCGGTCGGCTGGGGCTCCACGGTCGGGCGGCCGGTGGTCGCGTCACAGAAGTGCAGTTTCCCGCGGTGGACATGGGCGAGGTGGCGTCCGTCCGGGCTCCACTCGGCCGGCCAAGAGATCCTGGTGTGCCAGAGCGGTGTGCCCGTGGGGACGTCGACGACAGAGGCCTCGGAGCGGTTGGCGACGTACAGCCGGGTTCCGTCGGAGGACCAGGTGGGCGACTGGTCGATCTCCAGTTCCTCCCCGCAGGCTTCCTGGATTTCCGTCGGCAGAGGCCCCTTGGCCAGGACGTGCTCGTGCGACAGCTCGGCCTCCTCGGCCAGCCATTGGAGGACGCCGTGCTCCAGCGGGGGAATACACCCATGTACACCGATCCGGTGCTTCGTGCCCGTCGAGATGTAGGCGCTGCGCCCGTCGGGATGCAGCGCCCAGGCGGGCGGGCTGGACGCGCCGTTGGTCACCTGGGCCTCCGCGCGCGGCTCCCGCGATTCGCCGAACGGGTCCCACACACCGACCGCGTTGGTCCGGAAGGCCATGCCCACGTGCAAGCCGTCGGCCGACCACTGCACGGTAGCCGGTGTGTTGTGCCAACCGACGCCACCGTCGATGTAGTTGAGGACGTTGACGCACCGCCCGGTTGCGACCTCCCAGATCTGCAGGGTGCCGTTGTCGCCCTCACCCCAGTCACCGGTGGCTAAATGGCTGCCGGAAGGGCTGAGTGCCAGCGCGGTGATCTCCGAACGGTGCCCGTGCGGTCGGCTGAACATCGTGCCCCGCATGCGGATCCTGTCCGTGGCGAGCCGGTGCGCCGGGGTGAGGCCGTGGTTGCGTTCGATCGCGGCGAGCCGGGCCCGCAACGGGGGCAGGTCGCGCGCGGGTACGAAGGCAGTCCAGTCCGCGTCCGTGAGCAGGTTCTCCAGCTCGGCGGGGCCGGCCGTGGCGACGGAGACGGGGTCCGCGAAAGGGCCCGGTACGGGAGCGGGCCGGGAACCTTCCCCGTTCTTGGGGCTCTCGAGCTCAGCAAGCACCGCGAGGAGTGCCGCCTCGTCGTAATTCGGGATGCCCTGGATGTAAGCCTTGTTGCCCTTGTCTCTCGACGTCTCCCGTCCTGTGAAGATCGCGGCGGTGGAAGGTGTGAGGTCGTCCGTCACGTGTACGCCCGCGGCTTCCATACGCCGTTCGGCCTCGCCCGGCCCGAGGGCGTCGAAACTACCGGAGAGCGCGACAACACGGCCTTTGAGGTTCATGAGCGGCGACACTATCGGCCGGCACCGACATCGCCGCGACCATCGTTCCGGGGGACTCGGCGATGTCATTGGGTGGATCCGTGGCAGCAGAGGGGCGGAGGGCGATGGAGGCGATGCGAGGAGCCCGTCGCTCGACGCCGCATGATCAGATAGCGTCGGCAGCCATGGGTGAGCTGATATTGATCAGGCACGGCCAGACCGAGTGGAGCCTGTCGGGCCGGCACGCCGGTCGCACCGATGTGCCGCTGACTGATGCGGGTGAGGCCGCGGCCAGGGCTCTCGCTCCGAGACTGGCTCCGCGTCGGCCGGCTGCCGTGTTCAGCAGTCCGCTGAGCCGAGCCATGCGGACGGCCGAGCTGGCCGGTCTGACCGGAGTCACACCCGATCCCGACCTCATCGAGTGGGACTACGGCGGCTACGAGGGCCTGACCGCCACGCAGATCCGCGAGAGGCGACCGGGCTGGGACCTGTGGCGAGACGGCGTCGTTCCCGGCGACGCCGACCATCCTGGCGAGCAGCTCCAGCAGGTGGCCGCGCGAACGGATGCGGCGCTGGACCGGATCCGCCCGCTGTTGGGCGACGGCGACGTCGCCGTCGTCACCCACGGCCACCTGGCGCGGGTGCTCACCGTGCGATGGCTTGGCCTCGACGCGTCCGACAGCCGACTGCTCGGCCACCCGCATCCAGGCACTCTCAGCTTCCTGGCCACCGAAGACGGGCAGCCGTTCATCTCTGCCTGGAACGTCCCGTAGCCGGCCCGCTGTCTCACGCCTGCCGCGAGAGGCGCCGGAAGCAAATGAGCTCCGCGGCGATGTCGGCGAAGGCAAGGAATGTGGCTGGCCTTGCGTTCGTAGCGGCGGTGGAGGTGGCGGCAGCCGGCGAGCCAGGCCAGGATGCGTTCGATGGTCCAGTGGCGGCGGCCCCGCCCCTGCCCCTGGGAGTTGTGGATTCCCTTACGGGCGATCCGGTGACGGATGCCTCGCGCCGGTAAATACCGCTGCAGATGGGCGTAGTCGTAGTCCTTGTCGGCATGCAGCGTGGCCGGCTTGCGTCGCCGAGGGCCACAGCGGAATCGAACGGGCGGGATGCTCTGCACTGGCGGCACAAGTGCCCGGCTTTCGTGGAGGTTGGCCCCGGAGATTCCGACGGACAAGGGCAGACCGTTCCGGTCAGTGATCAGATGGATCTTCGAGTCGTATTGTCGTCAGGGCTCGCTGTTATTCGTGCCATAGTAATCGGGGCGAGCAGGGGTACCCCTGTTTCTCGACGGTGAACCGAACAGGTTGAGAAGATCGGCTATTGCCGCTCCCTCTGCTTAGCTGCTGTCGTTGCGAGTCTTTTCACTCTCCCTCCCCAATTTCTTCACTCCTCTCGGCGGGGTCGTGGCGCGGACCCGTCGCTTTGGCGCGACGGAGTGTCCTGATAGGGCGCTGACCTGTGCTTCTTGTCGGGCGGGGTGGTGCTCTCCGGCGAGAGCAGGAGCGTCGTTCCAGCTGTTTCGCGCCGCAGGTTTGTCAAGGCGCTGCCGGGCTCGGCGCGGTCCGGTGGGCGGGTTGCCTGGAAGGGGCCAGTAGGGGATGGTTGCCGCAGGGCAATGTTTTCGACCGGATGAGGTGAGGGGTTCGCGTAGCGAGCCTTCGTGGCTGTGACTTCCACTCAACAGGAACATGCCGTGAGTGTGGACGCTCCGGCTCATATGGCATGGAAATCCGTGCCGTACCCGGTCCTGATCGTGGATCCCGCCGGTACGGTGCGCCACGCCAACGCGCAGGCCACTGCTCTTTTCCCTGGGATCTGCTCCGGCGCTGTCCTGGCCGGAAGCGTGCCGGACTGGCTCACGGACGGGCATGCGTGCCGGGTGGCAGGCAGCCAGGGCGAGGACGTCTTGGTGTCGGGTCCGGTGGGGGAGCGGAGCTTCGAGGCTCATGCCACCGTGCAGGGCAACGGGGACGTCGTGTGGTGGTTCGTGGACGACACCGACCACCGGCTGACCCGTGAGGCCCTGCGGATGGAGCGCGAGCGGGCCGCTTTCCTCGCCGAAGCCTCCAACACCTTGCTTTCGTCGCTGAACCTCGAGCGGTGCATGGACGTGACCGCGCAACTCGCAGCCGAGCATCTCGCGGACGCTGCGCTGATCATCGCGCCGCGCAGCGCTCGCCGGCTGCCGATCGTGGTCTGCGTGCGTGGCGGCGCGCCGCAGCGTTTCCAGCGGGACGTCGATCCCGACGAAGTCCCCGGTCTGGGGGAGGCCCTTCAGGGATTCCCACCGGTGCCGTCGCGGTGGATCGATCCAGCCTTGGCCCCGGCCTGGCTGGTCCCCGACGGGTTCGGCACAGTCGGTTCGATCGTCGTTACGCCGCTGCCCGGGCACGGTGTGCCCGCCGGAGCCCTGGTCCTGCTGCGCCGCAACGGGGAGGCCGCGTTCAGCGAGGCGGAGGAGGTCTTCGGCCGCCTGTTCGCCGCCCGTGCCGGTGCCGCGATGTCCGCGGCCCGTCTTTATGCGGAACAGTCCTCTCTCTCCCAAACGCTCATGCGGGACCTGCTCCCGCCGACTCTGCACCAGATCTCAGGTGTGGACTTCGCCGGCGGCTATCGCCCCTCGAAGGACCACGAGCGCATCGGCGGTGACTTCTATGACGTCCATCCCGCTGCCGCCGAGGGTGAGGAATCCTTCGCAGTGCTGGGTGACGTATGCGGTAAGGGCCTGGAGGCCGCTGTTCTCACGGGAAAGATCCGCAACACGCTTCATGCACTGCTGCCGATGGCCGGTGACCACCAGCGGATGATCGACCTGCTCAACGGTGCGCTCATCAACTCTCACCACACCCGCTTCGCCACCCTCGTCATGGCCTCCGCTGTGCGCGAGGCGGGTTCCGTGAGGCTTCGGTTGACCAGCGCCGGGCATCCTCCGGCCCTGATCGTGCGATGCGACGGCACGGTCGAGGAAGGCAGGTCCCGCGGCACCCTGGTCGGGGTTTTCCCCGAGGCCCGCGCGACGACCATTCGGGAGACGCTCGCGCCCGGTGAGTTCTGCGTGCTGTTCACCGACGGCATCACCGAGGCCAAGGGGGGCCCGCTCGGCGACGAAATGTTCGGCGAGCGTCGGTTGCAAGGCGCGCTGGCCAAGTGTGCGGGGATGCCGGCGGAGGCGATCGTGGAACACGTACAGATGCTCGCCTCCCAGTGGGTGGGCTCCGCTGTGCACGACGACATGGCCGTCATGGTCATCGCTGCACCTCGTTCCCACCACCTCAGCGCGGTGGACGGGCACACACGGGGAAGGTTCACTGCATGACCACCACCGCAACCGTCCCGCAGGAGCACCGGAGAGACCAACTGTGGGAGGCGGTCTCCACCAGCAATGAGCAGGCAGCCACCAGCGCGGTCTTCGGGGCACTGGAGGACGGCGCACCCGCCGAGAGCGTGCTCCTCAATCTGATCGCCCCCGTACAGCGCAAGGTCGGCGAGGAGTGGGCCGCCAACCGCATCACAGTCGCCCAGGAACACGCCGCCACAGCCATCAACGACCGCGCCATCGCAGCCCTCTCCCACCACTACTCGGCCCACACCGCAATCGGGCGGGGCAGGGTGATGGTGGCCTGCGTGGACGGGGAATGGCACGGCCTGCCCGCCCGCCTCCTGGCCGAAGTACTCAAACTGCGCGGCTGGACGGTCGATTTCCTCGGTGCACAGGTCCCCACCAGCCACCTGATTGCCCACATCCACCAGACCGGACCCGAACTGGTGGCGCTCTCCAGCTCGATAGCCACCCGCCTGCCGACGGCGCACGCCACGATCACCGCGGTCCAGGCCACCGGCACCCCAGTCCTGGTTGGTGGGGCCGCCTTCGGCCCTCATGGCCAGTACGCCCGCCTGCTCGGCGCCGACGCCTGGGCCCCCGACGCGGGGGCCGCCGCAGATCGGCTCGACCAGGGACCGCTGCCGCGCCCCTCGCCGGCGCACCAGCCCATTGATGACCTGCCGCACCTGGCCGACCAGGAATACACGATGGTCGTCCGCACCGGCACCCGCCTGGTGCGCACGGTCATGGGCGGACTGGAAGAGCGTTTCCCCGCCATGCGCGCTTACACCGACCCACAGCGTGAGCGCACGGCCGAGGACATCGCGCACATCGTGGAATTCCTGGCCACCGCCCTTTACACCGGCGATCCGGAACTCTTCACCGGCTTCCTCACCTGGACGGCCGGCATCCTCACCGCCCGCGGCGTCCCCGCCCGGTCCCTCAATCCGGCCCTGGACATCCTGAGCGAGGAGCTCAGGGATTTCCCCCGGGCCTCTCTCATGCTCAACCGGGCCGTCGGCCGCCTCACCGGGGCCGAGCCAGTGATCGCCTCCGACTTCGGGAACACCGCATGACGCCGCCCACCGGGTTCGAACCCACCCACCTGCGCCTGATCACCGCACCGAGCTCCGACGACCACGTCGTGCACCTGGAGGTGCACGGGTGCCTCGACTACGACAGCGCCGAGCACTTCCTGGCCGCCGCAACGCAGCACCTCGCCGACACCCCCGGCCTGCGCCACCTGCACCTGAATTGCGGTGGCCTGGACGGCATCGACTCCATGGGCCTGGCCATGCTCTTGATGCTCCACCGCCGCACTACCGCCGCGCACGCCGCTCTACACCTGGACGACCGCCCCCCGGTCCTCGACCGGATGCTCGACATCACCGGCACCTTGGACTACCTCGTCCCCCACCACGCGACCGGAACCAGCGGTCACACCGAGCCCCAGCGCATGGCATATCGTCATACGCCGGAGGACGGCATACCCGTCGACCACGCCGGCCGAGGGCACCGCCCCTCCGGACCGGACGCCGGCGGCTGACGTCCGACACGCGCACACCAGCAGCAGGGACCAGGCCCCTCGGATGGGAAACGCATGACCGAGCGCACCCGACCTACCCCCGACCCCATCCGCGCCGAGGCCCGCCAGGCCTGCAGCATCGTCGAACTCCTCGACGTCATGTGGGAACACGACCGCAATGAGGCCCCGCCACCGTATGTCCCCGTCTCCCAGCTCCGCGTGATGTACATCGTCGACCGTGAGAACGGGATCCGTATGCGCGCCCTCACCCGGCTCCTGGGTGCCGCGCCGCCCTCGGTCTGCCGTCTGGTCGACCGCCTCCAGGGATGCAGTGACGGCGATTCTGGTTAGCGGATGTCGTGGTCGAGGTGGGTTCGGTCGTACGTGCGCCGTGCCTCGGCGATGACGGCACGGTGGGCAAGGGACCAGTCGGCGAGTGCCTTGACCAAGTGGGTCAGGCCTGCCCCTGTCTCCGTCAGTCGGTAGTCGACCTTGGCCGGGACGGTCGGGTACACGGTGCGCAGCACGAGGCCGTCGCGCTCGAGCCTCCGTACGGTGAGGGTGAGCATCCGCTGAGAGATGCCGTCGATGGCGCGCTGGAGTTCGCGGAAGCGGCGAGGCCCGCCCGCGAGTTCGACGATCACGAGCACCGACCACTTGTCCCCGATGCGGTCGAGGACGTCACGGATGCCGCAGTCGGGGTGGTCGTCGCGTCCGCAGGGGTCGAGGTTGGCGGGGGTGGTGGTTACCTCGGTGTGCGTGAGTGACATCAAACTGCCTTCTTGTGGCCGGTGGACGTGCGGTCGAGGATCAAGCGTAGTTACCGATGAGAACCACGACGGAAGACTGCGATTGACATGATCTTGGTTACTGGAGCGAACGGGAACCTCGGCTCGGCCACTCTTGCGGCGCTGCGCACTCGCGGCGTCGAGGCGACGGGCGGCAGCCGCACGCCGAACGAGGGAATGCGGTATCTCGACTTCGACGACCCTGTGGGCCTCGATCTCGCCGGTGTGTCGACCCTGGTGCTGATCTCGGCCGGCTATGCCGAGGACGACCAGGTCGTCGGGCGGCACGCGGCGGTCCTGGACGCCGCCGTGCGTGATGGCGTGCACCACGTCGTCTACACGAGTCTGACCGGTGCTGGCGACCATCTCGGGTTCGCGCTGGCACACCGTGCGACCGAACACCGTGTACGGGCCGGCGGGTTGCCGTGGACGATCCTGCGCAACGGCCTCTACGCCGAGCTCTTCGGCGGTCTCCTGATATGGGCTGACGATGGTGTGGAGTCCCCGTTCGGCGGTGGCGCCCTGGCTGCGGTCGCGCGAGAGGATCTCGCCGAGGCCGCGGCGATCGTCGCTGCGAATCCGGCACGGCACATCGGGCGCGTCTACGACCTCGTCGGCACGCCGATCACTGCAGAGCATGTGGCCGATCGACTCCGGGTGCCGCACCGAACCATCAGCCTGGCCGAGTACCGGCGCAGGCTCCTCGACGAGACACCAGGGTTGCTGCCGTTCCAGCCTCCGATGCTCGCCTCGATCGCCACGGGTATCCGGCACGGCTTTCTGGAGAGGACCACCCCCGACCTCGCGGACCTTCTTGGCCGCCCGGCCCGCGATCCACTGACTGCGGCCGTTGCAGCCGCGTCCATCGCGAGACCGGTAGCGAACGTCTAGTGCCCCGGTCACAGCACCAGGCGTGGCCGGCGTCCGTATGAGGCTCACCTCAAGGGGCCCGGACGGGAGCTTCGAATCCCCTCCAAGGAGAACGGACTGGAGTAGCCGTACGGGGTGTGGGCGGGGGATCGGCCGATCGGCACATGTCCGTCAGCAGCACGGACGAGCGATGCATCCTGCCAACGGCAGGTCAAGCCTCTGAACACCGGGGCAGCACAGCAATGGCATGTGCGTGTGCTGCCCCGACCCGCACATCCGGGCGTGTGGCGGTCCGGGAGCGGACCTCAGGGGCGGGTCTCCAATGCATCGAGCCAGCGGTCGAACAGCCCGCCGACGAGCCGGGGCCGGTCGAGGTGGACGTTGTGGCCGGCTCCGTCGACGGCCACGCAGGTCATCCGGGGATAGCTGTCCAGCAGGGAGAGCTGGTCGCGCCAGCCGACCCAGTGGTCCTGCCGTCCGGTGACCAGCAGGTGCCGGCCTTCGTGCGTGGAAAAGCGGCTCTCGGGCGTCTCGGAGAGCATGTAGGCCTCGAGCAGCTCGGCGGCGTCGCCGCGGTGATGCAACCGGATGCCCGGCAGCACATGGTCGCGGAACGCGGCCCATCCCTCCTCGTTCTGGTGGACGGCGATGCCCGAGAACACCTCGCGGTCCTCCGGAGTGAGTGCGCAGAGCAGGGTCTCGTCGCGGTTGAGCACCCGGCGCTCGGGGAGGTCTCGCCGACCGCTCGGCTTCACCACGGGTGCGAACAGGCACATGCCGAGGACCTGCTCGCCGCGGTCGGCGACGACCTGCCGGGCCAGCTGCCCGCCGAAGGACATTCCGACGATCGCGAAGGGTTCCGATCCGAGTGTCTTGTCGATGAAGGCGAGCAGTTCCGACGCCATGGCGTCGGCCGTCACCCGACCACTGATCCGGTGCGACCGGCCGTGGCCCGGAAGATCGACGTAGAGGCGGTGCCAGCCGTCCCGCTCGGCGAACGAGGACTCGAGCGGGAGAAGCAGCCGATGGTCGACGGTGTAGCCGTGCACCATGACGACGGGTGTGCCGGCGCCGAATTCAACGTGATGAAGCAGTTGCGTGGTCATGCCGCAGTCTGAAACGTTCACATCGGTGAGAGGGTCAAGCCGGAGGTTGCTCTCGCCACGGCTACGGTGATGCGCGCATCCGCAGGAGCGATGCCTCAAGGCAGCGTCCGCTCGGGCATGGGCCCGGACTTCGTCGAAGCATTGGGCGATGGCGTGCCGATTGCGAAACTCCTCAGCACCGACGGACATCCGAAACCGGGTGATCCCCGTGAGGCGGCCGCATGGGTGCGCTACCCGAACAACAACAGACAGTCCCAATCGGCCGGGCAGGTCCGCCGTTCCTCAGCCGCTATGTGGCCGGTCGGTCTCAGGTCGCTCTTCAGCCGTTGCACCCGGCCGCTGACGGCATGTCACGGCACAACCTGTCCTGGTGGGACTGCGCCGTAGCCCCACCGAAGACAATGACGCAGATCAGGGTAGCCATCACGGCCTGGCTGACGACCGTCACTACGGCCCCGGCCCGAGCGGCGATGGCGGTTGCCACGACGGCCAGGAGTCCGATTCCACCGGCGGCGGCCAGATACCCCCACAACGAGTCGGTGTGTACGGTCTTGGCGGAGTCGAGATTGAACCCGGACAGGAACCAGAGCCCGAAGATCACCACCATGGCGATCAGTTCCAGGACCACCAGACCACACCCGGCTCCGATGTCGGCACCCAGGTCGGCACGCTGACGCTGCTGGGGGCCGGTGGTGGCGTCGAAGGCCGGCGGGGCGACAGGAAGGTTCATGCCCGCCAGCCTGCCTGGGCGGGCGAGGCGGGCGCATGAGTACCGGTACTCAGGTCAGGCCGTGTACGGCGGTTCATCGGACAGGAGGATCTCCTCGCGGCCGCGCGCCGTCCTGGACATGGGGTGGCACAGCTTCCAGCAGCGGGCCGATCTGGGTGAGGTCGTTGCGGTTGCCGCTGGTGCAGGTGACTGAGAGCGTGATCCCGGTCCCGTCCGTGGTCAGGTGGTGCTTGCTGCCTGGCCTCCCCGGTCAACAGGTCTTCGTCCCGTCGAAGCCGTCGCCCGGGGTGGGGCACCCGGGCCGTGGTCGGCCGCCTCGTGCGCCCAGCGTGTCCAGGGAGGCGGCCATCCAGCCGAGGTAATCCTTTCCGTCAGGCAGGGTCTCGGTCACCGGGGCGACGGTTGTGCCCGCCCTCCTGGCCTCCTGCGGAGGTGGGCGAGGCGAGGGCGAGCAGAGGCCTGTCGGCCGGCGCTCAGGCGCGGCCATCGGATGCCGAGAGCGCGGGCGGCACGTCCAGGCCGAGCTGGACACGCCGACGGCCGACGGGTATGCAAGCACACGAAGCCTCTGATGGAGGCGGTTTCCCGGTCGAAATCCATGGACGAGGGCTTCACTTGACCGTCAGGCCAACTGTCAAGTGCGCCCGCCAGGTTGGATGGGGCCACCGCCCAAGCCGCAGTGAGGAGTCGTGTTGTTACGTTGCGAGGCGGTCGGTAAACGTTACGGTGGGGGACGGTGGATCCTCAGGGACGTGGACATGGAGGTCTCGACCGGCGACGTCATCGCGGTGGTAGGCAGCAACGGTTCGGGGAAGTCGACCTTGCTGAGGATCCTCGTCGGACTGTCACAGCCCACCTCGGGGGCCGTGTCGGGCCGACCGCCGCACATCGGCTACGTACCGGACCGCTTCACCGCCCACGACCGGATCTCGGCGATCGCCTACCTCGCCCACATGGGGCGTATCCGTGGTATGTCGACCTCTGCCGCCCGTGCGCGAGGCAACTACCTGCTGGAGCGGCTGTCCCTGATGGGTGGGCGGAACGCGTCCCTGCGCACGCTGTCGAAGGGCAACGCGCAGAAGGTGGCGCTCGCCCAGGCGCTGCTCGTCCAGCCCGACCTGCTGGTCCTCGACGAACCCTGGTCAGGCCTGGACGCCTCGGCCCACGGTGTCCTCGCCGAGTTCATCGACGAAGTGGCCGCGCAGGGCGGGGCGGTGGTCTTCACCGACCACCGTGAGGCGATCACCGAAACGCATGCCAGCGGCGCCTACACCATCAGCGACGCTCGGGTCGCCTGGCGCGGCGGCCCGCACGGCGGAGGCCGCGCCTCGATGGTCGAGCTGGTCCTGTCCGTGCCGCTCACCGACGCCATTCCGGGCGAGGTGAACTGGAACGCGCTGCCGGGCGTGGTGTGCACCGCCCGACGCGGCGAGGCGGTCGTCCTGCGAGTGTCGCGGGAGCACTCGGACGCCGTGCTGCTCACAGCGCTACAACACCGGTGGTCGGTGGAGGGCCTGGCCTGGGCCGCGGACGAACGCGGTTCCCGGGCGGATGCGAGGAGGACCGCCCTGTGATCGCCCTGGCCCGCTACATGTTGACGGTGCTGCTGCTCTCCCAGCGCTACCTCGCGCCGTTGCTGCTGTTCCTCGGCCTGGTGGCCGTGCTGACCAGCAGCGACACTGGTCCGCTCGCCGCGACCTACGCCTCTGTGGCCGGTGCCATGTTGCTGTGCTCGGTCTGGCTGACCATGGCATTGATCGGCCTTGAGGACCAGCCGCACCGCTCGATCGTTGTCGTCAGTGCCGGCAGCCATCTTCGCGTCCTGCTCGGCACGGTGGGCACGGCCGCCGTGTGGTGCCTGCTGCTGACGGCGGCCGGTCTGGTGTTGCCGCTGATGTTCGGCACCCACACATTCGGCCTCGCGGACCTGGCGCTGGGGACCGAGGCCCAGCTCACCTGTGCCTTCAGCGGTATGGCCATCGGGCTCGTCTGCTCACGGTTGGTGTTCCGACGGCAGGGCTACGCGCTTGTCCTCGCCCTGGTGCTCGTACTGGCCGTGCTGATCGGCAAGGGCGTTTCCCCGGTCAACATCATGCTCACCCACCTGCAGAGTGCGTCGGACTCGGCGGACGTCCTGGTGTCCACGGGCGTCCTGCTCGCCGTCGCCACGGCCTTCCTGGCGGCCGGAGTGGCCATCACACAGGCGATCAGCCTCAGAAGGGCATGAGCCCGGCGGCGGTGTGCGCGCATCGGCGCAGGCGGAGCGGCGCCGTGCAGCAGGACGCATGCGCGTTGGAGTCCGCCGATGCAGCCGCCCGGCCCCTTCACCGCCTCGCCGAGTGCCAGATAGAGGCTGGGGATGTCGGTGATGTGCCGGCCGTCGGGCTCACACTCGTGAGCGGACGACCGGTCCGGGCACGCGCGCCGACAGGCCCGTCCCCTGACGAGATCGAGCCGGACCCCGCGCTGCCGGGTGCCGAGACCGGCCCAGGAACCGGGGTGTCCGGCGGCCCGGCAAGCCACCGCTCCCAGACGGGCCGGGCGTATTCCGGGACGGGGTGAAGCGCCCCCCCCGTCATCCTCGTCCGGACCCGCAAACGGCACAAGACACAGACCCTAGGAGCTGCCGCCACGCTCAACGTTCGCAACCATCCTGCGCAGCACCTTGAGCGCGACCACGTACTCCTCATCGCTGATGCCCTCGTGGACCACGGCGCGCAGCTCGGTCACCAGCTCGCGCAGTCCCATCCTGGCAGCCTGCCCGGCATCGGTGAGGTGCAGGCGCTGCGCGGCGTCGATCCGCAGCCATCCGCGGTGGAGCAGTTGGTCGACGACCCGGGCAATCTCGTGCTGCCCGTCCGCGAGGGGCGTCAACTGGATGACGACCTCCTCGCGGCTCGGCGCCGCGGACCCGCCGTTCACGCGGTTCAACACCCAGTACTGCGGCTGCGTGACGTCGATTCTGGCCATGGCATCACGCAGATGCCGGGTGACGGTCGTGTGGGCGAGGCCGCTCCAGTAGCCGATGGGCTGAGTGGCGAGCACATCGTCGCCGGCGGCCGGATCGGCCGGCGCCTGGTCGGTGATGATGTCAGTCTGCGATTTCATGATCGCGACGCTATATCCCCATATTCCCCCAGCGCACGTGAGCACCTCGATCCTGTGTCAACCGTCTCCAACTCGCCATCGCCCACGAAGCCGCACCCCACCTCGCCGCCACCCTCATCCGGACTCAACCCTGACCAAAGCGACAGGCCCCAAAGCTCGTTGGAGTGCCGGTCGGGACTGCTCGCGGCTCGGGCGCCGAGAGGTAGCTCTCGTGGGGGAGCCGGATACTCCGTGCGAACGACGCACCTCGTCGCGGTTCGGGACCATGGTCGAGTCATGCCGATCATGCATTCCTGGGACGACGCAGTGCGTCCCGTCCCGCGCCGGGCAGTGCGTCTCCACCTGAACAAGTGGCCTGGATACGCCGCTGCGGCATGGGGGTTCTTGTTCGCGGTACCCGGTTTCGCCTGGGCGACGTGCAGTACCTTCGGCGCACAGTCGACGGTGTCGCCGTCGTTGGTGAAGCTGGCTCGCGACGGAGTTCCGTGGTTCGGGTTGACCGTAGTGGGCCCCGCTGTCCCGGCGAGGCCAGCAGGGGGTAACAGTCATCGGCGACTGTTACCCCCTTGTGAGTTTGCGGGACCAGACGCTCAGGTGTTCCACAACCCCGCCGCCCTCGACCGGCTCGCGGCCGCGGTCTGGCCGAACTCCACGACGAGTGGCAGGTTTTGACCGCCAAGTGGTCGCCGACTTCCACAACTTCGCAACCAAGGACACCAACTACTGCCTCGCGCAGCTGGCCAACCAGCTGGTCTCGGCGGCGAACTGCACGCGAGACAACTCCCAGCGCTGGAAGATCGCGCGGCGGGACACCATCTACCTCAGGGGCGAGGCAATCCCGCTGCGCCACCATGTCACGGCTCTTATGGAGGCTCTCGGCAAGGTCAGGTCAGTCCCACTGTTCGTCGGCGAGGGAGCTGACCGGCTGGGGCTTGCCGATGACGGCGAGGGCGATGAAGAAGTTGATCTGGCCGATCGCGATGGTCAGGGTGGCCAGCGCCTTCTCGTCGTAGTGCTTGGCCACCTCGGTGTACAGCTCGTCGGAGACGCGCTCCTTGCCGTGGGGTGCGGGCTGAAGGGTGGCCTCCACCAAGGCGAGAGCGGCGCGCTCGGCGTCGGTGAAGTAGGGGGCGTCCTGCCAGGAGGAGACGGCGGTGATGCGCTCCTCGGACTCCCCGGCCTTGCGCAGGAAGCCGGTGTTGAGGATCGTCAGATAGGTGTTGCCGACGATCTGCCCGGCGCGCAGGTGGACGAGGCTCATCGTGGTGCGCGGCACCGAGCGGTTGCCTGTGGCCCGGAAGAGGGCCGCGCTGATGTCGTTCAGCTCGGGCACGAACTCGGCGGGGTTGGGCATCCGGGAGATGGAGGTGTTCGTCATGGCTGCTCTCCTTCGCGTCCGCCTGGTTGGCGTCTTCACAACACTGACGGATCGGCGCACGCGGATGTGACAGGAATCCGGAAACATTCTTTTGGGCTGCTCACCTGGTGACAACCCTGTCCTTCGCTCAGCTTTGGCATCGGTGCTCGCCTTCAGGCAGAGATGCCTTCGCCAATGCCGGTTGGCCGACGGCACACGCGGGTGCGGTGAGGGGCGTGGTGCAGATACCGGGCGGCCACGATCAGCGTGCCGTGCCTCATGCCGTTGCGGCCCGGGGCCGCATCGACGATGCCGTGCTGGAGGGCCAGTGCTGCCCGGTGGCCGGGAGTCCGCCTTCGGTGTCCGTCAGCGACACGGCCGCGTGGCACGGTCCGGTTCCGGCACCGCCTCCCGCAACGTCGTCAGGAACGCCTCGACGGCGGGCGGCGGTGCGAGGCCGTGCGGTGTCGCCGCGTACACCTTCCGCGGCGGCAGATCGTCCGGATGCAAGGGGACCGCTACGACGCCGGCCCGTACGGAGTCCCGGGCCAGGGCCGGAAGCAGTGTCACACCGAGGCCCGCCGCGACGAACCCCTGCTTGGCGATCCACTCGCGGACAGCGTAGCCCCGGCGAGGCTGGAAGTCGGCGGTCAGCGCGGGGTGCAGCAAGGTGTCCGCCGAGCGTTCGCCGCCCGTGATCCACTCCTCGTCGGCCAGCTCGGCGAGCCGCACACTGCGTTGCTCCGCCAGAGGATGTCCCGCGGGCAGCAGGACGTTCATGGGCTCGTCGAGCAGATGGTGCAGGACGCATCCGTCGAGGCGGGGTCCACCCGTCGTACTGATCACGGCCAGGTCCAGGTCGCCCGCCTCCAGCCGTGCGAGCAGCATGGACGAGAGGCCCTCCGTACGGGTCACCAGGACGCGTGGATGCCGCTCCCGGAAGGCGGCCAGCGCCCGTGGCATCAGGGCGGCATCAGCCGTCGCGAATGCGCCGACCCGCAACCGGCCGCCGTCGACCGTCCGCAGCGCCTCCAGCTCGGAACGCGCGAGCGCGATGCGGTCGAGGACGGCCTCGGCGTGCGGGCGCAGGACCCGTCCCGCCTCCGTGAGCCGGACACCGCGCGGCATCCGGTCGAAGAGCACCGACCTCACGTGGTCCTCCAGCGCCTGGACCTGGCGTGAGACGGCCGACTGTGTGTAGCCCAGCCGTCGCGCCGCCGCCGTGAACGACCCCTCATCGGCGACGGTCAGGAACACCTCGTACAGGCTGCTGAAGCCGGGGAGGCCGGCCGGGGCGCCAAAGGCGCCAGCGCCTTCGCCATGCGTTTTGGGCATGGATTCCATGCTAGACATTCGCTTGTTGCGTGGATAGAGGCGTCCTACCGTCGTCCGCATGGAAAAGATCGCATTTCTCGGACTCGGCTCTATGGGTACCCCGATGGCGCGCCGCCTGCTCGCCGCCGGCCACCGGCTGACCGTCTGGAACCGGACGCCGGCTCGGACCGAACCCTTCCGCGCCGCGGGTGCCGACGTCGTGGCGACTCCGGCCGAAGCCGTTGCCGACGCCGACATCGTCTTCACGATGCTCGCGGACCCGGAGGCGGCCACGTCCGTCGCCGACGCGATGATTCCCGCACTCCGCCCCGGCACCGTCTGGATCGACACCTCGACGGTCGGCCCGGACACCGTGTCAGACCTGGCCGGCCGCCTGCCCGACGGCGTCACCCTGCTTGACGCCCCGGTCATGGGCAGCGTCGACCGCGCGGCCGCGGGCGAACTGCTCATCCTGGCGGGCGGCGACCCGACGCCCGTTGACAAGGTGCTCGCCGAACTGGGCACCGTCACCCGGTGCGGTGCCCTCGGCAGCGGCGCGGCACTCAAGCTCGTTCTCATCAATGCCGCGATCGGCGGCGTCGCCGTCGTGGCCGAGGCTCTGGCGCTGGCACGCGAGTTCGGGCTGCCCGAGCAGCTCACCCGGGGCGCCCTGGCGCGCAGCCCGATGGCGGGGGCGACGGACCGGGTCTACGCCACCGAGGCGCACTTCCCCCTCGCGCTGGCCGCGAAGGACGTGGCCCTGGCCACCGCGGTCACCGATCTGCCGGTGCTGCGCGCGGTCCACGCGGCTCTCACGGCGGACCCCGCGGTCGCGGAGGAGGACCTATCGGCGATGCGGCCGCGGGGCTGAGACGCGGCGGCCGCCGGGCGACCGGGGCTAAGCGGCCACTTCCGTGAGGCTGTCACCGCAGCGGCCAAGAAGGTCAACGCCGAGACACAGAACAGAGTCTCGCGTCGCGACGCGAGCGAGACCGCTCTCTTCCAGAGCGTGTTCTCCAAGGATCCACCCAAGCTCGGCCAGCCTCGGCTACGCCTCATGGCTGACGGCAACAGCGACACCTTCAAGAGCATTCACCGCGGCGCGATGGCCTTCGCTGAGGGCTGCTACGCCGGCATCCGCAACCCCAACAGCCATGAGGGCGGCTTGTCCGAACTGCGTGAGCACGAGGCGCTGGAACAGCTGGCCGCCTTCAGCGTCCTGGCCCGCTGGGTGGACGGTGCAACGCTCAGCACAGCCTGAGGGGGCATCTGATAGATCGCGTAAGTCCGTGATGTGGCAGGCTGGCCGGGCCCTGACCTGGGGTTTGACCAGCAGGGACGGACGGGCACGAACGACAACGAGATCCCTGTCGTCGAATCGGTCGAGGACAAGCTCGGGGATGAGGTGGTCGAGCGCTGATGGACCGCGCCGACGCTTTGGGTGCTGCCCTGCTGGGGGAAGCGGGCTGCTGACGGAGGTGACCCGGGCCGTGCTGGAGCGGGTCCTGGACGCGAAGATGACCGACCACCTCGGATACGAGAAGCGCGATCGGGCGGACCGTGGCTCGGGCAACAGCCGCAACGGCACATCGCCGAAGACGGTGCCGGGGCGGGCATGGACAACTCACCGCTGGGACGAACGCCCCAACCGCCGACCATGACCGCACCCCTATCCGCGCCACCTCCAACAGAAGGGGCCGGAGGCCAAGCCGCCGTACACCTCGTATAGCTGGCTATGGCACCGCCGTTGAGGAGCTTGTTGCAGACGACGGCCGGTCGTGGTGGGCCAGTAGCACGTACTGGCCCCCTCACGGGTCCCGCCGGGCCGCGCGGCAACCGCAACGCCGTCCCCGGCGACCCCTACGGCGGCTCCGCCGAGCTCGACCAGAACCTGACCTGGCGGCCGGGGCTGTCGTCGAGCCGCCACCGCACCGCGGTACCCGGACTCTGGCACATCGGTGCCTCGACTTGTCCCGGCCCCGGTCTATCGGGGGTTACGGACACCTGGTCGCCCGGCAGCTGCTCTGCCGTGCCGCACAGCTCCGTGGCTTGCTCGCCGCAGGGCGAAAGGTCCTTCGGCGATCCCTCGCCCAGGCACGCTTCGACCGGTCGGCGGCAAGGGCCCGGGGCTGCTCGAAGGGCCACCCCAGCAACGGGGCGTGCGGGCGCTACCGTCCGGTGTAGGTGAACTCGTCGTCCGGGCTGGTGGGAGAGGTGGCCTTGCCGACCGTCACGGTGATGTTCACCGTCTGTTGGACGTCGAGCAGACCGGGCGCTGTTGCGGTGAGCTGGCCGGTGGAGACGAACTTGACCGAGTCGGATGCCGTGTCCTTGAAGTGCACGGTGGCGCCCTGGGCGAAGCCCTCGCCGTTGATGGTGACCGGGGTGCCGACCTTTCCACTGGTCGGGCTGACCGAACTGACCACTACAGGTGCGGGTCCGCCATAGGCGAACTGCGACATCGCGATGGCCGGGGAGGTGCCGAGGGTGTTGGTGACGCGGACGTGGACGACGCCTGTTCCGTTGGGGACCTTGGCGGTGATCTTGAGACCGGAGGAGTCGATGGTGGGCGGCTCGGTGCAGGCGAAGCGGCCGAAGTCGACCATGCTGTCCTTACTGAAACCCGTGCCGTTGATGGTCACCGTGTCGCCTGCTGCGCCGAAGGTGGGACTCAGGTCGGTCACCACCGGCGGGGAAGGCACGTCAGGCGCCCCCACCAGGTCCAGGTAGGTGGAGTTGGCGTGCTGGTAGGCGATCTGGCCGAGGAAGTCCTGGGTGGTCTTGTGGATCAGCTTCTCGGAAAAGCTCGTGTATCCGGTGTTCATCAGGCAGAGCGTGCCGGGCTGGACGTAGACGTTGCCGTTGGTGCGCCTGGCGATCTTCCCGATGAGCAGCTTCACTTCTTCGGTCGCCTGCGGTCCCGGGCTCGGGTACCAGTCGGCGGTGGTGTCGAGATCGGCCCACGCGTGCGGTACCAGGTCGTAGGCGTTGTTCTGGCGCTCGTCGATGACCCACGGAATGGAGTCGAAGTAGTCGACGAAGCTCTGCACGCCGGCGGTGGGAGCGGCGTAGGTCATCACCGCGAACTTCGGCTGTTTCGGCCAGGTCTGTGCCTGCAGGTACGGCGCGAGCATGCTGGCGATGCAACCGCCCAGGCTGTGGCCGGTCAGATAGACGGTCGGCTGCGGCGAGGAGGGCGCTGCCTTGAGCGCGACGGCGAGCGCCTGAGCGAGCGTGGCGTTCGGGGAGGGAGAGGCGATCGAGCGGGCGGTGACCACTCGTGTGAACGCGTCCTTTGCCCCCTTGGAAACGTAGATGGGCTTCGGCGATCCGCTTTCGGGGAACGGGACGACCGTGCCGACCTCGAGATCTTCGAGGATGTCGGTCCAATCGGCGTCCGTTCCGCGAGCGACCACGGCGAACTCGTTCGAGCCGTTGGTGCTCCGTGCGAGGTAGGCCATATTGGCGTTGGCCTCGCTCAGGGCCAGCCACACCAGCTCCCACTCGTCCTGCGTCGCAAGGGTGGGATCGCTCAGTTGCGCGTCGATGCCGGTGATGATTCGTTTGGTCTGCTGCTCCAGGGTTTCCCCGGACGGACGCGGGGTGGCCCCGGTGGCTGCAAGGGCAGCCAGGGTCATGTTCACCTGGGAGATTGTCGGGTCGGGTGCCATCGTCGTTCCTGCTCCTCGGATGTTTTGCCGGTGCGGAGGCGGGACGGCCGTTCGGCAGCATCAGGGCAGATCTGTGCCGAACCGACCGCCGGAGTGGATCGCACACCATCAGACCTTCCCTATGCGTTGCCCGGTGCTTTTCCTGCCTTCAGGCTGGGCAGGTTCACCTTTCTGGCCGTTCGCCATGCATGTGCGTGGTTCACCGATCCAGGTGCGCAGCGCGGTCGCCCGAGCTGCGGTGTCGGCGGACGGGCCCGAGGCGGCAGCCCAGGCGACGAGGCCGTCGGGGCGGATGAGCGCGGCCGACAGATCACCGCGATCGGCAGGGGCGGCCGCCACGGTCGACAGGCGGTCACACCATCCGGCCGCATCCTCGAAGCGCGAGCACTGGTCTCCCCAGCGAACTTCCATGATCACCGGAACCTGCGCCCGTACTGTTGCCGACGCCCAACCGCGCCTATCCGCGCGACCTCTTACACAAGGTTCCGTACGCGCCCCAGCCTGACAGGCACGCCTCAGTGGGGAGGCCAGAAAATGCTACGTCGTCAGGCGCGCCCAGCTACTGCGTTGACCTGCGGAGATGCCTCAAGCGTTCCCGAATTCAAGAAGAGGCGTTCCAGCGCCTCACTGAGGCGACGCTCTGACCTGCGGTTTCGCAATTATCCGCAAGGCCCCGTCGACCTGCCCCACATCGGCCAGCGTCGCGCCCTGCCCCATGCCTGTCTCCTGCGCACGGACACAAACGGCAACGCCGGCGGCTCGCGCTGCTCGAGCGACACGGCGGCCGAGCCCGGTTCCAGGCGGCCCTCAGTGCCACTGCGCTTGGTCGGTGTGGTTCCCCTGCGGTGTCCCGTTCATGTCCCGTCCGGCGTGGCGACGGACATGCGGTCCACGTCGCGGCGCAGCAGGTCCTCGTACGTCTCACGGCGCACCACCTCGCGCGCCTCACCGTCACGGCAGAACACGACGGGCGGGCGGTGGGCTCCGTTGTAGTTGTTCGAGAGCGAGTAGCAGTACGCACCGGTCACCGGGAGCGCGATCACGTCACCCACCCGCGGATCCTGGAGTTGGACGTCGCCCGACCGCGGCGATCGCGAACGAGACCACCACACCGGGACCGGCCTTGGGCACGGTCGTACCGAGCACGAAGAAGATGCCGGTGCCGACGACCGAGCTGATGCCGAGCAGCGTCAGCTGCCACAGGCCCAGGGTGCGCCGCAGCGGAGCCCCCGAGCCGTCGCCCTCGGCCTCCGCCATCAACCGGTCCAGTGGTTTGCGCCGACGCAACTCGTCGGTCATCGAGCCCATGGCTCCTCCTTCAGGATCCCTGCGGTCCCGCTGATCGGAGGGTTCCGGGGGGGAGTATGCGGGCGCATGGCAGCCGGAACAACGGGGAAGCCACCCGTCCGACGCCCGCGAGGTTGGCCGATCCGCCAACGACAGTCAAACGGCCGGCTGGGCCGACTGCCGGGAGCAACACCGGCCCAGGAGCCGCCCCCGCGGCGCGAGCTGTGACTGAGAGGTGGGGTGCCAGTGCGCGGGCGTCGGCCAGTTGGGGGACGGATGCCCTGGATCAGGACGTGAGGCTGGCAGCTGCTTCAGCGAGCCCGGACCTCATTACCTGAGCGGTAATCGCGTGGGCGGGCGGGGCGCGGCAGGGTGGAGCCATCGGGTTCCGGGCCGGCGCACTCCAGCTCGAAGCCCAAGCCAACCGACCTGATGGCCAGGTCACTTCACCGAAATCGGGAGTCCTGTCATGTCGAACTATGCTGCCGCCGTTGCCCGTTACTTCGAGGCGTGGAACGCCACTGGCGCCGAGGCGATCGCCAAGGCGGTTGCCGCGGCGTGGTCGCAGGACGGCACGTACACCGATCCGCTGGCAGACGTGCGCGGCCACGGGCAGATCGCCGCGGTGATCGGGGCCGCGCACGAGCAGTTCCCCGGCTTTGAGTTCAGGTTGGTCGGTGGCGTGGACGGTAACCATCACATCGCCCGCTTCAGCTGGGAGCTGGTGTCGACCGCTGACGGCTCGGCGCCGGTCGCCGGCTCGGACGTGGTCACTCTGGGCGAGGACGGCCGGATCACCTCCGTCCTCGGCTTCCTCGACCGGCTCCCCGAGGCATGAGTCTTGGCCCGGGGGAGGACCGGTACGGCCCTGCCCGATATCCCCTGCGGGGCGTCAGGCCGCTGCACCGCGAGTAGGGAGCCGCCGCCTGATCGCACATGGCGGCCCGAGCCTGCGAAGACCAAACGCATCGGTGGGGGAGCCGGCCGATGCGGTGGGCAGGCCCAGGAGGTCCCGGCCATGCCTGCCGCATCTGAGAACGTGCGTGCCTGCGCGGCGCCGCTTCGCCGGAGCCGTCCTCGCCGGCCTGACCGCCGCCGGTCCCGGCGTCCCGGTGCTGCGCGGCCTCAACCGGTGACCGGGACGGTCGTCGTAGGACAACGCTCATGCAGAGCAGCGATCTTTCCGCGCGCTCGCCTTGCCTCACCGCGCGCGGATCGGAGGGCGACCAATTCTGTTGGGAGTTCCTAGCCATCAGCCGCACCGCCGTTCAGCAGCAGCTCGGCCAGGGCTGTGCGTAGGTGGTGCACGGAGCGGCCCGTGCGGGTGGTGGTGAGGAGACCAGCGGCGCGCAGGGCCGAGGCGTGGGCGGAGGCAGTCGCGCTGCTGACGCCGACACGGCGTGCCAGCTCCGTGGTCGTCCGAGCCATGTCCAAGGAACACAGGATGGCGAGCCGGGTGCTCCCAAGAACTCCCGCCAGGGCCTCGCCCCGTACACCGCCCCCGTCCGGGACGAGCGGCAGCCCCGAGGCGACGTGGTAGGCGAGCGCCACCGGACGGTCGGGCACGTCCTGGACGAGCGGTCCGCACCGCCAGTGGAAGGTCGGCCGCAGGATCAGCCCACGCCCACCGAGCCGAACCTCCCGCACCCCGGACCCACCCGGCCGGGGCCACTCCCAGACCCCGTCGCGCAGCTGTGCCCCGGGGACCAGGTGAGCCAGGGCCCCGCTCAGGCCCCGTTCGGCGACGGCCAAGGCATAGCGAGTGAATTCCTCCCGATGCAGGTCCTGCACCCGGGGCCACACCGGTGCGAGCACCGTCTCGTGGGCCGCTCGCTGGGCCCTGCCGAGGATCCGCCAGGCCTCGGCGTCCCCGCCGTGCAGGGCTCGGATCCATGGCGGGGCCGGCCGTCGCGCGTAGACCTGCTCGATCCCGGCCCGTACCAGCTCCGGGCCGGTTCCCCTGATCAGGGCGAACCCCTCATCCGGTGTGTCCCCGAGAACGTCGAGGAAGGCGGGGGCCACCCCGTCCGGCATCAGGTCCGCGAGCGGGTCGACCGCGTCAGGGAGTATGCGCAGCAGTCGGTGCCGCCAGCGCCCGAACAGCAACTCCTCGTGCGGGGCAGCCAGCATCATCAGGGCTGCATGCAGCTCGGGCACGGGCGAGGGCCGCGGAGCGAACCGCACCCGGGCGAAATCGTCCGCCGTGAAATGGATCCGGATCACGCACATCCCCCCGCTCCGCGCCAGCCTTTCGGATCTGGCCGAAGGCTTCGCCTCGGTACAGCACCCGACCCCAGGATGCCCTCCATGATCTCTTCCTTCTCACCCGGTCGCCGTTCCCTGGCCAAGGGCGCCCTCGCTGGAGCAGCCGCCCTGCTGCTCGGCACCGCCCCGGCCTCCGCCGCCACCCGCGACGCCGCGACGCTCCTGCGTCTGCATCTGCCAACGCCCAGCGGGCCCTACCCCGTCAGTGCCAAGCCGCGCTACCTCGTCGACTCCTCCCGCAACGATCCGTGGGAGCCCCGAATCGGCGTACGCGAACTCATGGTCACCGTCCTGCAACCGGCCGTCCCCGGACGCGGCTTCCCACGCGCCCCCCAACTGACCCCGGGCGCCGCCACGGAATTCACCCACTACGGTCCTCTGATCCACCCGGAACTCCCCGTGTCCGGAGTCGACTGGGCCGCCACCCTCACCCATGCCAGGGTCGGCGCCCCACCCCTGCCCGGCCGACGTCCCGTGCTGCTGTACAGCCCCGGTGGGGGCGACGCCCGCACGATGGGGAGCGCCCTCGCGGTGGACCTCGCGTCACACGGCTGGACGGTAGTCACTGTCGACCACCCCGGGGACGCGAGCGAGGTCGCATTCCCTCACGAGCGACCGGGCCGCAAACGCGTCCGGACCACCGAGCTGCTGGGCCCGCCCGACGCGGCCACCTTCCGCACCATGATCGACACCCGGGTCGCCGACCTCCGCTTCGTCCTCGACGCACTCGGTCTGGAGCGCGTCGGGGTCTATGGGCACTCCGCCGGCGGCACGGCGGTGGCACAGGCGCTGTACGAAGACCGGCGGATCGCCGCCGCCGTGAACCTGGAGGGCTACCTCGACCAGGTGGACGGCGAACTCCTGCCAGTGGCCCGCCAGGGGACGGACCGTCCGATGCTCCTGGCCGGCACCGACGGCTTCCGCAACGTCCGGCTGGACCGGTCCTGGGCAGCGCTCCTCGCTCACGGGGGCCCCGTCACCCGGCGGCAGCTCGACGACACCCAGCACTGGGTCTTCACCGACTACGCGACCCTCGTCCCCCAGCTCCAGCATGCCGGCCTGACGACTGCCGCCGGGCGCGCCGCCATGGTCGGCCGGGCAGACCCGTGCGTCACCGTGCCCGCCGTTCGTGCTCTGGTCCGAGCCTTCTTCGCCCAGCACCTGTCGAGGTGAGTGCCCTTCCGCCCTGACAGTTTCGGATCCCGATGGTCCGCCGCCTTGACAGTTCCGGACCATCCCACGCGGTGACCTCATTTTCCGTGCACATTCGCGGTGCGGCCGACCGGCGGCCGTCTTCCGAACCCGTGGACACACTCCGTCGTTTGTGGTGAACAAAGCGGGCGCGGGCTTCGCCGAAGGAGGGACCCAAGGCGTGCTTCGATGCCTTTGTGGCGTCCGTAGGTGTGCTGTTGGTCGGGCGCTCGCCCTGAGCCGTGGAGCTTGGCGGTCGCCGTTTGCGGAGCCTCGGCGGTGCAGGATGGTGGGGGACCGCACACCCCGACGATCCGATCGCCTTCGAACTCGAACATAGGTTCCGATCCGATGCAACCTGGCGCCGGGCCCCTGCGTATAGGAGGCGATAACCCGCTTCACATGGGCAGGGGATCTCATGTACGTGGACCGTTCGGTTGGTCGCACTGCTGACCGTCTCGGCGTAGCTGTCGCGGCCTGTGTCGCCCGTGACCTCGGAGTTGGGAGGCCGGCGTGAGCCGAATTTCGGTCCGGGGATTCGCCGTGGCTTCGGCCACGGCGGTCACCGCTGTAGGCGCCGTTACTGGTGTTGCCTCAAGCAGCACCGGCCGGCCCGGAAGCGACGCCGAGGCGACGGCAAGCGACACGACGCTTCTCGCTGACATTCCGGTGGGTCAGCAGGCCCAGGTGCAGACCGCGTCCTTGACGCAGCAGGCCGACGCACAGGCCATCGCCGCCGACGAGGGTGCCAGGAAGGTCGCCGAGCAGTCTGCCCGCATGCAGGCCGCCGCGGATGCGGTTGCCAAGCAGCAGGCGGCGCAGCAGGCCAAGCAGAAGGCCGACCAGCAGGCCGCGCAGAAGGCCGAAAAGGAAGCCAAGGAGCGCAAGGCGGCCCAGGTGACGGCCAGCCGCTCCGGCACACGCGGTGCCTCCATCTTCCCGGTCCGGAGCTCCTACACGATCGCGCAGATCCAGATGATTGCGCGTCAGATCGTGGGCGCGGGCCGGTTCCAGTGCTTCAGCAACATCGTGGGCCACGAGTCCACCTGGAACTATCAGGCGGTCAACGCGGGCTCCGGTGCCTACGGTCTCGTCCAGGCATACCCCGGCTCCAAGATGTCGAGTGTGGGCGCCGACTGGCGGACCAATCCGGCCACGCAGATCAAGTGGGGCCTCAACTACATGAACCAGAGGTACGGCAGTCCCTGCCAGGCCTGGTCGTACTGGCAGGTCCACCACTCGTACTAAGCCGCACGTCTGTTGGAGCGTGAGCGCTTACCTCTCGGAGCCCCGCACAGTCCTTTCGGTGAGGGGCTCCGATGCTTCGTGGCCGCGGTCCTGCCACGAACGGTCGGAACCGACGACTCCAAGGGGGAGTGGTGTGGGCATCCGGGGACACGGGGGAAGGGGACGGACCATGTCGCAAGTGCCAGGCCGGCTGTCCCGGCTCGGCGCCGGATCGACCCACATGGGCGAAAGGCTCGACGCTGTCGGGCAGGGACGCCTCGGCCTGGCAGGCTTAGCCACCGGCTACGGCGTCGACGTCGACCCAGCGCAAGTGCCCTTGGCGCCTGCCTGTATCGACCGCGCGAACGGCCGCAAATCCGCCTGGCCCAAAGCGCGACCTGCTGCTGTCCCGCTTCCATCCTGGCGACACCCTGACGATCAACGGCTCGACCGGCTCTTCTACTCCGTCCACAACCTCATCCTCCTGGGCACCGACTTGCGCGACCGCGGCATCCGGCTCCACGCCGTCGAACAGGACATCGACAGCAAAACCTCGCCCGAACCCTCAGAATCTACGCGGAACGGTCTGTCGCCACATCAACCCCGCCGCGGAGAAAGGCGACCGGCAGGCACCTTGATCCGAGCTCGGTACCAGCAGCCGCAGATCCCTCAAGAGGTCACGACTCCACGACCCGCGGGCTGGCGAACGCCGAGTTGTCGATGACGACGTCCATCATCGGGATCGGGTCGACTTCCTGAAGATAGATGCGCTCAGCCACCAGATACCGGTTGCGATGGATCGACTCCGCCTCGCTGCCGGCCCAGTCCTGATCACGGTCAGCACCTCGTTGAACGGACAGTTCCGCATCCACCTGCAGCCAGACACGGAAGTCCCAGTACTCGTTGATCTCCGGCCGGAAGGCGAAGACGCCATCCACGATCAGCACCGAATCCGAAGCAAGGGACGTCGCATCCGAGGAGTGATCCTGCTGCGTCAGCGGGTCGATGCTGCACAGCGCGCACAACGTTGCCTCCGGCGACCGGCAGGGCCCAAGTAGCAGCCGCTTGACCGCGTCATAGTCGTACGCGTTGCGGTAATACCCTTCACCTGACTCCCGGTCATACAGATGCCGGTCTTTCCACGGCTTCTTGAAGTCATCAAGGGTCGCCCGGAGCACGGGCCGTCCCGCCGTACTGATCCGCTCAGCCAGTTCGTGCCCGAAACTCGTCTTGCCCGCAGCGGTGAGACCATCGATCCCTACCATCAGACGCCCTTGGCCGAGGGTCAGGATCCGCTTCGCGATCCGTTCGACCAGCGCAGTGCGTTCGAGGGAGGTCGTCGCAGGATACGGCTGTTGCCACGTCGAAACCGAATGATGCACGCCCGCCCGTCGCATTCCCATGAGGCGAACCTATCGGCTCGCCAAACGACGAGAAAGTTCGCCCTGCCCGACCGGGCCACGGAGAAGGTCGATCTCGGGTCGGCATTGAGGCTTGCCCGCCGGCCCCGACGACGGCCCCGGCGACCTGCTCGGCGTCCTGGGGAAACGCCTGACCATCCGCGGCTTCACCCTGTGGGACCACCTGGACCGGGCTGCGGAGTTCGGCGAGCAGTTCCGCGACTGGCTGCGCAAGGGAGTCATCGTCTACGACGAGACGGTGATCGACGGGCTGGCGAACGCGCCTCAGGCACTCCTCGACCTCGTCCGCGGCCGGTACACCGGGAAGACCGTGGTGCGGCTGCGGAGTTGACCGCAATGTATACGTCAATCCTGAGAACAGCTGAGAGGTGGCTGCGTGCTGATCGGTGAACTGGCTGCAAAGACCGGGTCGACGGCCCGAGCCCTGCGCTACTACGAGGAGCAGGGCCTGTTGGAATCCGACCGGAGGCCGTCGGGCTATCGCGTCTACGGCCCGCATGCAGTGACCCGGGTCAGCAACGTCCGCGACCTGCTGGCTTCCGGTTTCACCGTCGAGAACGTCAAGTCCTTCGTGCGCTACCTGGACACCGATCTGCCCGAGGTCTTCGAGTACTCGCCCACCTGCGCCGACGGCTACGACGTCGGCGCACGACGGGTGGCCGATCTGGAAGAGAAGATCGCAGCCCTGACACGGCTGCGCGACATCCTCGTCCATCGGATGCCCTGGTTGGCGACGTCCAGCGATGTCCCGCAGGAACGGGCCGCTTGATTCCGACATCCCGTAACCGCTCCCGAGCTGAAGCAGAGCGGTCGCCCTGCACTCGGGGAATCAAGGTGAGCGTGGCTGTCCGTCCGCTGAGCGAGGAGTGGGAAATCCAAGGCAATGGCCGCGATTTCGTGAATCGGCGGGTCGTCCACAAGCAGGATCACGGTCTGTCCCCACCGGGGAGGAGTCAGGTCACCCCGGTCCTGACTGGGTGTCGATGCCGAACTAATCTTCGGACCATGGCCTTGCGACCTGACGAGTTCTACGACCACGCGCTTGCCGCTGCGGATGGTGAGCGTCGGCTCCCGCTCGCGCGCATGACAGGGTGGGATATCAGCCCGTTCGAACCGGACGGATTGCGCGTCGCGCCGCTGCGCCCTCCGGTTCTGCCCGAGCCTCCGCGACACGGCGAGGATCCGTCGAACTGCGAGGCGTGCCGTACCCGAGACGAAGGGATCTGGTTCAACGACAGTTGGCGGCTCACCCGGATCACGGGAGTCGGTGTGCCGCTGGTGCTCATGCTGCATCCGCGTGAGCACTATGACATGGCCGACCTGCCCG
This sequence comes from Streptomyces sp. NPDC002004, assembly GCF_053593975.1. Taxonomy (NCBI): domain Bacteria; kingdom Bacillati; phylum Actinomycetota; class Actinomycetes; order Kitasatosporales; family Streptomycetaceae; genus Streptomyces; species Streptomyces sp. NPDC002004. The sequence goes on from NZ_JBSFDP010000011.1 coordinate 107,478, forward strand.
ATGAGCTGGCAGCCGAGCTGGGGGTCCTGTCCACTCACATCGTCCGCCACGTGCAGGCCCTGCCACACATTTCGCGAGCCCACGTCTACCGCATCGGAGATGGAGGCGCACACCTGCACATCTGGTTCTTCGCCCGGCCCGAGGGACAGGCCCAGCTGTACGGATCATGGATGCCCGTCTGGGATGATCTGCTGCCGGAATACCCAGCAGATGTTGCAGAGGCAGATGCGGCGCTCGTGGCAGACGCATTGGTCGAATCCATCGGGGGTCGTCGCTCGGCTGCCGGCGAATCGCCGCACGACTGATCTGCCGGCGGACGCCAACGCTCAACCTCGACATGCACTGTGCTGATGCACGGTCATGTCAATAAACCCTGGCTGCAGTTCCGTGAAGGTCACGCTGGGTGAGGATACGGGCTCGGAGAAGTTCCAACGAGGCACGGCCGCACATGACTCGCTTGAGTGTTCTCACCCTACTTACGTGGCCTTGAATCACTCCGGAATTCCCCGGTGGGGTCAGCCCGGCGGTGACAGCGTCGACGGCCTCGTGCCTGAACCGCACATGCGCCCCGTCGAGGGCCCGGTGCGGTGTGGGGGCCTCGTTGGGGCGGGCTGTCCTGCCAGTCGGTGCCCAGGCCTGGCGCTACCGAGCATGTTCTGGCGCGTATCTACGTCTGTGCCGTGCGGCCGGCGGGATTACGGCGGCGGAGGTGGACCGGTGAGCGCTCGGCGAGAATCGAGGCCATCTCGCGCAGGGTGCCGGTCTCGGCTGCCTGCTTCGTGAGGTGGAAGTCGAAGTCTGTGCTGCCGTTCCGGCGCCGGATGCGCAGGTCCACCTTGGTCTGCAGCCAGGTCACGAGCACGGCGACTACCACGACTCCCGCTGCGGCCGCTTCCACACTGAGCTGCGTGTCCTCGGGGGGCCTGGCACTACCTTTCACGTCATCACGGCGGTGTCGGGATCCTCGAGCAGATGACGCAGCAACCGCCGTGCGGTGGCGCCCGCTTCGTCCGCGGTGTCGTCGTTCAGGAGGTGGCGCGCCGCGCCGCCCGCCGGGGTCAGTCCCTCGGTGCGCAGCAGGTCGTCGAGGAGCGCCACCGCCTCTTCGGCATCGGTGGGGAACCCGTCGGGTTTTCGGTGGACGCGCGGTCCGCCGTTACCTTCTGGAGGAACCGCCTCCCTGGCGGGACATCGCTGACGGACACGCCAAGGCGGTCGACGCTCACCGCAACAGACACGGCGGGTCCCCGGTGGTTGTCCCCCCGGACCCGTGGCGGCTGGCTCAATTCCACCGGCGTGTGCGGCGCCTGACTGTCCGTCGAATCCGGGGCCCCTGCTCATTCTCCTCCCCGGACACGTTCGCTAACCTCCTCCATACCAAACCTTTTGGTATGGAGGAGGGGTAGAGTGGGCGCGGAGAGGTCGGCATGGCTGGACCACGGTTTGATTCTGCTGGCGGAGCAAGGGGCCCGTGCGGTGACGCTGGATCGGCTGTGTGAGCAGATGGGCATGTCGAAGGGTGCCTTCTACCACCACTTCGGATCGATGCCGAAGTATCGAACCCAATTGCTCGACCACTTCGAGGCCAAGTGCACCACGGCGATCATCAATGGGGTCGAGGCGTCCGACATGCTCCCGGCCCGGGAGAGGCTGGCCAGCCTCCTGACGGAAGTGACCAGGGACGCCGGCCCACCGCTGGAGATCGCGATGCGGGCGTGGGCAAAACAGGATCCCGAAGCGGCGCAGGTGCAGGAGCGTGTTGACGCAACCCGCATCGGATATCTGCGGGATCTGTGCGAACAGGCCGGTCACGACAGACCGGATCAAGTGGCCAAGATGCTCTATCTGATGTTGGTCGGCGCGGAGCACCTCATGCCCCCGCTCCCGAAATCAGAACTGCGCGGCATGTACGAGCTGCTGATGCCGCTTCTGGACAGGTCGCCCTGATGACTCCGCGGACGACGGGGTGCTCGTGGCCAGGCTCCTGCACTGCGCGATCTCGAGTTCCCGGTCCACCGTCAGGCGCACGCTCAACACTCGGCATTCCTGGAAGGAACACAGCGTCATGAACGCGATGGCATACCCTAAATTCCGTAAGCCCAATGCCAGGGGTCTCCGCCTCTGGGTCCCCCGCCTGATGCTCGCCGCCGCCGTGGTGCACATGACCGTGGGTGGAATCGTCTCGTACGCGCACTGGAGCGGCATGGTCTCTGACGGACTGTGGAATGCCGTCCGCAACGATGACTACGCCCGCATGACGACCCTTTGGTTCATGATCAGCGGAGTTGCCTTCTTCGGTCTCGGGCTTCTGGCCAGGAGGTCCGTGATCGCCACGGGTACGGTGCCCAAGGAGACCGGATGGATCCTGCTGGCACTCGGAATCGCCGTGGCAGTGCTGGAGCCGGTCTCGGGAGGCTGGTCGCTGGTCGTTATTGGCGTGCTGGCACTGGTCACGTCGCGGAGCGACGGTGGCGCGACGGGCTTCGGCCGATCATCCGCTCGACGAGCGGGAGAGCCCGGCCTGTCAGACTCAGCACGAAACACCGCACCTTCTGAATAAGTTCCTGTACCGGAATGGTCGCGGCGTGCAAGGTCGGGTTCCTTGCGCGGCTCCGGCTTCAGGGCCGCCCGGACTTGCACCTGCAGGGCGGTGAACTCCGGGCCGTCGCCTCGCCGTACCGGTGGCAGTGGCTCTGACACGGCGGGCAGTATCCCGGCTGATCGACCGTGCAGGAGAGGCACGGCGACCGCCTGCGGTATCTCCGAGGCTGCAGAGGGAGCCACAAGCTCAGGGTGGCACCGGACCCCAGGAGCGACTCGAGCCTCTGGGGGCCAGCGGTGCACCCTCGCAGCTGGCGCCCGCGCGAACAATGATCGAGCTCAACGAGCCTCGAGCCTCCGCCAGCTAGCGGCCGGCAGGGCGAGGCCAGGGGTTACCCAGGAGGGTGACACCTGCGTGGCGATGCCCTACAAGGCGCCCTTGAGAGCCGGCAGAAGCGTTTTCGCGGACCAGTCCAGGAATTCAGGCTGGCTGTCGCCGCCGATCTGCACGAGTGCGATGTCGGTGAAGCCGGCATCGGTGAAGGGACGGACGGCTTCGACGAAGTCGTCCGGATCGTCACCGCAGGGGATGGCCCGGGCGACATCCTCGGGACGCACGAACCGGGGCGCCGAGGCGAAGGAGTCCGGGTGCGGCAATTCCGCGTTCACCTTCCAGCCTCCGCCGAACCAGCGGAACTGGTCGTGGGCGCGCCGCACTGCTGCGTCCCGGTTGGTGTCGTAGCACACCGGAAGCTGTCCGACGCGGGGCTTGCCCTTACCCCCGCGCCGCTCGAAGGCGGACAGAAGTTCCGGTTCGGGTTCCACGGCGATCAGGAAGTCGGCCAGACGGCCGGCCATGTCGCAGGACTGCTCGCCCGAAACCGCGATTCCTATGGATGGAAGTTCGTCGGGTAGATCCCACAGGCGTGCGGAATCGACGTCGAAGTGGGTGCCGTGGTGTGTGACGTGGTCCCGTTCGAACAACGCTCGGATGATGGTGACCGCTTCCTCCAACATCTCGTGCCGGATGCTGATGGGCGGCCAAGCGCCGCCGATGACATGCTCGTTGAGGTTCTCCCCGGACCCGAGCCCGAGACGGAACCTCCCCTCCGACAGCAGTTGAAGGGTCGACGCCTTCTGCGCCACGACGGCGGGGTGATAGCGGAACGTCGGGCACGTCACATACGTCATGAGGGGGATGCGGGATGTCGCCTGAGCGGCTGCCCCCAGGACGCTCCATGCGTAGGGGGAGTGGCCTTGCGAGCGCAGCCAGGGGAAGTAGTGGTCCGACGTCACCGAGAAATCGAAGCCCACGTCTTCGGCCCGGACGACGTGTTCCACCAGCTCGCGCGGGCCCGCCTGCTCGGTCATCATCGTGTAGCCGATCTGCACCATGGCCAGCGGCTCCTCTCGGCTTTCCTCGCCTACTCGATGCCGTAGTACGCGTACAGGCGGTGCACGTCTGCGGACGACATGTGGCCACCCGCGTCCAGATCGACCTTCGGGGCGTCCTTGACCAGGGACTTGCTGTACGGGACTTCGAGGTGATCCCCGTTGATCGTGGCATCGCGCAGGGGAACGAAGGTCTTCCGCACGCTGAGCAGGCCCGTCTTCACACTGACCCACTCCGGGCGCCCGCTGGCGTCGTCAAGGAAGATGCACTTGGCGTTGCCGATCTTGTGGCTCTCGGTGTCGCAGACAGCGTGGCCGAGGACTTCTGGGACCTGTTCCTGAGTGATCACGTGAGGCTCCTAGCGGAATCGTCGTGGCGTTTGCTGTGCGGGTGACCAGCGTCGTGCACCCGAAACACCTGGTGATCGACGCGGTCGCCCCAGCTCAGCTGCTCGGGACACCCCGGTGGCGTATCGGTACCGCGGGAAGCCGGAGTCTTCACCCCGGCCTGCCGCCCATGACCAAGCCGTCGGTGCCCGGCCGTGCCGCTCGCGAACGCCGTAGTGCAGATGCGATCAGATCGGTCCAGCTGTGCGATGGAAGGTGCAGCAGACCGACGACCGGGTAGAGGAACGCCGTGTGAGGCGGGTTCTGCCCGGCATCAGAGAGGAAGACGCATGCCCGGAGCGGCCGTGTTCGATGTCGACGGCACTCTCGTCGACACGAACCACTTGCACGTAACGGCCTGGTGGGAGGCGTTCCGGCAGGTGGGCCACAACGTCTCCATGCATTCCATTCACAGGGCCATCGGTCTGGGATCCGACGATCTGATCGCACACCTGCTCGGGGAAGATCGGGATCCGCGTCAGGACGACACCCTCGCGACCGCACACAAGGTGCTCTACGCCACCTACTTCGACCGTTTGCCTTCATTCGAAGATGCAGGGCTCCTCCTTCGGGCATTGGCCGAGGGAGACTGGAAGGTTGTTCTCGCCACGTCGGCCGATGGAGCGGAACTCGCGGCGCTGCGTCGCGCCATCGACGCAGACGATGTGATCAGCGGCACCGCGAGTGCAGACGACGTCGATGCCGGGAAGCCCGCGCCTGAGCCCGTCGAACGGGCTCTGGAAATCGCCGGCGTCCCCGCGGAGCGGGCCGTATTCGTCGGCGACACGGTGTGGGACATGCGTGCGGGAACACGAGCCGGGGTCACCTGTGTGGGGCTCCTGTGCGGGGGAATCCCGCAGGCTGATCTGGAAGGGGCGGGTGCGGCGGCGGTCTTCCGTGATCCCTCCCATCTGCTGCACTCACTGTCGGGGAGCCCGTTCGGGAGCGTCTGACTCACCACCTGTGCCTGAACGGTCACGCGGCCTCGTAGCGGTGCGCACGACCTCCGCGCCACGTCACCCATGCGGCGTCGTCGAGCAGTGCCCGCGCATCCGGCAGACCGGCGCGGCGCAGGAAGTCGAGGACGTCGTCATCGGAGTGCGCAAGACCGAGGATCTCCCCGCGGACCGTCACCCGGCGACCGCCCGATGGCGACGGCTGGTGGACCACTATCGGCACGTATGGCATGTCTCCCGAGTGCCCCTTGCCCGACGGGCCATTCAGGGGAGCGGGCACCGAGTGGCCACGGATGTTGGGTCGCCGTGGAGACGGACTGCGGTACCTCCTCCGCGGCCCGTTTCAGCCCAATGCATCCACCAAGTCGGCCTCCAGGGCGAAGAGGCGTTCGTGCTCCGGAGCGATCACGGCGTAGCACAGGGGCGCTCCACCGCTGGGCATATCGGAGTACAGCACGATGCCCTCGCCTCGTTTCGGGTCGTAGGCCAGATGTGTCGACCTCAGCAGTCGGAGGGCCCTGTCGAAGTCGCTGTACTTCACGGAGTGCCGATGGGCGATGAGCCAGGCCCCGACGAAGCGGTCCGAGGCCTGGCCCCCGAGGCGCGTGACCATGGCATGGGGAGTGGTGGTTGCCGTACGCCGAACATTGCATTCGGTTGCGTACAGCCTTCCGTCGTGTGCCAGGACGGCGTCCACAGCAAAGGAACCGAGGTACCCGGCCGCCCGGAGCCGGCGTCCCAGGGCGAGTCCCCAGTCCTCCAATTCCGCCAGCACGGCGTCGCCGACACCGGGCGGCGGTGACACATAGCCGGTGAAGGCTCCATCCCGAACGCGCATTGTGCCGGCGTACAACGTCCGGGTGCCTTGGGGCTCCACTGCGAACTGCGCGCTTATGGACGCGCCGGGCCCCACATACTCCTCGACGACCCACAGGCCGCCCCCATGAGGAGGGGGAAGCATCGGCGGATCCTCGCGGCAGACAAAGCGCAGGCCCTCGCCGCCGGCCGAGCGATCCGGCTTGACGACGACGCGGAGATGGGAATCGAGCAGGTCGCAGACAGTTCGCTGCAAGGCCGCGTCGGTGCAGACCCTTGCCCGGGGCAGACGCATTCCGATCTGCTTGGCAACGGCGCGGAAGCCCGTCTTGGTGTTGAGAGCTGCGACGGTCCCGACGGCACCTGATGCCGTCAGGTCCGTGTTCGCCGCGTAGGGCACGACGCGGATACCCAGGTCGGCGGCGAGGCGTGCGGTGGGGGAGTCCAAAGCGAGAGGGAGCAGCCCGATTCCCGGACGGCGCACCACGAGATCACGCAGCCGGCCCAGCATCCCCGTCCGGCGCACCGCGTCCGCCGTGGATGTTCCGGGAACGAAAGGGACGGTGAGCACGTGGACGGATCCGCGGGGCACCACCAGGAGCGAACAGACGTACCGAATGAAGGAATCCGTCAAGGGAACCGGTGTGACCAGGATGTCACCCGGCCGGGCGAGCCAGAGTTCCCGAGGTGCTCGCGCTGACCATCCGCGCACCACTTCCTCTTGCCGGAGACCCACGGCAACATCAGAGGCGAAGTTCACGAAGATGACCAGGGACGGGCTGCCCCGGTGTTCCAGGATCACCGGTGCAGCCACGCCTGCGGCGGGCTGTTCTCGAGTGGGCATGGTCGACTCTCACACCGGCGATCGTGAGTACTGGGGCGTCCCCGGAGGGGTTCTCAGGGCGCTTTCGCCATGGCGCCATGCTGCGAGCAGGGCCGTGGCCAGTCGCCGGTCCAGTTCCCCGGTCGCGTCAATGCCGAAGACGAGGTCGGGCTCGAGGCCTGGTTCGTCGGCCAGCAGTCCGCCGATGACTTCACGGCGGACGACCTGCTCGTGCACAGCGTCGGCCTCCACGTGTTCGGTGTAGAAGCGCTCGGCAGCGGAGCCCGCGCCGGTCCGACGCATCGCCTGGGCCAGGCGTCTCGAACCAGGAGACGAGGTCACCTCGACTGAGGCGAAATGCCCGACCAGCGCACCACGCCAGACCCGGTGCAGTCCGAAGAGCGACATCAGGTTGACCGTTGCCAAGGCCTCGGCGGGTGCGGCGTCCAGGTAGTGGCCGTAGGCGTTGTTCAGCCCCAGATCGGCCATGAGATGCGCGAAGAGCACCGCGTGAATGTCTTCGGCGCGGCCGGCCCCGAACTCGTCGTACTCCACGGCCACCATGCCGGCCTTCGCCTTGCCTCGCAGCCTTGGGATGACCCATGCATGAGGGTCGGCTTCCTTCAGGTGGTAGAGGGACCGGACGGCCGCGTACTCGCGCAACTGCCAGAGCTCTCCTTGGTGTTGGAGGTAGTGGCTGACGCTGGTTCCGTCGTCCCGGGCGGGCTCCACCAGGAGTGTCTCAAGCGCCTCGTACACGGATCCGCTCTCCGCGCCGACGTCACGGCGTAGCGCACCCAGGAAGTGGTCCTCCAGGGAGGCGCGCAGTTCCAGCAGGCGGGGATCCCATTCGCAACGTGGGTCGACACCGCGGAATCCCCAGTAGTGCAGCTCGTACAGACTGTAGAGAGCGAGCTGTAGGTCATCGCCGTACGGGTCCGTCCGGGCGACGTCCTCGTATGCCGGCAGCCGTGCCGTGCTGCCTCCCGTCAGTGCCGCAACGACTGCGGACGACAAGGCACCCCGGGGGTACGGGGGCGCCGGCCCCGCGTTCGCGGGCGAGGGAACGGGTGCGGTCATGACGCTCCGCCCTCCTCCTTCATGCGTGTCCCGGGAGGTCCGGCTGTCCTGCGACGGTGGCTGGTGTCGCACCACGGGTAGATGGCGCTGCGCCGACATGTACATATGGCCACGACGAATCGAGTGGACACGGTCACTGTGCCATCAGGGAGCGTCACCTCCACCGGGCCCGGCACGAGCAGCGGGCCGTCGCCGGTCAGCGCAACGCGACACGGTCGATCAGGCTTGCTGGGCACGAATGATCACCAGCTCTTCAAGCTCTTCATGGGGCGGGACCAGCTGATGGTCGCGAAGCCACGCAAGCCGTGATCGCAGGACCGGCCCGAAGGGTATGTGCATCCGGTCGGCCACGGTGGCTCGCAGCCCTGAGCTGGACAGCCTCATCAGGGTCGTGTCGGTGCCGCTCAGCGCGGACTGCACCATGAGCAGGACGCCGCCGGGACGCAACGCTCGCGGTACTTCCTCACAGATGCGGTCCAGGATTGCGCGCCCGTCGTGACCGGCGTTCCACGCCTCACCAACCTTGACGCGACGGCCATGACCTGGAGCGTGAGGACTGGGGACATACGGCGGGTTGCTCACCACCAGGTCGAATGTCTGTCCCCGCACCGGTGACAGCAGGTCTCCACGGCGCACGTGCAGGCTCTGTCCAGCTCGCAGCGCGTTCAGGCGCGCGGTGACCACGGCGCGCCGGGCGATGTCCGTGGCGGTGACACGAGCACCCTGCTGGGCCGCGTAGACGGCCAGTGTTCCGTTGCCGGTTCCCAGGTCGAGGACGTCCATCCCCGGACCGGGTCTCTCCCGGCGAAGGGCACGTGCCAGGAAGAAGGTGTCGGCTTGCGGCGTGTACACGCCTGGCGGAGTCGCGAGCGACGGCAGCCACGGCGGCGCGACGGTTACCACCATCGAGGACCTCCCGTCCCCGGGCCCGGGGGCAGCACCACGTGCGTTCGCCCACAAGGCTCAGATCTCCACCCTGCGACGTCGCCCTGCGCAGGCGCAATCCGTGCACCTGGAGCGCCTTGCCCGACACGGTCTGTGATCGGTGAGGGGGTTCTCGGTGGCCTCTTCGCGGTCTTGCGGGGAGTGGGGCGTGCCTCGCCTGATCACCCAGGACTGATCATGGAGGTTGCGGGCGGAGGGGTGGATCTCAGCCGTACGGTGTCGGGCTGTTTTGCAGGCGATCTACGAGTTGGTCGCGGTGCAGCTCCGCTACGGGCGCGACAAGGTCCGGATGGCGCAGCAGCACGGCGGCATGTCGATCCCGCACGCCGGGAGAGAGCAGGCGCCTGAAGGCTCCGAGGGTGGGGACCGTGTGTTCACTCGTGGTGAGCTCGGCCACCGCGCTCTCGGCCAGCTCGGGGGTGCAGAGCAGGGCAGCGGCCCAGCTGGCCACCACCTCGTCCACCCACGTCCGCCAGTCGTGATCGCCCTCGGTGTCCATGGCCGTCTCTGTGGGCGACGTCGGTGGCCCACTGCACCCGCCGACGTCGGCGCCCGTGATCCAGTCGAGGGTGCCGGAGCCGCCTGGCCCTGCCATGGTGACGAGCGCCGCATCCACGGGCGTCGGATAGCGAAGCTGTGCGGCTACGGTGACGGCCTGCCGTGCCTGGGTGTCGGCCAATGCGCGGTCCAGTGCACCGCCCCCGGAGGGATAGGCGCGCATCAGCCACTCGGTGGTGGCCGCAATGAGCGGTGAAAGATCCGTGAGCACTTCTGAGCCGTCCACAGTCCAGGGCGAAATCACGCGTGTGCGCAACGCTGGCAAAGCTACCTATCGATACGCACGGCGAATATGGTGCAAATCACCCTGGACGGGCGAAGTTGCCCACGTTGCCGGGCCCGGCCTTGGGGACACTCCGTCTGTCGGCGGCTCGGAAGGAGGGCGCGCTGTGCCCCTGTGCGACACGGCATGGCGACTCCGCGGGCAGCGGCAGCCGGGCCTGTTCGAAAGTCCCCGCTCCCAGTGTGCGGGGCTCGTGATCCTTGCCTGCGCCCTCCACGGAACGAGGCGCGGTGGGGTGTGGATGCGGCCCACGTGCGCGGGCCGTGACGACGCCAGGGGCCAGGGAGCACGGGTGAACCGTTCAGGCGAGGACGCTGACGCGCCGGCCGGAAAGGGGCGGAGCAGGTACGGCCGTACGGCCTGGTCGGCTCAGTCCAAGTCGCGGGGGAGCGGTCGCGTGGGTCACGATCGCCTCATTGACCCGCGGCCTCGTTGTCAAGGAGCTGATCTCCGATGCTGGAGCGCGCCCGTAGGAAGAAGTCCTTCGACGTGACATTCGTGCTGCCCGCCGACCAGCCGAGCGGCACGGTGAGTGTGGTCGGCGATTTCAATGACTGGGAGCCCGGCGTCCACACGCTCGCCCGACGCTCCGACGGCATGCGCGCGGTGACGGTTTCGCTGCCCGTCAACCGCCACATGGGCTTCCGCTACCTTGGCGAGGGCGGCAACTGGTTCGACGAAGAGGGCGCGGACGGCCACGACGGTCGCAACAGTTTGCTGTGCACCTGAGCCACATCCATCGCACGTACGTACGATGAGGTGTGGGGGCACCGGCCGCTGCGTTGCCCGGTGACGCCCCGGGCGAAAGAGTTTCGTGCACAGGAACAGATCGAACTGTTGCCTCGGAGCACCCCGGCCTGTGATCGCGGTGCCGGTGGCTCGTCCACACGCCGGTGCCCGGTGCCGACGGTCATTTTGCCTCAGCGCCGTGGGCATGGCCTCCTGCCGCGGACCGTCCCGTTCCCCCGGCCGGAGGTGCACTGCGTGGTGGCTCATCGGCCATTGCGCGCATCACCCTGACAGGAGGAGCACGCTATGGGACATGGCGGGAACGTCATCGCCGAGCTGACCACCGACCATCGGGAGGTGGAAGCCCTGTTTGCGAAGATCGAAGCGCTGCCCGTCGGTGACGAGCGGCGTCGTGAACTGGCGGACGAGCTGACGATGGAACTCGTGCGGCATTCCGTTGCCGAAGAGCAGTACCTCTACCCGGCAGTGCGCGAGCACCTGGAGGGTGGCGACGAACTCGCCGACAAGGAAGTCGCCGACCACGAGAAAGTGGAGGAGCTGCTGAAACAGCTCGAAGGCCGCGAGGCCGACAACCCCGAATTCGATCACTTCGTAGCCAAAATCAAGTTCGAAGTGGCCGACCACGTCCGCGACGAAGAGGGCCGACTGTTCCCCATGATGGAGCAGGCATGCACACCGCAGATGCTCGAAGACCTGGGGGAGAAGGTGCGCCAGGCCAAGCAGACTGCTCCCACCCGCCCCCATCCTGCCGCGCCCGACAGCAAAATCCTCACCCGAGGCATCGGCCTCGTCGATCGCGCCCGTGACATGATCTCCGGCCGCGGTCACCACGACTGACCCCAGCTGCCGGACCTGTTGTCTCACAACAGCGGCTGAGAGAAGGCCAGCAGCGCCTCGGGCGTTACGGGCCGTGCAGAGTATGTGTCGCTGCCTGAGACCGAGGACCTCGTAGACACTGCTGAGTTGGGCGACTCCCGCTGGCCGGAACGGCGTCGTTGATGAGACGTGGGCAGGCGCTGCCACTGTCGTGACATGCGGCCCCTCACGGTGCCATGACCGTCCCGCTTTCACATCGGGTTTCAGAGGTCCACAGTTGAGATAGTGCTCTGCAGAACCAGGAGGACGTCATGATTGTTCTTGGAGTGATCTTGCTGGTCGTCGGGTTCTTGACCGGCCTTTCGATCCTGTGGACCATCGGAATCATCCTGCTGGTCATCGGCGCCATCCTGTGGATTCTGGGCGCAACCGGTCACGCTGTCGCGGGACGACGTCACTACTGGTAACCGCGGTCAGCCCCATTGGCCCGCGCGCTGTGTGGGGCGGTATGCGTGTGCTTTTGCCTGCGCCCGATGCCGACGGGGGCCACAAGGTGCCGGGCCATGGCCCGCCGTTTCGGCGCTTCAGGCAGGCTGTCCGCCTCAGCGTCGCATCGGCGGGCCTGGTCCGTCCCGTGACGTTCCGCTCTCCGCGTGCGGCTGCTGGAATCGCAGCCCAGACTGGAAGGGCGGAATGATCAGCGCGGCAACGCCCGCTGCTTCATTCGGATCCTCCGCCCGCGCAGTGCGGAGCCCTTGGACGGCCGGCACTCGCCAGGCGGAACATCTGTTCGGCAGCCCTGTGAAGGGAAAGCTGATGAACGATGTACCCAAGCTTGCTCTTGGCGCCGCGGTTGTCGTGGGGTATGTCCTCGGCCGGACGAAGAAGGCGCGGGTCGCCTTCGCTGCGGCGACCTACGTGGCCGGGCGGCGGTTCGGTCTGGAGCCACAGCAACTGCTGGCGGAGGGGGTCAAGAGGCTGCGTGAACTTCCTCAGTTCGCCGAGCTCAACGAGCAGTTGCGCGGTGAGGTCCTGGATGTCGGACGCAAGGCTATGAGTGCGGTGGCCGACCGCAAACTCGCCGAGTTGGCTGACTCGCTCCACGAGCGCACCGCACGCATAGGCGGAGAGGAAGAGGGCGAGCCCGAGGAGGAGTACGAAGAGGGCGAGGAAGAGGAAGAGCCTGAGGAGGAGGAGGGCGAGCCTGAGGACGAGTACGAAGAGGGCGAGGAAGAAGAGCCCGAGGAGGAAGAAGAGCCGGAGGAGGAAGAGCGGGAAGAGCCCGCGCCCCGGCACCGCCGTGCTGCTAGAAGGCCGCGCAGGCACCGTCCTGCTGAAGCCGCTCCCCGGAAGGCCCCGGCGAAGAAGGCTGCCGCGAGTGAGTCCGATGCGAGGAAGTCGGCCCCCGCGAAGCGGTCCTCGGCCCCGGCGAAGAAGACTTCCGCGAGTAGGTCCGAAGCGAGAAAGTCGGCCCCCGCGAAGCGGTCTTCGGCCCCGGCGAAGAAGACTTCCGCACGAAAGACCGTTGCCAAGAAGACGGCGCCGAGGAAGGCAACCAGACGGCGGAGGTAGACCATGACCCGCACGGAACGTGACACCGGAAGCGACCAGGGCTCGGGGCTGGACCAACTGCGCGGAGCCTTCACGAGCTTCCTGGGAGCCCAGGTGGAGAACCTGGCCGAAAAGGCGGGGGACAAGCTGGGTGAGGTCACCGAGGGGCTCAAGGGTGTCGTGGAGAACGGCGGCGTGCTCCCCAAAGCAGGTCTGAGGATGCTTCAAGGCGACTCCCCGTTCAAGGCTCTGATCGGTGAGAAGGCGAAAAGCGTCAAGGACAACGTGTTCGGCAAGGTCAAGGAGGCGTTCGGCGGGGGAAAGAAAGGCCGCGGCTCCGGCACCTCCAAGGTCATGAACATCATCGAAGTAGCCGACGTTGGCGTGCCTCTTCGTTTCGCCTACGACCACTGGACTCAGTACGAGAAGTTCAGCAGCTTCACCAAGGGCGTCCGCAGCGTGTCAAGAGGTAAGGACACCGACAGCGACTGGAAGGTCAAGGTTGGTCCGTCGACCCGCGGTTGGAAAGCCACGGTCCAGGAACAGGTGCCGGACGAACGCATCGCGTGGACCTCCGAGGGCGCCAAGGGCACCACGCGCGGCTGCGTCAGCTTCCACGAGCTGACCCCGACGCTGACGCGCATCGTACTCGTGGTCGAGTACTACCCCTCGGGCTTCTTCGAAAAGACCGGCAACATCTGGCGCGCTCAAGGGCGGCGCCTCCGGCTGGACTTCAAGCACTTCCAGCGCTATGTCACCCTGACCGACGAGGAACCGGAAGGCTGGCGCGGCGAAGTCCGCGACGGTGAAGTGGTCCGCACCCACGAGGAAGTCGTGGAGGAGGAAGAGGCCGACGAATCCTCCGAAGACGACGAGTACGCCGATGAGGAAGACGCAGAGGACGAATACCCCGAAGACGAAGAGGAAGAGGAAGGCGAAGAGGAGGACGAAGAGGAAGACGAAGACTGGGAAGACGAGGAAGATCAAGGGAAGCGCCGTTGACGGCTAATTGGTGTGAAGTGGTCGTGCGCGCACGAAATGCAGCTGCCCCCTTGCGCCGACCTCGGGCGGCTCCCCCATCCCGATGCAGGTCAGAGAAAAGGGTGACGGTCCGCGGTGCGTCCGACGCCGCCGTCTCTGTGGGGGACGGGTGCTCAGCCGTTGGCCGGATCCACTGCCGTGACGAGGACGGCGACTGTCACTGGGCCAGGGGCGTCGGCCATCGCCTCCGCGGCCACGGCGGCTCGGACGGCGAGGGCGACATCGAGTGCTCGATGAGCCTCGGCCGTCGCCAACTCGATCTGGACGTGTCTGCCTGGCGGGTCGTCGCTGTCCTTGATGCGGACGGGATGAGCCGGCCTTCCGCGCGTGTGGGGCAGCGGCAGTCCTGAAGCGGGGGCCAGGCGGGTCACACCGGGTACGGCCGCCGCCGTATTGGCCAGCAGCGCGGTTGGCTTGCGCACGGGCGCTTGGCCCGGAGTGGGGTGCAGGGGTCCGAGAGCTGTGTCCTCGGACTCGGCGGTTCCGGCACCTGTGATGGGCGTCGGGCGCTCCGCTGCAGCGTCGGCTGTCGTCGCCGGATCCTCCACGGCCATCGGCGTCGGATCCTCCATCAGGTCTGTCACGTGCAGGTCGATCCCGGCGGTCACCAGCCCGAGGCGCTCGTGGGCTGCTGTGAGGAGCGCTTGGCGCAATTGGTCGGCGGAGTCTGTCAGAGGCTGTCGGGCCGGTGCCGAGAACTCCGTTTCGATGCGCAGTGGTCCCGGCGGCAGCGCGGTCCGGGGCGCCGGCACAGAGGGCTCAGGCGCTGCTTCCGGGTCGTCCAGACGGACGCGCAGCCCGCCCAGCCGGATCCCGAGTACTCCGGAGGCCGCGCGGCGCAGGACCCCGCCCACTGCGACCTCGGTGATCCAGGCTCCGTCCTCGGGCCCGCCGAGCGGGAGGAGACGGCCCAGGCCGATCTGCTGTCGCATTGTCGGCGCCCACGCGTCGGACGTCATCGGCGATCACTCCCCATTCCGTATCGCTCTGTGCCCGGACCGCCGCCAACCGGGTCGCGATCCGGATCCCTCACGCCGTTCGTCGAGCAGGGGCAGGATGCCGCTGCCCCCTGGAGTTCGAGCATTACCGACTAACCGAGCATAACGTGGGAACTCGTACAAAAGGTGCTTCGTCTGAGAAGGGGCGACTGCTATGACCGAGACGGGACAGCAGAACCAGCCCGGGCCGTTCGGCACGGATTTCGCGGGGACAACCACGAGGAAGAACGCCGCGGCGGGGCGCGGCGACGCTGGCACGCGGGGCAGGACCACCATCGCCGACGGCGTTGTCGAGAAGATTGCCGGAATAGCGGCCCGCGATGTGGCGGGTGTGCACGCGATGGGCAGCGGCATCTCCCGGGCCTTTGGTGCCGCGCGGGAACGCATGCCCGGCACCACCAAGTCCGTCTCTCGCGGCGTCAAGGCCGAAGTCGGCGAGACGCAGACGGCGATCGATCTGGAGATCGTCATCGACTACGGCGTGTCCGTCGCGGACGTGGCGGGCGGCGTGCGGGAGAGCGTGATCTCCGCCGTCGAGTGGATGACGGGCCTGGAAGTCGTGGAAGTCAACATCGCGGTCAGCGACGTGAAGCTTCCCGACGAAGAGGAAGAAGAGGAAGAGCAACCAAGGCTGCGGTAGTCGGCCTGGTGCAGCATGAAGGAGGGCGCGATGAGCATGGCCGTGGTGGGCCTGGTCGCCGGAATGGGACTCGGCTTCGCCGGGTACTTCGGCGGCTTCGGGGCTTTTCTCCTGGTGGCGGCGCTGGGCGCCGTCGGATTCGTCGCCGGACGGTTCCTGGACGGGGACCTGGAGCCCGGACACTTCTTCCGGACCCGTGATCGCGTCGACCGGCGACGGTGAACGGTGACGCCGTCACAGACCGCCTCCCCGGCGGTGCCCAGAGGCGCTCGCGGTGCGACCCGAGTCGCCGACCGCGTCGTTGCGAAGATCGCCTCCCAGGCGGCGCGTGAGGCGTTGAACCGATCAGGCGAGTCCACCCCTTCCGTCCCTCCCGGCCGTTCGAAGCCGCATGCGACCGTCACGGTGCAACATGCATCCGAGCGGGGAGACGCGTTTGGCCGGGCACGGGTGCACATCGTGCTGGAACTGGGTTACCCGTCCGACATCGGCGCCCAGTGCGGCGCGGTCCGTCGCGAAGTCAGGGAGAAAGTGAGCCGCCTGGCAGGCATGACGGTGCAGGAAGTCGCCGTGACGGTCGATCAGCTGCATTCGGCACCCGCGCGGCGCGTGGCGTGAGGAGGACGAGGTGAGCGAACAGGAGCCGGAGTCTGCGAGTCGGGGCGTGACGACCAATGACACCCAGCGGCCTCGTTCCACCGAGCCGGGCGGGTCCGGACCGGGCGCACCCGCGTCCGGTGGGCGACGAGTGCGCCGGTTCTGGTCCACGCGTCGCGTGCCCGCCGCGATCGTGGCCCTGATCGCCGCCGCGGCCACCGGTCTCTTCCTGTACGACGTGGCCGCCGTCCGGGCCGGTCGGTCCGCGATGAGCTGGCGGCGCAGTCTCGCCGAGGAACTGGCGACCCGCCCCCTCGACGACGGCTGGATGATCGGCGGCGCCGTGCTCGCGATGGCCATCGGCCTGTGGCTGCTGCTCCTCGCCCTGACCCCTGGGCTACGTCGGCTGCTGCCGATGCAGCCCCCCGCTGATGCGCACGCCGCCGACCTTCGCGCCGGGCTCGACCGTTCCGCTGTGGCACTCGTGCTGCGCGACCGGGCCATGGAGGTGGCGGGCGTGCAGTCGGCCCGGATCGACGTGGGCCGCCGAAGGATCAGAGCAAGGGTGCGGTCCCATTTCCGCGATCTCGAAGAGGTCCGCTCAGACCTGGAATCGACCTTGACGAACGGCGCACGGCAACTCGGGCTCGCCCGTCCGCCGGCCCTGTCCCTCTACGTCCGACGCGCGAAGAAGGGGTGAGCGGACATGGTCAGGACGGTCAACCGGGTGCTGCTGGGGCTGATCGGGGCCGGTCTGTTCGCGCTCGGCGCTGCGGTGCTGCTCGGCGGGCTCGACCTCCAGCGACGGTGGGATTTCGTGGTGCCCACCTGGTGGCCCTTCCGGGGGCCGCATGATGTGGTGCTGGGAGACGCGGGGCGCACTCGCTTCCGCGACCACCTGTGGTGGTGGCCCGTCGTCATCGGCGTACTGAGCGTGCTGCTGATCCTCCTGCTCTGGTGGCTGCTCACCCAACTGCGCAGGCACCGCCTGGCTGCGGCCCTCGTCGACAGCGGCGACGGGCACGGAGCGCGGCTGCTGGGAGGTGCACTGGAGTCCGTCCTGGCCGACGAGGCGGAAGGCATGGGCGGTGTCGCGCATGCACACGTACGGCTGACGGGCACGCCCACGGCGCCGGTCGCGCGAGTGGATCTCCAGCTCGAAGCGCATGCCGAACCGACTCAAGCCCTGGCGCAACTGAACCAGGAGGCGCTGCGCCACGCCCGAGAGTCCGCCGGACTGAGCAGCCTTCCGGCCACGGTCCGACTCCGCGCGGTCCGCCACCGGGCCCGCCGCGTGACATGACGAATTCCTTCTCACCCTCGACGTCCGTCGGCGTCACCCGCTCCGTAGCCGCGAGAGATAATAGAGAGCATCCGGTCTCTGTGATTCTGCGGATGAGGCGAATCTGGGATGAGTACGAACAAGAGGATCAAGGCCAAGGCAGAGCAGGCCAAGGGGAAGGTCAAGGAGAGCACTGGGCGCGCAATCGGAAGTGAGGAGATGACGGCGAAGGGGCACGCCGAGAAATCCAAGGGGGACCTACGCGAAGCCAAGGAGAAAGTGAAGGGTGGCGCACGCAAGGTGAAGGACGCCTTCAAACCGTAATTGACGATTATCCGCCGCAGCCACAGGATCGCTCTACGTGCATTCCTGCATGCACAGGTTCTCCGTTTGCGGCCGGGCTGATCATCGGCGGCGGATGCGGGACCCCCAGTGAGGGATCCGGGGAGCCTGCAACGCAATGCGCGGCCGGGCAGAGCCGTCTGCGAGCCGGCCTGCTCGAGCGTTCCCTCGGATGAGCCGGGAGTCGGCTCTTCGACAGCGGGTACTCGGGGCCCGCATGACCCCCTCAATCCATGGATCTGACAGTTGCGGCCCCGGCGGCCGCAACGGCTGCGGCCTTCATCGGCGGCATCGCCGGGGCTGTGCGGGAAGAGCAACGTCCTGTGGAACGGCGGGAGGTGCCGCGTGATGAGGGACGGATGGGACCACATCAACTCGGGGTCCAGGTAACCCAGACCGATGACCCCCAACAGCCGCCCTCCCGAAGGCCCCTGACGACCTTCGGGCGACGGCAGTGACCTTGTGTGAAAGACGGACGCTCTGTTCATGTCCGGCGACTTCGTTTGGCGGGTACATCGTGCTCGATTGATCCGCCGATGGGTTGGAGATTTCGACTGCCGGGTGTTCCCGCTCACGGGTCGGCCATTGCCTCGCTGACGGCGGATCCGGGAGGGCCGTCGGCGACCGTGACGTCGTTGCACGACAGCCGGTTGACCACCCGCAGCGCGACTCGACGGCTTCCATCAGGGCAGCCCCGGGAGGCAGAACAGGTAGCCGGGGCTGCCTGAGGCCCGGTCACTTGCGCCAGAACAAGTGGTGCGTCACACCGCTCGGGCTGGGTACGACCTCCAGGTGGAACCGGTCGCGCAGCTCATCGGGCGACTCCCAGAGTCGTACTCCGGACCCGAGTTTCACCGGAGAGACCGCCACATGCATGGTGTCGACGAGGTCGGCGTGGAGGAACTGCCGGATGGTGGTCACCCCACCGCCGAGTCTGACGTCCTTCCCCTGCGCTGCCTCGCGCGCCTGCTCGAGGACTGTCGCCGGGTCGCCGTCGACGAAGTGGAACGTGGTGTCGGCGAGCGTGAACGAAGGACGCTTGTGGTGGGTCATGACGAACACCGGGGTGCGGAACGGGGGCTCGTTCCCCCACCAGCCGTGCCACTCATGGTCGTTCCAGGGCCCGCGAAAGGGCCCGAACTTGTTGCGGCCCATGATCTCGGCACCGATGTTGCGCGAGTAATCCCGCGTGAAATAGTCGTCAAGGCCCTGACTCCCCCCGGGATCGGTGCGCATGGGCCAGCTCGCCGTGGCGCCGGCCCAGGCGAACAGCCTCTCGGGATTGGCATGGCCGAACGGACTCTCCATGCTCTGGTCCTCACCGGCACCGATGCCGTCACTCGAGACATTGAAGTTCTGGACCCTCAGTAGCCGAGCCACGTTTTCCTCCTGTGTTGTCGGTGACGGTGGTGAGACTCTCCGGGCTACGAAAACTCATCGCTGTGTCCATGACCGGTCAGAAAGCAGGCCGTCGACCGGCGTCGCCGGGGGCGGTGGTCAGGGCCAGGCAGCGGCAGGCCAGCGCATTCCTCGCGGTCCCCGACAGCCCGCCCGTCCTGCATCACCCAGTCAAGTTCTGTAGCGGCGTCCTACTGCTGGACAAAGGCCAGACGGAGGTCATGCAGTCGGCAACCCAGGCCATGATGCGTTTCGGGTACGGTCAGACGCGGCGGGCAGCGATGCGGGCCGGAGCAGGCCAGCGCACGTCGTACACCCAGCCGAGGCGTTCGAGGCAGCGGATGACCGCGGCGGAGAGGTCGATCTGGCCTCGGTCGACACCATGTCGGGCACAGGTGGGGTCGGCGTGGTGGAGGTTGTGCCAGCTCTCGCCGAACGAGAGCAGGGCCAGCGGCCACAGGTTGGTGGCCCGGTCGTGGCGGCGCGTACGGAACGGGCGGTCGCCGATCACGTGGCACAGGGAGTTCACACTCCAGGTGACGTGGTGGAGCAGCGCGATACGGACAAGTCCCGCCCACAGCAGGGCGGTGATGCCGTACACCCAGGTCCCGCCGATGGCCCAGCCCACCGCGAACGGCAGGGCGAGGGTGAGGACGGACAGGCCGGGGAAGGCGCGGGCGATGGTGCGGATGTCGCGGTCGGCCAGCAGGTCGGGCGCATACCGGTCGGCGGGCGTGCGGTCGCTGCGGAACAGCCAGCCGACATGCGCGTGCAGCAGTCCGCGCAACTGGCCGCGCAGGTGGGTGCCGTAGCGGTACGGGGAGTGCGGGTCCCCGGGCCGGTCGGTGAAGGCGTGGTGACGGCGGTGGGTGGCAACCCAGCTGATGACGTCACCCTGGAAGCTCATGGACCCGGCCACCGCGAGTGCAATGCGCACCGGACGTGTGGCCTGGTAGCTGCCGTGGGTGAGACCCCGGTGGAAGCCGACCGTCACGCCGAGGCCCGTGACGGTGTACAGGATGGCCGCGAGGACGATGTCGGCCGGGTGGATGAAACTGCCCCACAGCAACCAGCCGGCCAGGCCGATCGCCACGAACGGCAGCACGACTATCACCGCCGTCACCGTGACGTACAGCCGTTCGCCGCCATTGCGTACAGGAGCCGGACCGTCCGGCGGGAAGGGGGACGTCCCGTCGTAATCCTGGGGCGAGGAGGCAGTGTTCGACGGGCGCCCCGTCGGGGTGGTGGAGGAAGAGAGCGACATGCAGGGATCCCTTGGTCAGGTCTCGGTGGGGGACCGCGCCGGTGAGGGCGCGGCCAGGTCACGCGCCGCCCCGGCGTGGGCAACGGGTGTGCTGCGGGGCTGCCGGCCGTGAGCTGCTCCCGGTCAAAAACGAGCAGTCCGAGGTCCTCAGCTGCCGACGCGAGCCGCCGCCTGGGGGTGCCCGGCCGGCAGCTGCCGGTTCGTTCACAGGCGAAGAACCAGTGGAGCGCGTCGGCGACTTGCCGGGCGACTACCGGGTCCGACGACATCTTGGGCACAGCCGAGGAATGCTCGGAGCGAGCCGCTTCGGCGGCCATGGGGCGGAACCTGCCTCGAGCGCGCAGCGCCCGGTGAGGTGGAACCACGAGGATGAGACCGGCCTGATCACCGGCGTACGAAGAACCCTCGCTACCCCACCGTACTCCGGCGGGTCCCGAGACGACGCGGCATCCTTGCGCGGCTTGTCAGGGCGGCCCTGCATCCGGGGCAGAAAAGCCGGTGAGTCCCGATGGCCTCACATTGCTGCGACCTTGACGCATGGAAGGCGCGTGGAAGATGGATCACGACGGGACCGTGGGAGCTCCTGCCGATCGTGTGACTCGGCACCGATCCGTGGGAGCAGGGGCCGGCCGCGCGCGTACTGCGTGCCGCGGACGATGAACGGGAGTACGTCCCCTGCACCGGGCCGGTGATCTCGCACTCGGTCGCCGACCGGGCAGGTGGGCGGAGAGTGACCTGAGGGAGAGGGCGACGCCGAATCGGGTGAATCAGGTTGCTCTCGCCGACAGCCGCTCCATCATCGCCACCGGCGCCCGGCGGCCTGCCGGAACCCGACAGGCCGGTGAGCCCCATGGCCGTCTCCGATTCCCTCTCCCCGGCAGGACTCCTGGCGGACGGAGTGTACGAATCCGTGCGCCCTGGAACCGCGCTCCTGCGGCTGACGACCACCCACGACCGCCGGGGCATCCTCGACGGTGCATGGTGGCCGCGTTCCGGGGACGCCGACTCCGAGCTGCGCGACCTGATCACGGCGCTGATCGAACGGCTCGGGCCCATCACCCGGATCGGCCTGGACTGCGGCGCCTGGGATGCCCTGCCAACACGGATGACCATCGGCGACCAAGTGGTGCACATCGATGCTTTCGCCGTGGCTGACGACACCGCGCTCGTGACCCGCGGCGACCAGGACCACTTCACCCTGCTCGTGGTCCCACCGGACACGCCGCTGCCCGGGGCGAGGGTCGCGATGGCCGACGCGGTCCGCACCGGCAACCCCGCAGGCCGACCAGATTCTGGTCGACACCGGTACGGATCGGGCTCGCCCCACCGGCCCGGCCGTGTAACGTCGGGCAATGCGTCTCTACGACACGCGCACCTGCGCGTTGAGCACCGGCAGCGGAGCCTGCACCAACCTACGGCCGGCGATCGAACGCATGAGCACATCTCACCCTTCGCCGTCCCCCGGAGACGGAGGGAGCGGGCCGTCATGTCGGCCGTGCGGCCGGGTTCTCACACGAGACCATCGGGGCAGCGGTATCCGTGGCAGGGGGAGACCGCGGTTGCGGTGGGAGCGTTCCGTTCGGGGAAGGGCGGCGTGGTGGCGGGTGTGACGCCCGGCGGGGATGACGCGCGACCGTGGACGGCGGGACCGGGGCTGTGGCAGCAGGTCGTCGAGCAACTGGGCACCGCCGTGATCGTGGTGGCACCGGCGGGGCAGATCGTCGCGGTCAATCCGGCCGCCGAGCGGCTGCTGGGGCGCGCAGCGGCGGCTATGCACGGGCAGGACGTCCACGACCTGCTCCACCGTGACCCGGGGGGCGCCAGGATCCCACGGGAGCTTTGCCCGCTGCTCCGGGCACTGGCCGGAGGGCGTTCGGCGCGTGGGGAGGACGACAGGTGTCTGCGGGGTGACGGTCGTCTGGTCTCCGTCTCCTGGTCGGCTTCGCCACTGGCGGACGACGGCGCCTTGCAGGGCATGGTCGTGCTGCTCACCGAGACCGCCGCGAACCGCGATGCGCCTTGGGAACGTGCGGAGCGTGCGGAACGTGCGGAACGAGCGGCCCGTACGCGTGCTCTGGAGAGTCTCACCGAGCGGCTGACACTCGTCGCGGAGATCACCGACGTGCTCGGTCAGACCCTGGAGGTCGACGAGGCCCTCGCCCGTTTGAGCCGTCTTCTGGTTCCCCGCCTGGCCGACTGGGCGGCGGTGGACCTGCGGGTCGGTTCCCGGCAGGTCCACCGGGTGGCTGTCACCGGCCCCGGGGGCCGTGACGCCGGACAGGAGGACTGGCGCGGTCACCTCCCGCCCGCCGGGGAGGCGACCCACTCGCCACTGGTCCGGGTTCTGAACGGGGGCGATCCCGTCCTGGAGGAGCCCGCGGACACAGCCGCACCGCCCGACTCCCCCCTGGCCGCCGTCCACAGTGGCTTCCTCAGGGCAACCGGCGCGACATCCGCCATCACGGTGCCCCTGGGCGCCGCGCGTGAGGTCACCGGTGCCCTGACGCTGGCACGCACCGATCCGGCGCACCCCTTCGACACCGGCGACCTGGAGGTGGTGGGTGACATCGGCCACCGGGTCGGCCTGGTCATCGAAAACGCCCGAAGGTTCGGTCGCCAGCGTGCCGTCGCCGAAGCCATGCAGCGCAACCTCCTGCCCCCACTGCCCCAGCCCGGACGGCTGCGGCTGGCCGCCCGCTACCAGCCGGCCCCGGCCGGTTCCCAGGTCGGTGGCGACTGGTACGACGCGTTCGCTCTGAAGGACGGCACGCTCGCGCTGGTCATCGGGGACGTCATGGGCCACGATCTGACCGCCGCCGCCGGCATGGCGCAACTGCACGGCATCCTGCGTTCCCTCGCCTGGGACCACACGGGACCTCCCGGTGCCGTCGTGGAGCGTCTCGACGACGCCATGCCCGCCATCACCACCGTGCCGATGGCCACCCTCGTCCTGGCACGGGTGGAAGGCCCGGACACGGGCCCCTGGACGCTGCGGTGGACCAGCGCCGGGCACCCGCCGCCCCTGCTTCTGACCCCCGACGGGGACGCGCAGTACCTGGAAGCCGGGCAGGGGATCCTCCTCGGTGCCCACCCGAGCGCCGGGCACCACCGGCCGAGCGCCAGCCAGGCGCTCCCGCCGGGGTCCACGCTCCTGCTCTACACCGACGGCCTGATCGAGATCCCCGGCAGTGACCTCGACACCGGCCTCCGCCGGCTGCGCCGCCACGCCCTCGCGCTCGCCCACGAACCACTGGAAACGCTGTGCGACCAGCTGTCGGCCCGGATGTCCCGAGGCAGCACCGACGACATCGCCCTCCTCGCCCTGCGCCTGCCCGTACCGTAACCGGGCGACGGCAGCTGCACTCAGGCCACCGGGGCCGGCGCCGACACGCTGAGGGGGCCGGGCGGCGGGAACGGTTCCAGCCCGCGGGCCTTGCCGTTGCCGTGCGGTAGACCTCGGTACGACTCGCCCGGCCACTGGCCAGGTGCGGTCTGGTCGGGACAGTGCCGGACTCGGATCGGCGTCCGCGAGCGGCTCTGCACGGTCGACCGGGACAACTCAGCGGCCCCGGTTCGTCAGGTTCGCGCGACGCAGCAGTTCGTCGTGGAGCAGTCGGCCGGTGAGCGCGCCGCCGAAAACGACGACGCCGATGCCTATGAGCCAGGACTGGATGACAAGGACGGTTCCGAAGGGCCCGTATGTGACGGCGTTCGACGCGATGAGCGGTGAGAACACGAACCGGGAGAAGAACCGGAGCCCCAGCAGTCCGAGCATGGTGGCCCCCGCCCCGGGGAGCAGGGCGATCCAGTGGACGCGGCCGCCGAGGAGCAACCGCTGGGACCACCAGAAGAACAGCGTGCCGATCACGACCGTCCCGAAGCCGCGGGACGGCGATTCGCGCCAGGGCGGCGCGAATGCCGACAGATAGAGGACGCCGATCAGCACGCCGAGCCAGAGCACTTGCCGCCACCGTGCCCACCAGCGCGCCGCGGGCAGGTCCCAGATCCTTTCGTAGCCACTCTGCAGCATGGTTGCGAAAGACACGCCGAACACGGCGAGGAGGGCCAAGCCGAACGCCGTCGTGGTCCGCCACGCCTGGCCGGGCAGGGCGAAGAGCCGTTCGATCTTCACTCTGGCGGTCGCCGACACGCCGAGCCCGTCCCCGAGCCACTGCGCGAATCCCTGCCCGCTCGCGGCGTCCGCTGCGGACACGACGATCAGCAGCGGTACCAGTGTCAGGAACCCGAGCGCGGCGAACCCCAACGAGCGTTGCCACAGATCCACTTCCCGAACGCGCCCCCAGCAGCGTCCGGTCTGCGCACGGCGGATCGCGCTGCGCATCCGGCCGACGGGCGACAGTCGTCCGGTCCCCTCAGGTTCGGGCATCGGGGTGGGGCACACTCGGTCGCCCCGGTACCGACCGCAGCGCTCTCGTTGACGGATGTGGCGATGGGAACGCGGGCTCCGAACGTGACGTGACAGGCATGGGCCGCTCCAGCTGCTGTTTTTCCCACGGTAGGACTTCCCGGTGGGGTACTCCACCGGTGCGCGCCGCGGGCCGGCGTGCTTCCGGATCTTGCCGGCGACGCTCCGACAGCCTGGCGCGGGTGAGATGCGAGGTCATGCGAGTACGCGCACCATGACCGAGGAGATGGCTCTCGTCAGGCAGGCCCGCAGGCTCGGCAGCGGAGGGAGTAACGGCTCCGACTCCGCGCACACGGGGCCGGCCACGCACCGTCCGTTCAGCCAGAAGGAGGAATTCTTCCGTGGCTGTCCGTCATCAGCTGATCCGTCGTCCTCCGCACGCGGTGTGGACCGTACTCGCCGATCCGGCCCGGTACGGGGAGTGGGTAGTGGGGCCCTCCACGTCCACCCCACTGGATCAGGCCTGGCCCGAGGTCGGATCCCGGCTTCGCTACACCGTGCGGCTGGGCCCCTGGTCGGCCGACGGGATGACGACCGTACGCCACCGGGAACCCGGAAGAGAGCTGGAACTGGAAGCTTCGTTCAAGTCCCTCGGCACAGCGAGGATCTTCCTCCAGCTCAGGCCGTGGGGCGAGGAAACTCTCGTCATCTGTGACGAGCACCCCCTCCGCGGTCTGGGAGGCACCCTCCACAACCCTGCGAGTGAAGTGGTGCTCCAGCTCCGGCACCGGGGCATGTTGGCCCGCCTGGCCAGGGTCGTGGAACAGGAGCCCGCCGGAGCCTCGCGTGCCTGACGCGGTAGTGATCGGATCCGGTCCCAACGGGCTGGTGGCGGCGAACCTGCTGGCGGACGTCGGGTGGAGCGTGGAAGTCCTGGAGGCACAGCAGGAGCCGGGAGGCGCCGTGCGCAGCGACCGCGGCGTCCACCCCGACTACGTCTCGGACCTCTTCAGCGCCTTCTACCCTCTCGCCGCGGCCTCCCCGGTGCTCGCCCGCCTGGATCTCGCCGCGGAGGGCCTGCGATGGAGCCACGCCCCGCGTGTGCTGGCCCACCCGCTGAGGGACGGGAGGTGCGCCGTGCTGGAGCGCCGTGTGCAGGAGACCGCAGCTGGGCTGGCCGAGTTCGCGTCGGCCGACGGCGATGCCTGGCGGGACATGTACGACGTCTGGAGCCGGGTCGGACCGGATCTGGTCCAGGCCCTTTTCACCCCCTTCCCGCCGGTCCGGGCCGGGCTCCGCCTGGCTGTGAAGCTCCGGGCTGCAGGCGGTCTCCGACTGGCCCGGAACCTGGCTCTGCCCGTGCGCCGCTTGGGCGAGGAGGAGTTCGCCGGGGAAGCCGGCCGGCTCCTGCTGGCCGGCAACGCCCTGCATGCCGACCTGGCCCCCGAGGCGGCGGGCAGCGGCGGCTTCGGCTGGCTGATGTCGATGCTCGGACAGAGCCATGGCTTTCCGGTCCCCGTGGGCGGGTCCGGCGCCCTGGCAGCGGCCCTTGTGAGCCGCCTCCGGCGCCGCGGCGGTGTCCTGCGCTGCGGGGAGCGCGTCGTGTCCGTGGCAGTGCGGGGCGGCAGGGCCGTGGGCGTCGAGACGGCGGGCGGTGACGTCGTCGGCGCGCGGCGCGCCGTGCTCGCCGACACGTCGGCGACGAGCCTGTACCGGGAGCTCGTGGGCGAGGAGCACCTTCCGCCCCGCCTCCGGCGGGACCTGGAACGCTTCCAGTGGGACTTCGCGACCTTCAAGGTCGACTGGGCGCTGACGGGCCCGGTTCCGTGGACGGCGCAGCAAGCCGCCGGGGCGGGGACGGTCCACGTGGCCGACGGCGTCGACGGCCTGACCCGGTTCGCTTCCCAGGTTGCCATGGGACAGGTCCCCGACGAGCCCTTCGCTCTGTTCGGCCAGATGACCACGGCCGATCCCAGCCGCTCACCCGCCGGCACGGAATCCGCGTGGGCCTACACCCACCTCCCGCAGCACATCACCTCCGACGCCGGCCCCGACCGCATCACCGGCCGCTGGAACGCCCGGGAACAAGAAGCCATGGCCGACCGCATCGAGGCCCAAGTGGAACGGTTCGCACCCGGCTTCCGCGCACGGATCCTCGCCCGCCGGATCCTGGCCCCCACCACCCTTCAGGCCATGAACGAGAACCTCCGCAACGGCGCCATCAACAACGGCACCACCGCCCTGCACCAACAGGCGATCTTCCGTCCCACCCCCGGCACAGGCCGGCCCGAGACCCCCATCAAGGGTCTCTACCTCGCCTCCGCCGCCGCCCACCCCGGCGGAGGAGTCCACGGTGCGCCCGGGGCGAACGCCGCCCGAGCCGCGCTACGGCCCTACGGACTGCACGCCCTCCTCCATCGCGCCCAACGCATCTGAACCGCGCCGCACAAGGTGTTCCCGGCCGAGCCCACCCTCTGTCGGTCGATCAAGCCGACGCCGGCGTCACACCGGCCCACCCGGCTCCAGGCGCCGGAGTCCACCGCTCCGGTGTCACCTGCCGCAGCGCTCGACTCGAGGCCGCCCGCCTCGTCGGGCGAGAGGCGGCACCCGATTGTGCTGGTGGCACGGGATACCTCGCTGTGCCCGGGGCGGACGTCTGCTCCATCCGGGCGCACCAGGGACCTCGTCCGAGGGTGCACCTGAGTAATCCGGGCGAGCATGGGAGATGCCCGCACCCGTGATCGCCACCCACAGTTGCCGACGGCGGTCGACGGGTGCGGGTCTATCCGTAGCGTGTGGTGGAGGCCGCGCTGACAGTCCTCACGGTTTCCTTGACCGACGCCCGGACGGGTGGCTGCATGGCGAGACCCTCGGCGTCACCCGCGCTGACGGGGAGCGTCCGCACGCTTCCCTTCGGGTCGTCGCGATCGCGCCGGGGGGCTCACTGCGCGGCGCGCCAGCCGGGTTCGAGGCGGCCGAGAAGGGAGTGCCAGGCTGCGTCGGCCCGGCCCCAGTCGCCGTCGGCCAGTGGCGCGAAGAGCAGGCCGAAGGAGGCGTCCACCAAGAGGGTGGCCTCGTTCCGGGCTTGCGCTTCCGACATCCCCACGCCGAGGAAGACGGATGTGAGCACGTCCGTCCACTCGGTGAGCACGTCGTGCATGACCGGACCGTATCTGTCTGGGTGGAGCACGCTGGCAGTCATGATCTCCAGGAAGAGGGGGAGCGCGGCGCGCCGCTCAGGGGTGGTGGCCTGTTGCCACAGCTCGTCCATGAAACGGCGCAGTCCTGCTGAGTCCTTCGGGGGGCCGACAGTTTCGAGCAAGCCACGGACGTGCAGGAGCGGTCGACTCTCGTCGAGGGCGAGTGCCTCGGCGACCAGACGTTCCTTGGTGCCGAAGTAGTAGAGAAGCATGCGATCGCTGGTGCCCAGCGCCCGGGCCAGCGGACGCAGGGAGAGGTCTGAGAGGCCGTTGTGGATCACGTACTCGCGGACACGGTCCAGGAGGTCTTGTCGTTTGGACGGGTCGGTCGGGCGCGGCATGAAGGCTCCTAGCTGCAGTCTGCAGAGCAGAAGAATCCCTGAGTGTCCCTTTATTACCTTTTGTTCTGCTATTTACTGTAGCGTCTGCTACATGTATATTGTTCATGTAGCGCCTGCTACATGAACGGGAGGGTCCGGATGTCGTCGTCGGACCGTTCGCCATCGCCCGCCCTCTGACTGATCAGGGATGTCTGCGGTGCAGAAGGGACTGATCCTCATGGCCTGCGTGGCCAATGGCCTCACCAAGACCCCTCCCAAAGGCCTTCGGTGGTTCGCCGGGCTTTGCCCTCGCCTCGGGCGGCTATGGCTGAGGAAGCCCTCCGGACCGGCCCGGACGCCGGGGGCTGAGACGAATTCGGAGATTGCCCGGACGTCGTGGTTGACCCGGCAGCTGGCTTTGTGGTCGCGCATCATGGAACCTCTGCGGCCGCTGGATGTTCCTGTGGCTCGCACATCCGCCTGGGACGCGTCCTGGCCGCTGCGGCGCGATCCGATATCGGTTCGCCGGGCCCGGAGACTGGTGACTGCGCGTCTGAGTGACTGGGACATGAGCGAGGTGGCCGATACCGTCGAGCTGCTGGCCAGTGAGTTGGTCACCAACGCCCTGCGCCACACCCGCGGCCCGCTGCGGCTCAATATGCGTATGAGCAGCGCGCGTCTGCGGTGCGAGGTCGAGGACACCAGCCCCGCCTGTCCGGTACGCCGCACCGCAGACCCCGACGCGGAGGGCGGGCGTGGTACCGAACTCCTCGACCTGCTGGCCGAGGCTTGGGACAGTTCCCGGACGGGCGCCGGCAAGACCACATGGTTCGAACTGACCGTTCCCGCGACTCGTACGGCTCGCGCGCAAGGGATGAGCCGATCCGGCCATGACGTTCATGCCCCTGCGTTCGGACCAGCGGGTGTTCCGAGAGCCTGACGGAGTGACCCACGGCCACTGCGGGGCGGCGCGTCGCCGCACGCCGGGGTCCGGCCGACCGTTCACCAGCCGCATGCAGCGGTCCGCGGCCGGGGACCCGCACGTTCGCGGCAGCGG
The DNA here is from genome assembly GCF_053593975.1 of Streptomyces sp. NPDC002004. Classification (NCBI taxonomy): domain Bacteria; kingdom Bacillati; phylum Actinomycetota; class Actinomycetes; order Kitasatosporales; family Streptomycetaceae; genus Streptomyces; species Streptomyces sp. NPDC002004. The sequence goes on from NZ_JBSFDP010000011.1 coordinate 136,881, forward strand.
TCGGCCCAACGTCGGGCTGTGGTTGCGAGACCGGGAAGCGATCGGCTGCCCGGCACAGGGGCTGTTGGTGCCTCCGCTCCTCACAGCCCGCTCATGACGCCCTCGCCCTGAATCATGTCGGCCGCCGCCCCTGCCGGAGCGAGGCGGCCACCGTCCAGTAGTCGAAGTCGCAGTTGTTCGGAAAACCGTCCAGCGAGGATGCTGTCGGGGAGTACATCGCAGAACGGCAGGCAAATAGGCCATTTTATGCGGCTGGTGGACTGGTAGGTCCGCATGGACATGTCTGTAGTCAACGCGGGCAGGTGACACTCGACCTGCTTTCCAGCTAAGGCGGCACCGTGAATTATTCCGTGAACGCCTGCAACGCGACTACCTGTGCCACCGGAGCATCCGGGATCAGTGGTGATCTGCCGTGGATCGAAGACGGGGGCAAGGTCGCGCCCAAGGATGCGCGTGTGCTGTCCAGGCTCTTCCTCGAACGGCTGCAGTTCCTTGAGGAGGGAGGCCACGAGTACCAGTACGCCCGCAACACGCTGATCGAGATGAACCTCTCCCTCGTGCGCTTCGCTGCTCGCCGGTTCCGCAATCGGGGCTACGGTGACATGGAGGATGTCATCCAGGTGGGCGCCATCGGCCTGATCAAGGCCATCGACAGGTTCGACTTGTCACGCGGGGTCGAGTTCACTTCGTTCGCGGTGCCCTGCATAGTCGGCGAGATCAAGCGCTTCTTCCGCGACACCACTTGGGCCGTGCACGTCCCGCGGCGCTTGCAGGAACTGCGCGTCGCCCTGGCCAAGAGCAAGGAAACACTCGTCGCCGCTCTGGGGCACCCACCTACGGTGAAGGAGCTCGCTGCCCATCTGGACCTGACTGAAGAAGAGATCACCGAGGGCCTCGTGGCCGCCAACGGCTATGTCGCCGGTTCAATCGAGACTCCGGTCAGCGACGGCGGAGCCAGCGAAGGCGGTTCCAGCGACGGCGGCATGAAATACTCGGACATCATGGGTGCCGTCGACCCCGAGATGGGCTTGTTCGAAGACCTGCACACACTCGGCCCCCTGCTTCGGCAGCTTGACGACCGGGAACGGACCATAGTCGAAATGCGCTTCGGACAGGAGATGACCCAGACGGACATCGGCCGGAAGCTGAACCTGTCCCAGATGCACATCTCCCGCCTGCTCACGCGCATCCTCGGGAAGCTCCGCGCCGGACTGCTCGCGGCCTGAAGCTCACTGCCGAATTCGGCCCGGGGCGCGCGGTATCGGGCGGCTCGGTTGGCGGCGCAGTAGGAGCGGTCCGCGGGCGGCTGGTCCTGCCGACTTACCTGCGAATCAGCCCTGCGAGCGGAAGAAGACGCAGACCACGCGTACATGCGGGCGCGCCGCCTGTGACGACGCCCCCGTCGCCGGCTCGGACCTGCCGCCCGAGGAACGCCAGCAGCCGCACATGTGCCGTCACGCCCTCCGGGGCCGGGTTCTCCGGCCCGAGCATGCCGGGCCGGCGGAGCGCGTCCATGCCCATATCCCGCATGTGCGCGAGCAGATCCCCGCACACTCGCTGGTCGACGAGGTCGGTCAGGCCGACGGCTGTCCAGGTCCGCCTCGTGGACGAGCACCTCGGCGAGGTGGACCAACGCCGGCATTGGCCCGGGGGCGGTGCCGGACCCCAGTCGGACCGTCGCCCTTGCGAGGCAGGCGTCAGTGGGGGCGCCCTCGCCGAGTACGCCGAGGCGAGGCGTACCCGGGGGGAAGCCCGGGCAACTCCGGTTCCGGCAAGTGCGGCTCGACGGGTGACGCGGACTCGCCGCCGGGCGGAGGGCGCGGTCGCGCCCAGGCAAAAGGGGCTGTGTGGTCGCGGTGCGAGCCCGGCGGCTGCCGTCGCACCCGCTGGACACCCTGCCGCGAGCGGTGACAGCAGACCTCCCGCAGACCGGTCTCCACGTGGCCCTTGTCGCGCTTCGGGTGGCGGCGCGTAGCGTGGGATCCGAGGCCGCCTGTCCTTTGACTCCGGCCATGTGGCCCAGTGCGGGATGCCCGCCACGACGGGGTGGGGCAGCGTGTCGTCCATGGTGAGCCTTTTCTCGCGTTTCCGGCATGCGGCTCTCGCGGACGGTGACGACGCCGACACTGCCGGGATCCGTGTGCTGAAGACCGTCGATGCAATGGCAGGTGCCCCGGAGCTCGACCCGGTCGTCGAGTCGGTGAAAGGCCTCATTCAGGGCTTGCCCCTGGGGCGCCTGCGCGGTGTGCTGCACGGACGCGCCTTGGGTCACCCGCTGCACCCGGCCCTCGTCCAGGTCCCGCTCGGGACCTGGCTGTCCGCCGCGGTTCTCGACCTCACATCCTGCGCCGAGCGGCCCGCCCGGAACCTCGTGGCGGTGGGGGTCGTCTGTGCGGCACCGGCAGCCCTCTCGGGCTGGGTTGACTGGGCGGAACAGCATGAACAGCAGATGAGGACGGGTCTCATTCATGCCGTGTCCATGACAATGTCCGTCGGTCTGTACGGGGGGTCGTGGGCTGCTCGCGCCTGCGGCCGCCACACATTGGGACGTGCCCTGGGCTTTGCCGGACTCATGGTGGCCGGCTGCGGGGCGACGTTGGGTGGCCACATCGCCTACCGTCAGGCCGCCGGCACGAACAAGGCGGAACCCGTACCGCGCCTGGTCGGGCCGACCTGGCGCTCGCTCGGCCCGGCCAACCGGTTCGCTACTTGCGAGCCCGCACGCCGCATGGTCGGAGAGGTGCCTGTTCTGGTCGTCAGGGACGCCGAGGACGAACTCCATGTACTCGCCGATCGGTGCAGCCACTTCTCCGGCCCGCTCTCCGAGGGCACGGTGACCGACGGTTGCATCACCTGTCCCTGGCATGGCAGCGTCTTCCGGCTGTCCGACGGCTGGAACGTGGACGGTCCGGCCACCGCCCCTCAACCCCGGTTCGAGACACGCCTGGACGACGACGGAATCCTCCATGTGCGGCTGCCGGACGCCGGGGACGAGCCCCTTCGGCCTTGACGCGATCCAAGCCCCCCAGGCCGCTCCGCCGAGGTGGAGTGGCTGTGTCGGTCCTGGTCGTCGACCCACCCATTGGAATGGTCGTAGCGACAGGTCGGCGGTAGGACACGTTGAGCCCGCGGATGGCGATCTCGCCGACCGTGTCAGGGCCCTCGCGGTCGGGGTGGGGCGCTCCCGGTCCTCTTCCGGTGGTCAGCCGCGCAGTGCGGAGGCGAAGAGGCCCGGCAGTTTCAGCGGGCTCGGCGCGGCGGTGAAGCGGATGAGGCGTTCCACGGTGGTCGGCGCCGTGCGGTTGGTGACGAAGTACGTCGGACGGGGGGCAGGGACGGCTCCCCGGTGACCAGGCCGCGCGGCGCCGGGGCGAAGGGAGCGCGCAGTACGGTCTTCTCGACGTGCTCGAGCATGAACGCGTTGTGTACGAAACCGATGCCGCTGCCGATGGCTTGGCGCGAGTTCCCGGAAAGGCACCCCAGGGGGTGTAGCCGAGCAGGAAGCCGACTGATGACCAGCAGTTGACGCCTACAGTGCCGTAGCGCAGAGCGGCGATCTGCCGTCTTGAGCGTCGCCGGTTCGGTGCGCTCGGTCCTGGGGTGCACGATCAGCGTGGCGCCGATGCCGTCGGCGAGGACGTCGCTGGTGAAGTCGACGGCGTGGTGGAGTGGTCGTCCCGGGGAGCCGGACGACGCCCAGGGCACTGGCGAAGACCTCATCTGTGATCAGGACGTCGCCGGTGACGTCGGGGACGAGGAGACGGCAGCCGTCGCCGTAGGTCTCCGCCGCCGGGGGTGCGGCGCGGACGGCGGCGAGGCGCCGGTCGGCGCCGGGGTAGTATTCGGTGCGCGGCGGCAGTGCCTGGAGCACTCGCCGGATCTCGTCCAGGAGCCGCACCGTGCCGTCCCAGTCGCGGGATACGACGAGGACCTGACTGGCGATGCAGTTGTGCCCGGAGTTGTTCATCTTGCTGCTGACGATGTGCTCGGCCTGGAACCGGAAGTCGGCGTCGCTCCACGGCCCGGGCGTCACGATGCACGAGCTGACGCCGCCCAGTTCGCTGCTGAAGGGTTTGCCGACCAGGGGCCGGTCCTCGTTCCGCCGCCGGACGGCGTCCTCGCCGGTGTCCCAGACGATGGCGTCGTGGGTGCGGCCGCTGCCGGTGACGTGAATGCTGTCGACGCCCTCGTGACGGGTGAGGTGAGCGCCTTCGGCCGCGCCGCCGTCGACGAAGCGGACCCAGTCGCGCGCGACGAACTCGGCGAAGACTTGCTCGAAGTGCGGGCGCAGGTAGGCGTTGACGGGGTTCATCTTGGCGACGACGACCTCGCCCTCGACTCGCGCCCCAGCTGTGCACCCAGTCGTGTTCGGCGGTGAGTCCGTCGATGCGCTCGCGCACCTCGGCGGACAGATTGTCGTAGCCGGCTGCCATGTCGACCCACATGGTGTCGCCGCCGCCGGCGGGCGGGATGTCGACGGCGCGCAGCAACGAACCGAGGGCGGGTGCGGCCATGAAGGAGTGGTCGCTGTGCCAGATGTTCCTGTTGCCCGCGGCGTTGGCGTCCTTGGCCAGCCCGGAGACACCGACGGTCCCGGTCTGCGGGAAGAAGGGGTTCGGCTCCGGCTCACCCCACACGCGGGCGCGCGCCAGCTGGGATTCGACGTCGAACGTGTGCTGGTCCCGGAAGAAGATCACCTTCCACTCCAGCAGGGCCCGCTTCAGTTCCTCGGCGAGTTCTTCGTCGACCGGGGCCGAGAGGTCGACGCCGCCGGTCTCCGCACCGATGTGCGGGGTGAGCGGGTGGATGTCCAGTCGGCGGTAGTCCGACGGGGCACACCCGGCGCGGTGCGCTCGAGCACGCGCCTGTGTACCTGCCATACACCAGAGCCTACGAGCCCCCACCAAACCCGCCCGGCCAGAGGTGCACCGCACCCCGCAGTCCCGGCAGCACACCCGCCGCGCTCGGCGGCCGGACACACGACTGCCCTGGGTCGGTCAAGGACGCAGTCTGCATGGGGCGCGTACGGCAGAACAGGTTCATCAGGCCGCACTCGACCGGCGAACGCCTGCACCAGCTGGTGTACGAGGTCGTGGCCGGGCGGTGAACGGGGCGGCCCGCCCCGGCTCCGTCGAGGTCGTCCTCACGCCCGGCGGCGTACCTGTTGCCGAAGGCGGACGGTTGCACGTCAGCCGCCGACACACCAGACCAATGGGCTGATGACGTCCATGAACCGGTATCGGGAGTGCGTGCGAGGATTTCAAGCGTGACCGCCCCAAGCCTTACCCAGCTCGAATCTCCCTGGGTCGTCTTCACCTCTCGAAACGACCCTTGGGTGACCGCCGAAACAGCGGCGCTCCACGAGCGAGGTGGGCTCGTTTTCCGGCTGGACGGCCGAGACTTGCTCGAACCCGTCTCACTATTCCGTGCCTTCGCGCGGGAGCTGGCCTTCCCTGAGTACTTCGGCCACAACTGGGACGCACTCGTTGACTGTTTGCACGACTGGCACGGCCAACAGAGCGCCGCAATCTTCATCGATGACGCTGATGAACTGCTCGGCGCGGAGTTCCTCGGACTGTTGGTATCTGTGCTCTGCCAAGCGGCCTGGAAAGCGAACCTTCAGCTCGACGCCGACGGCATCCCGCACGAAGACCGGGCGCCGTTCGCCCTGCACTTCGTATTCCTGCTGGCCCACACCCCGCCGGCCGCTTTCGAAGAAGCTGCTTCGAACGGCGTGGACGTGGCTGTGGCCCTCGAACATGGGTGCCTGACGGCCACCCTGACCGGTGCTGACTGGCCCGGCATCGCCGATCCGGTCAGTGAGCCGTAGAAGAGGTCTATCCTGCTCGACATGACCGCACCCCAGCCCGCACAGTGCCCGGCTGTGGCGGACGCGGAAAGATCCACCCCACCCCAGGGAGGGTGCTGCGCGTGCGTGCCCCGGCGGGAGGTGCGCAGGCCAGAGCCTGAGGTGCTTGAGGGTGAACTCGGGCAGGGCGTAGGGGCCGACCTAGCGCGGACCGTGGGCAGCGGCAGCGCATCAGCCCAGTGGACGAAGAAACCTCTCGTGTGGGCAGCCACTGGGCCCCAGCGTACAGATCAGCCGGCAGCGCGGCCCACCGTCAGCGTCGTGGCTGGGGATGTCGGGTCAGCGCTCCTCGTGCGACTCGGCGGCGGGGACGGTTGCGTGCGTGGCCTCCTGGCGGGCAAGGACTGTCAGCAGCTCTGCGACAGTGGCGCCGGCATCTGCCGGGTGGCGGAGAAATGTGCCGGGTGGGATGCGGTAGACGTTCGACCGACCGCGCCGGACGTGGGTGAGGTATCCGCCCTCTTCGAGGTCGGCGATGATCTTCTGCACGGCGCGTTCGGTGAGCTGGCAGCGGACGGCGATGTCACGGACCCGGGTGGTGTGATCTTCGGAGATCGCGGCCAGCACTCGGGCATGGTTGGTCAAGAACGTCCAGCCTGCATGTGGTTCCGGCACTCGGTCCATGCCTCCACGATAGGGCGTCCGGTTCACGCATTCAAAAGCATGAACTGCATTTCGTGTAACGGTTGACGTGAAAGGCATCGGGGGGTGATGCTGGGAGCGCAGAGAAGCTGGTATGCGCTGGGAGCTCCCGATGTCTCATCACGCGCCTCTTCCCGGGGATGAAGAGCCCTGCACCGAGTGCGGCACCGCTTTCAAGCAATCGCAGACCCCGGTGCCTGTGACATTGAGGGTCGACACGGTCGGCGACCGGCTCGTCGTGACAGTGTCCGGTGAGCTCGACCTGAGCAATGACCAGGAACTGCAGCGGGCGCTGAGCGAAGCATTGGACCGCGCTGCGGGCGGCCTGGAACTGGATCTCGCAGGGGTCGAATTCTGTGACTGCTCCGCCCTCAACGTTCTGCTGCGAGTGCGCCGCCGCGCCCTCCAGACATCCAAGAGTCTCAGCCTGGGTGCCACCAGCCCGGCCATGAAGCGGCTGCTCGGCCTGACCCGCACCCTTCCGCTGTTCATCACCGGACTGGATGGGACGCGTAAGCATCTGGCCGCCCCGTCCAATCTCGCGTACGCCGAGGTGGCTGAGTCGGCGGATTCCGGCGGCGGAAAAGCGGCCGAGGCCGCCACGGCCGGACGTCATACGCCGTCCTCGGAACGGCTGCCCCGGCCAGCAGCCCCGTCCGGCGGCGACCAAGCGGCCGAGAACGCCCAGTTGCGTCGGGCAATGCAGACCCGCCCGGCGATCGACATGGCCCGCGGCATCCTCATGGCATCGTTCCATCTGACCGACCAGCAGTCCTGGCAGGTGCTGGTGACCGCCTCCCAGCACAGCAACATCAAACTCCACCTGATCGCCGACGCACTCCTGCGGACCGTTGGCGGCCGGGCCCTGCCCGAACCCCTCGCCGACCACGTGGCCGCGGCGGTACAAGCACAGGTCACCCCGCGCGCAGCAGAGGCCAGCACACCCAAGCCTCCTGAGGCCGCCGCTCCGGTCATACGGGAGAATCGAGCATGACCGGAGTCATCGGGCAGCGCGGAGGAAGAGGGTGCCGCTCTCAAACACGACCAGTCGGTGCTCTACCTCTCCGGCCGAGCCATCCACCGCGCCTCGAGGGCTACCGCGGCGAGGGCAAGGCCGCCACCGGCCGTGACATGGCGGCCACTCAGGCCGCGCTCGCTCTCGCCCGCCGCCGCGTCAACGTCCTCTGGGCTCTTCTGCGCGACGGACGGCGCCCGAAGTCACGACGCCCACCGGTCTCGCCGCTGGGCAGACGGCACTAGGAATCGGTTGGCCGGGGAGCGCTCATGTTGGCCGCTTGAGTATGGGGTGTCGAGGCCGTGGCTGCGCCCGGGCCATGTTCGAGGTCGCGCAGATAGGCGCGCGTGGAGCCCTGTCACGAGACAGGCGCAGGCTCTGGGCAATCACGTAGTTGCCACGCTCTGTGATCACCGGGCGGCGCCTCGAACGGAGCAGCCGTACGCCTGGCCGAGAGGCCGCAGAGGATCTGGGGCTTGCTCAGATCGCCGGTGCAGCCATCGGGGAGCGAGTTGCGGCGGAGATGAGATTTTCGCGGGGTACCCGCCCTGCTGCGGCAAGGGCGCGGCCCACTGGGTAGGCGTGGGCGCCTGCCGGGAGGTTTCCGCGGCGACCGCTGAGTACCACGTCGATGGAGCCCATGGTGCTGTGCGATTCCCTGGTTCGGTCCAGTCGCCGCAGTGTTTGGCGAGCGACTGCCTCCGCGCTGTCGTACAGGGTGGTTCCCGCGGGCAGGCTCTGCAGAATCTCTGGCGCCACCAGGGGGTAGTGCGTGCAACCCAGCACCACGGAGTCGCAACGGGGGGTTCGCTCGGCCGCGTCGGCGATGGCTTCCGCTGCTGCGGCCGTGTCGCCGTGGTCGATCGCCTCGGCCAGACCGGGGCATGCGACACGCGCGACAGGCATGCCGTTCGCGTAGTCCGCGATCAGGCGATCCTGGTAGTCACTCGACGTGGTCCGGACCGTTGCCCACACGGCCATGCCTTTTCCGGTTGCTGCGGCCGATTTCACCGCGGGCACGGTTCCGATCACGGGTACTCGCGGTTCGAACCTCTCGCGCAGAGCGTCGATCGCGGTGACGGTGGCGGTGTTGCAGGGGACCACGATGGCCTCCGCGCCCTGCTGGACGGCCAATTGAGCGGCGCTGAACAGACGGTCTGTGACGAAGGAGGCAGTTCTCGATCCCCAGGGGGCGCCGTCGGGGTCCAGAAGCAGTAGCAGATCGAGTTCCGGGGCAAGGTGGCGAAGCCAGCCTGTAGTGGAAAGGAGGCCAAGTCCTGAGTCGATCAATGCCACCATCATGGGGCCAAGTTATCAGCCAGTCTTGCCGCCTGGCTTGACTGGTACGCGCCATGGCGGCACGGCATGTGGGACAGCCAGAGGTGGTGGCGAAATGCGAGTGACCTGTCGGCTCGCCACAGGCACCTGCTCGGATGGCTAACCGCGGGATATTCGGAGTTGACCTTGACCTAACGTCAGGCCTCGCGCTGAACGCATGATGCATGACGAACGCGATCCCCGAACTGGACCTGGACCTGGACGGGGGTGGTGCCGGTGGAGGACACGGCGCCTGCACGACGAGATGATCGCGCGCGGCGGAGAGACGCTGCGCCAACTCGCCCACGGCGACCGGTCCTGCTGCCCGGCCGTGTCCTCGCGTTGCTGGACCGGATGCCCGGGCTCGGATTCACCGGGGACGACGTGACGACGGCACGAGAGGGCCTGATCCTGGTCAGGGCCCTGATGCCGGAGGGTTTCGACGACTACCTCTCCCAGATCGAGCACGGCCGCGACGATCCCGGCACGTCGCCATGATCAAGCTCACCAGGAGTGCCGGAGGCTGGGACCCCGACGACCCCGGATCGAGGACCTCGCCGAGGCACGGTGTTGGAGATGGGGCAGCGGCCGGGTCCATGCGCCCTAGCGGGCCAGCCGCGCTGGCACGTCCGTCGACTGCCGACGGCACCGTGATCTTCATGCGCTCAGCCTGGGACGAGCGCAGCGGCGCGCGTGAGCGCTGTGGGCTCGCAATCGAGATGGGCAGCGAGGCTCACTCCGGGAGGGCGAGGAGGTTGCCGGTCCAGCGTTCTTCGCCGTCTTCGGCTGGTGTCGCCTGCAGGTCGAATGCGTTCTCGGCAAGCGCCAGCACGCTGTGGGGCGGGGCGGGCTGCCCGGGCAGTAGTCCGAGCGGGCGCATCACGGTGTCGAGGCGCTGCGGCTCCAGACCGGTCGGCCTGATCGCCTCGAGCGTGTGGAAGTCGACGAGGATGTCACCGTTGACCGCGTATTTGAACCAGTGCATCGGCTTGTCGTTGTAGTGCAGGGCAACAGCCTCTGTGCCCTGCGAGGCCGCTGACAGGATCTGCTCGTTAAGGCCGTGCATTCCGCCTTGCTCCCAGGCCCAGGTCCACGCGCCGTCGGTTCCGGTCGTCACCACCGGCTCGTCCTCGTCGAAGAAGGTGTCGCCGTACTCGTCGTTCAGAGAAGCGGCATCGCGCAGCGCCAGCGTGTCGTGATCTGCCCGCATGCGGGAGAGGAGCTCCACTGCCGATATGCCCTTGGCGAAGGTCAACGTGTAGATGGGGACATCTCCGCGGAAGAAGTCCAGGCCACGGGCTCTGCCGATGTTCTTCATGCCCAGGATCGTGTCACAGCTGCCTTGTCACCTGCGTATGATCGCCGCCGCCCGATTGCGCTTCGCCGAACTGCCGGAGTACCACAAGGCGCGACCTATGCGGACCTCGTCGCCGACACGGCGCGTCTCGGATCGAACACGCCTCCCGCCGGCGGATGACAGCGAGCCCTGCGCAAGGCCGGGTCTTCGGGGCCCGAGCCCTGGGGTCCTAGTCCCACCTCCCGTGGGGGGACCTGCGCAGCGGCTACTCGTCGTGGGGTGTCTGGTCAGGCTCGCGTGCTGACGTAGCGCACGCTCGAGCCCCACCACTCCAAGACCGGTGCTGTGCACTACTGGCACAGCGGCGAGCCGCCGGAGCCGCATGTGTGGGTCATGCGCTGGCACAGGGCACACAAGCCGACCCTTCACCGGCGCAAATCAGCGCGGACGGGTCGAGCTCTGCGATCGGAGCGGGGGAGTGCCATCGGGGGTCCTTGTGTGGGGTGGGGGGTGGGTTCGTGGCCGGGGCGAAAGGGTGAGCGGGACCTGCGAGACTTGCCGCATGGATACCGGCCGCAGGAACAACGTCAACGTCATCGGTAACCCACAGGGGCGCACGGTGGTGCTGGCTCACGGCTTCGGCTGTGATCAGAACATGTGGCGGCTGACGGTGCCGGCTCTGGTCGAGGAATACCAGGTGGTGCTGTTCGACTACGTGGGTTCGGGCCGCGCGGACCCGTCTGCCTTCTCGGAGGATCGTTACGCCTCGCTGGACGGGTACGCCCGCGACGTGGTGGAGCTGTGCGAAACCTATGACCTGCACGATGCGGTGTTCGTGGGCCATTCCGTCAGCGCGATGATCGGGGTGCTGGCCGCCGGCATGGCTCCGGAGCGCATCGGGGCCCTGGCGATGGTCGCTCCGTCGCCCCGTTACATCGACGACGATGGCTACCGTGGCGGATTCAGCGCCGACGACATCGACGAACTGCTGGCGTCCCTGGAGTCGAACTATCTGGGCTGGTCGGCGGCAATGGCTCCGGTGATCATGGGGAACGCGGAGCGGCCCGAGCTCGGTGAGGAACTGACGAACAGCTTCTGCGCCACCGACCCGGGCATGGCGCGCGTCTTCGCCCGCACCACGTTCCTGTCCGACTCGAGGGACGATTTGAAAACCGTGCAGGTGCCGACGCTGGTGCTGGAATGCACCGAGGATGTCATCGCTCCCCGGGAAGTCGGCGCCTTCGTCCACCAGGCGATCCCCGGGTCGATCCTGGTCACTCTCGATGCGACCGGGCACTGCCCGCACCTGTCCGCGCCCGAAGCCACCAATGAGGCGATCCGCAGCTTCCTGGCGGGCTTGTGATGATGTGCCGCACCGGGCAGGAGCCCGACCCGCAGGACGCCGACGGCGATGAGACATCGCAGGCGGCGGCGTTCGCGGCGCTGCTGGAGGACAGCGCCGAGGAACTCTACGAGAACGCGCCGTGCGGATACCTGTCCACCCTGATGGACGGCACCATCGCGAAGATCAACACCACCCTGCTGGACTGGCTTGGCCTGCAGCGGGAGAGGGTGGTGGGACGGATGCGGTTTACCGACCTGCTGACCGTGGGCGGCAAGCTGTACCACGAGACGCACTTCGCGCCGCTGCTGCGGATGCAGGGAGAGATCAGCGGCATAGCCCTGGAGATCAAGCGGGCCGACAGCGGACGCATGCCGGTATTGGTCTCCTCCGTGGTCAAGCAGGGCAGTACCGGCGAGCCGTTGCTCATCCGCACCACGGTCTTCGACGCCCGGGACCGCCGTGCGTACGAGGAGGAACTCCTGCGCGGCCGAAAGGCGGCCGAAGAGGCACGCAAGCAGGCGGAGGCCGACCGGGCCCGGCTCCAGGACGCCCTCGCCGTGCTCCAGCAGTCGCTGCTGCCCGACACCCTGCCGCCGGTCCCAGGGGTGGAGACGGCCGCCTACTACCACACCGCCCATCCCGACCGGCTCGGCGGCGACTTCTACGACGTCTTCCCCGTCGACGGCAAGCGCTTCGCCTTCTTCCTCGGCGACGTGTGCGGCAAAGGCCCCCAGGCCGCCGCGGTCACCTCACTGACCCGCTACACCCTGCGTGCCGCCGCCCTGCACGACCCCGATCCCGTCTCCGCCCTGTCGACCCTCAACAGGGTGCTCCACGAGCGTTACGCCGGCAGCGGCGACCCGCGGTACTGCACCACCATCTTCGGCACACTCGAACCGGACGCCGCAACCGGGAACGTCGCCGTCCGCCTTGCCTCAGGCGGCCACCCTCCGGCCCTCGTCCTGCGCGCCGACGGCACAGCCGACTTCCTGCCCACCCCCGGCGGACTCCTCGTCGGCATCCTGCCCACCGCGCACTTCGCCACCGCCACCACCATCCTTTCCCTCGGCGACACTCTGCTCCTCTACACCGACGGCATCACCGAAGCCCGCACCGGCAAGGACCGCACCACCTTGTTCGGAGACGAGGCCCTGCTCGCCTTCATCGCCGGCTACGCCGGCACACCCCCGCACGCCGTCATCCAGGCCCTGACCGGCCTGCTCCGCAGCTTCGGCGACGGCCTCGACGACGACACCGCCCTGCTCGCCCTCGGCGTTCCCGCCCCCGACCCCCAGACGACGAATTCACGATGAGCCCGCTGAAGACCACCCTCCGAGACGCCCCCACCGGTCCCGTGCTGGAGATCACCGGTGAACTCGACTACGACAACGCACCCGAGCTGCGCGAACTGCTCACTACGATCACCCTCAAGCCGGGCCAGCGCCTCATCCTGGACCTGGCCGGCATAGGGTTCTGTGACTCCAGCGGCATCACCGCCCTGATCGCGGCCCGCAACCATGCCCAGGCCGCCCAGGCGGACATCGCGCTCGCAGCTGTCCCTCCCCACACACTGCGCGTACTGCGCATCGTCGGCCTCGACCAGATCTTCCCTCTCCATCCGGACAGCCACTCCGCCATTCGGCCCTGATTCCGGTGATTCTCCGACCTGGAGGCTGTTCCGTATGGGGCGTAAGCCGTAGGTACGGCCAGATGCCGAGCCGGGCGACGCCGAGCATGCAAGTCGAGGGCCTCCCCTGATCCATTCCGGGGAGGTCCTCGACGAGTACGGCGTCTGTGGCCTGGCCCTGGACCTGCTAGGTCTTCGACTGTGCCTACTCGCTGGTACTCATGGAATGTGCCTCCTCATTGCCAGGGTGCCGCTGTCGCGGTAACCCTCCACTGTTGCCCCGGCGTTTCCTTCACAAACAAGGCTGCGCTCGGTGAATAGAGTTGAATTGACAGGGCACATGGCGGGTCAGGAGGTTGATAACTATGGTTCCCCTGCTTCTTGTTCTGCTGCTCGCTCTGGTTCTTTTCGGTGCCGGTTTCGCCGTCAAGATTCTGTGGTGGGTGGCTCTAGTCGTTCTCGTGCTGTGGCTGCTCGGTTTTGTCATGCGTTCCACCAGTGCGGGCGGTGGCCGCGGCCGCTGGTACCGATGGTGACCTGACGCCGCACATGTACCCCTTGCGTAGGGCCCGGCCGTCTCCCCCGATGGCCGGGCCCTACGCGCATGCTGTGGCAACGACCTACGGACAGGACGGAGGCGTCCCGAAGGGAAACAGGGGTAGGCGCGCCGTCGTCGGGGGCGGGGACGGCGATGCGTGACGGAACCCACGCAGCCTCCTGCCGCATCTCCGCCCCCGGCCTCAGTCATCTGGCACCATTGGTTCTGCCTACGGTAGACCTGATGTTCCGCACCGTGCGGCCTGACGCCCCATCACCCGACGCTGAGGGCGGATGCTCCCCCGCTTCGGCCGTGACCACATGCAGTCCCTTCTGGAGAAGATCGGCAACCCACGACGCGAGGCTGTCAACGCCCGCGAGCGAGAGGAGGCCAGTGCGCGCCAGGCGGAACTGCGGCTTGCGGCTGAGCTGGCCGGCCTGTGGGGGCTCGAAGCGCCGGCCGTGGTCTCTTCGGCGGCAGCGGCAGCCATCGCCGACGAACTGCTCGGCCCGAGTGCATCCCGTACGACATGACCGGGCCGGACGCCGCATTCCCCGTCGCACCCACTGGACCCGAGTGCTCCTGCCTTTGGAACAGCGGGCTGGCTCGACGGTGCCACTCACCACCACGTTCAGCCGCCCACGCTCGCGGAAGTGACTTCCCTGCACCACCGTCCCTGGAGAAAGCATGCCAGCACAGTTCGACTCGTCGGTCCTGCACGTGGCAACCTCCCGTGCCCGTGTCAGCTTTGACGGCACGGGTGTCACAGTTCAGCGCAGGCTCATGAGGGGCCTTCAATGGCGCCCGCCTGCGACCTACGCGATGCGTCGGATACTGGGTGCGGAGTTCGTCCGGTTGGGCGGCGAAGGGGAAAGACGACAGTTCGACCTCTACCTCACCGAGGCACCGACCATCCGGTTCTCCGTTCCGATCGGCCGTAATCCCCATCGAGGCCGGGGCAAGCAGAAGACGAGGAAGTGGAACGCCTTCACGCAGGCGATCAACACGGCATCCGGACAATGGATGAGAGGTGTCCTCGACAGCACCCTCGGGGCCGGTCAGTGGAGCGACGACACATGGCACCATGCGGAATCGCTCACTCCTGAATTGCGCGTGTTCACCGAATGGGGGGACGGGCTCCCGGCTCAGCGACTCCGTGCGGACAGAACGCACCGGCAGATGATCGAAGACCTGGTACTCAATCACCTGTATGGCAACAACAGTTCTGACTCCGCGTCGTCGTCACCGGCTCCCTGGGCCGGTTTCCGCCCAGACCGGTCGCCGCTGGACAGGGTGCGCGCGGAAGTCTGGTTCCGTCTCCTTGCAAAGCTCGACTACGAGTCGGCCGGGATTCACCGCTGATCCGCACCACTGACTTCGACGCCCGCGACCGCCGCGCCAGTGCGGGGGCCGGTTGCGCAGTTCATCGATGAGCGACACGGGGCCTGGCCGTCGCTGGCGAGGACCAAGGGCTCTGGAGAGCGCCGCAGGTACTGCCGAGTGGCTGGAGACAAGTCCGCGGGCCAGGCTCGAGATGCCGGGCAGGTGGCGATAGGCAAGGGGCGCATGTTGTGCCGGCACGGCCTCTCGAAACCAGCAATCACGCTTCTCCCTACTCGCGGGTAGGGTCGGTGGTCATGACGCGTGTTGCGGTGGTGGGTGTGGGCGCGGTGGGCGGCGTGATGGCCGCGGGCCTGGCCTCGACGGGGCGCATGGAGGTGACTGCCTGCGTGCGCTCGCCGCTGGGCAGGCCGCGGATCGTGCGGTCCGACGGGGCGGTCGAGAGCACATCGATTCCGGAAGTTCTCGACCCTGCTCAGATGTCTACGGTCGAGTGGTTGGTGCTGGCGACCAAGGCGCATCAGACGGCGGGGGCTGCGCCCTGGCTGGAGCGGCTGTGCGATGCGGGTACCCGTGTCGCGGTGCTGCTGAACGGTGTCGAGCACCGTGAGCGCGTCGCGACCTGGCCGACCAGGTCATTGCCAGGCTGCGGACGATGCCGGCCGAGTCCGGCAGCAGCATGCTGTGGGACCGCCTGGCAGGCCGCCCACTGGAATACGATGCACGTAACGGCGCGGTGGTGCGCGCGGGTGCCCGACTGGGCATCCCCACCCCGCACAATGAGACCGCAACCGCGCTGCTGGAAGCCATCAGTGAGTCGGGGGATGTGATGTAGCGTCCGCTGCATGGCGTTCCCGGGCATGGGTGCGGTAGCCGATGCCGGGCTGCCCGCGAAGGGAGCGGTGCCTCGCTCGCCGAGGTCGTGCCTGGGACCGACCAAGAGTTCGGCGATGGGCCGCCCGAGCAGTACGACCTCCCCGGGGCGCCGGCCGGCCGAGCTGAGCGATCCGGCGACTCGCACACACATCAGCGGATAGCCGGCCCGTTCGCCACGTCCGGAGCCACGGAACACCCGGGCACCGCCGGCGATGGATTGCGCGTGCTCGCCGCGCCCGCCGAGGGCCGGGCGGGTGATCCCCGGTTTACCTGCCGGCGGGCCCGGGTTGGCATCTGGGATGCGGGGTACACGCGTCCCGCAGGCACCAGTCTGGAGTCAGTGACCATGCCTCTCGGATCCAGCCCACAGCGCGAACGCCAAAACGGGCACATCGAGAAGTGGGTGCTTGCTCGGAACACGAAGGGCGAAAGGAACGTGCCTGCCAAGCCGGTTCCCAGCCCGTCGCCTGCCGCTCCGCCGAGAGGGATGGAGCTCCGGACGGCTGCTGCGTGGCCGGCACCAGGTGGAGCCGGCCGCGCGCCGGCTGCGTGAACCAGATCGGACCCCGGCAACGGCCGACAGGGAGAGACAGTGCGCGCAGGACTCGTGGAGATCGCGGTGTGGTGCGGGGTGCTGACGGCGATCGTGGTGGTGTCGATCAGTTCGCTCTCGCCGGTCGAGCTCATCGTGGCAGGCCTCTCCGCACTGGGCGCGGCGTTTGCGGCACGACGGATGCGCCTGGCAACCGGCCTCGGGTGGCAGGGCGCCCGCCACGCGGCACGGGCCACGGCCCTGCTGCCGGGCGCGGTTCTGCGCGGCTGTGCCGCGCTGCTGACCATGATGGTGCGAAACCCTGAGGGTGCCGTGCTTCGACGCATCGCCCTGCGCCGGGGTGTGGACGCGGGCTGGGCCGGCGTGATGCTGGCCGCCTCGCCGGACACATGCGTCATCGACATTCCTCGCGATGACGAGGTGCTGGTGCACGCCCTGAGCTCCGGTGCGGGTCCGGTGGAAATGGCCGTGCGACGACTGGACCGGTCGCAGTGAACATCTGGTCGGTTGCCGTCCTGGTCCTGCTGGTCGGTCCGGTGCCGGTGTGCCTCTGGGTGGTGGCACGCGGCAGCACGGTGCGTCGCCTCGCGGGCCTATCCCTTCTGTCCACCGTGGTCGGTGCCGTGTTCCTCCTGCTGCCCGGGGCATACCAGCGGCCGTCGTATCAGGATCTCGCGCTGATGCTGGCTGTGCTGGCCCCCGCCGGCACGTTGGTCTTCACCCGCTTCGTCGCCGGGCAGGGCCACGAGGAGGGGCCGGCCCGGCACGACGTCCGCAGCGACGGATGACCGACCGCTCCGTGCGGCGCGGTCGGCTGGACGCCAGGCAGGAAATATGGGTATGAGAGGCGATATGACGGTAGGTCACATGGTCGTGCTCGCGCTGGTGTGGACGGGCGTGGGATTCCTCTTCCTCTCCGCGGCCGCGCTGGTTCGCCTGCGGGGGACTGTGATGCGGCTGCACGCCCTCGCTCTGGCGTCCTGTGCCGGGATGCCGCTGATCGCCGTGGCGGTTGCCACCGACCAGGGAGCGGGGCGGGCTGCGATGAAAACGCTCTTCATCGGTCTGCTGTTCGCAATCGGGGGAACGGTCACCACTATCGCCATCGCCCAAGCTTCGAGGCAGGCAGAGGAGGGGAGTGGGTCGTGAACGACTGGCTGATCGGCGCAGCGCTCGCGTTCGTGGTCATTGCGGCGACCATGGCAGTGCTCACCCGCAATCCGGCGCGACAGGCCGTCGTCCTCGCCGCCCTGGGCCTGGGTCTGGCGGTGCTGTTCGCGGTGCTGCAGGCCCCCGACGTCGCACTGTCCCAGCTGGCGGTCGGCACTGCTCTGACCCCGCTGCTGATCCTCCTCACGGTCCGCAAGGTCGCCCGCCGCGCCGGCGGTGACGGCGAGGAGCAACAGTGAGCGCCCGCTTCCGGCTGGTCATGTTCCTGGCCGCGGCCACGGTGATCGCGGGTTGCTTCACCGCTGCCTGCCTCCAACTGCCGCCCTTCGGCTCAGCCGCCCACCCGTACGGCGAGCGGGCCGTGGCGGCCGCCCTGGCCCACCGGACGGCCAACGTCGTCTCTTCCGTCAACTTCGACATCCGCGCGTACGACACGCTGGGGGAGGAGTCCATCCTGTTCGGCACCGTGCTGGGGGCGACGCTGCTGCTACGCCGGGCCCGTGGCGAACGCCATCGTCGTGCGGAAGCGGGGCGAGTACTGCCCACCACGCGACTCTTCGGAGTGCTGCTGCTGCCGATCACGCTGGTCGTGGGGGTGTACATCGTGGCGCACGGCCAGCTCAGCCCCGGAGGCGGCTTCCAGGGCGGCGTCGTCCTGGCCACCGCCCTGCACCTGGCCTATGTCGCCGCCGACTATCGCGTGCTGCAGCGCATCCGGCCGCTGACCGTCCTGGACGTCGCGGACTCACTGGCCGCCGCGTCCTTCACCCTCGTCGGCCTGGCTGCCATGGTGGCGGGCGCGGCGTTTCTGCAAAACGTGCTGCCGCTGGGCACGTTCAACCAGATCACCTCAGGCGGCACCGTGCCCGTCCTCAACGCCGCGGTCGGCATCGAAGTCGCCTCCGGACTGATCGTCCTGCTGGCTCACTTCCTCGACCAGGCCGTCGAACTCACCGACCCCGAGGAACAGAGAGAGGGGGTCCGCTAGTGGGAATCTGGCCCTACCTCGCCGCCGGCTGGGTCCTCCTCATCGCCCTCTACGGCCTGGTCACCAGCCGCAACCTGATCCACGCCACCGGCTGTCTGGCCGTCGCCCAGTCCTCCACCTATCTGCTGCTCTTGGCCGTCGGCTACCGACGTGGCGCGACCGCCCCGGTCTACTCCGACCTCACTCCAGGCACGAGGCCGGTCGTCGACCCCGTCGTGCAGGCGCTGGCCCTGACAGATGTGGTGGTCGGCGCGACGGTCACCGCGCTGTTGCTCGCCCTGATCATCCAGCTGCGCAAACGCCATCACACCGTCGACCCCCAGGCCCTCACCGGCCTCAAGGGCTGAGCATGACGAGCCAGGAACTGCTCCCGCTCGCCGTGGCCATCCCCCTGCTCGGTTCCGCTCTCCTTGCCGTCGCGGGCCGTTGGCTGCACCGCCTCGGTTGCGACGTGGTCGCCACAACGGCCGCCGCTGTGGAACTGGCCTGCCTGACCGCGCTGTGGACACACAGCGACCGCATCGCGACCGCACACCTCGGCGGCTGGCCCGCCCGACTGGGCATCGTCATGGCCGCAGATCCGATCGGTGCCACGCTGGCCCTGTTGGTCGCCGTTCTGGTGCTCGCCGTCGTCGTCTACTCCTGGCGCTACTTCGACGAACCCGAAGGCGAGCGCGCCGGTATCTTCCCCGCCCTGCTGCTGCTCTTCGAGGCCGGCATGATCGGCTTCGCGCTTACAGGTGACCTGTTCAACGCCTTCGTCTTCTTCGAACTCATGGGCGCTGCTGCCTACGCCCTCACCGGCTACCGCATCGAGGATCCCCGCCCGCTCCAGGGCGCCATCACCTTCGGCATCGTCACCTCCTTCGCCGCTTACTGCTCTCTGCTCGGCATCGGACTGCTCTACGCCCGCACCGGGGAGCTCAACCTCGCCCGGCTCGGCGAGCAGCTTGCCGGCCGGCAGACGGACCTGCTGACCGTCGTGGCGTTCGTCTTCGTCGTCACCGCGTTCCTGGTCAAGGCCGCAGCCGTCCCCTTCCACTTCTGGCTGCCCGACGCCCACGCCGTCGCGCCCACCCCCGTGTGCATGCTGATGTCCGGCGTCATGGTCGAACTCGGTGTCTACGGCACGGGCCGCCTGTACTGGATCGTCTTCGCCGGCCCCGGCGGCATCCCGCACGGGGCGTTCCGCGCCACCTTCACGGCCCTGGGGATCCTGACCGCGCTGCTGGGCGCCGTGATGTGCTGGCAACAGCGCCATCTCAAAAGAATGCTGGCCTTCTCCACGGTCAGCCATGTCGGCCTGTTCCTGATCGGCATTGCTCTGCTCACCCCCGACGGCGTGGCCGGAACCGTTGTCTACGTCGTCAGCCATGGGCTGGCCAAGGCCGCCCTCTTCGGGCTCACCGGCGTTCTGCTCGACCGCTTCGGCTCCGTCGACGAACACGGTCTGCACGGCAGAGCCCGCTCGTTGCGGCTCGTCGGAGTCCTGTTCGTCGTCGGCGCCCTGGCGCTTGCCGGCCTTCCCCCACTGGGAACCGGCCAGGGCAAGGCCCTGGCCGAGGACGCGGCCGCCCATTGGCAGCCCTGGCTGGTGGCGGTGTTCATCGCCGCCTCGGCCGTCACCGGCGGCGCCGTACTGCGTGCCGCCCTCAGGATCTTCTGGGGCGCAGGGCCGGTGCCGCAGAGCCGTCCAGGTGATGAGGAGACCAGCGGGGAGGGCGAGGAGCCCGAAGTCCGTTCACCGCAGCGCAGCCTGCCACCCGCGATGACCGTCGTACCGGCAGTACTGCTGGCCCTCGCTGCCGCTCTCGGATGCGTTCCCGCCGCAGCTACGGCGCTCGCGGGTGGCGCAGCCACCTTTACCGACCCTGCCGGCTATGCGGCCGCGGTGCTGGCAGGAAAGCCGGCCCCACCCACCGCCCACACGGCGGAAGCCTGGACCGGCACGGGCGTTGCACTCGGTGTGCTCTCGGTGGGGATCGCCTGCGCACTCGCCGCCGCAGCCGTCCACCGCCGTAGGCCCCAGCTGGCCGAGCGGCACCCGGTCGCCCGTGCCATCCGGGCACTTCGCCGCTTGCACTCCGGCCACCTCGGTGACTACCTCGCCTGGCTCGCAGTCGGCGTCGCGGTGCTGTGCGCCGCGCTGGCCGCCCAGGCCTGACCAACGCTACGTACCCGGTGCCATCACGGTGTGCCGTGCCGTCGAGCGTGGTGCCGCCTTGCTTCTTGTGCCGTTTCAGACGTTCCTCGTTGCGCATGACCGCGAGCCTCCTCGGACCGGTTTCACCCGGGTTCGGCGGTGGAGGCGTGAGCCGCGGCCACTGCGTTCGGGGCGCAGTCGTGGTCACGTTGCCACTTAAGGTCACCGTGCCACGAGGAATGCATGCCGGACGGGATGCGCGTGCGCTGAACACGCGATATCGCAGCGCGAAGGCTCGCCCACGGGTCCCCCACCGGGGTGTCGACAGGTGACCGAGCGACACTTCGGCGACGGGGTTCGCGCTTCCGAGGTGTCATTGTGGGTACCTCGGCAGTGATTCGGCTGTGATCAGCCTTTTCCTCGATCCTTGGCGCCTCACGGAGCCCCGTTCGCCCGGCCGGACCGGAAGGAAGGCGGTGATGGACATGGCACCCACCTCCGACACACGAGCGGCACAGGAATACGACGCCACACCCTTTCTGCCCGGGCGCCGCGCGGGTCTGCCCGGACTGCGGAAGGCGGCGGCCGAGTGTCGTGGCTGCCCGCTGTACCAGGACGCGACGCAAACGGTCTTCGGCGAGGGCGACACTTCGGCGCGCGTCCTGCTGCTCGGTGAACAGCCGGGAGACCAGGAGGACCGGCTGGGCAAGCCGTTCGTCGGGCCCGCGGGGAGAGTCCTGGAGCGAGCGCTCGCCGACGCGGGCATCGACCCGGACGGCACATATGTCACGAACGCCGTCAAGCACTTCAAGTTCACGATCCCGGAGGGTCGCAAGCGGCGTATCCACAAGGCGCCGAACCTGCGGGAGATGACGGCGTGCCGGCCGTGGCTGGAGGCGGAGCTGCGGCTCGTTTCCCCCGAGCTGGTGATTGCGCTCGGCTCGACCGCGGGCAAGGCGCTGCTCGGATCGTCGTTCCGGGTGTCCGAGCAGCGCGGCGCGCTCCTGCCGTGGCCTGACCACCTCGGCAACGAGCAGGATGCCGGAGGTGGGGGCATCCGTGGGTGGGTGGCGACGATTCACCCGGCCGCAGTGCTGCGCGCCGACGACGACCGCGATGCCGTGTACGCGGGCCTGGTCTCGGACCTCCGCATCGCTGCGAACGTGCTCGACGCAGCGTAAGCGCACGGAAGGACGGGGTGTATTCATGCCCGAACTACCGGATGTCGAGGCGTTTCGCCAGGTGTTGATGACCTGCAGCCGCCGCCGCTGTGTCACATGTGTCGAGGTCCGGGACACCGGGGTTCTGCATGGTGTCACCGAGAGACGGCTGGGGAGGGAATTGAAGGGAAGACGCTTCGGGAAGGCGTGGCGCCACGGCAAGTGGTTGTTCGTGCCGACGGTTGACGGCCCCACGCTCCTTTGGCACTTCGGCATGACGGGGTCACTGCGGTGCTGCTCTTCGGTCGAGCCGATCGAACCGCACGACCGCATCGTGCTGACGCTCGACGGGACCCGGGATCTACGCTATCGCGATCAACGCAAGCTCCAGGGTGTGCAGTTGGCCGACGAGAACGCTGTCGCCCGAGTTCTGGAGGGGTTGGGCCCCGATGCCCTGACCGTGGGCCGGGCGGAATTCCAAGAACTGCTGTGGGAGCGACGTGGCGGGGTCAAGAGCGCGCTGATGGACCAGTCGGTGATCGCGGGTCTCGGGAATCTCCTGTGCGACGAGATTCTTTGGCGGGCTCGTGCTGACCCTCGTAGGCCGGCGCGGGACCTGAGCGAGAGGGAGTTGCGGCAGGTTCATGCTGCAATGGGGCGGGTGCTCGAAGCATCCGTGCGTGCTGGTTGCGTGCCGCCGCGGCGTTCATGGCTCACCGGGCGCAGGGATGACAGCGAGCCGCGGTGTCCCCGCTGCGGCCGGTCCCTGTGCTCGACTCGGATTGCCGGACGGCGGACCGTCTGGTGCCCGGAGTGCCAGCGCTGAACGAGGGGAGACCGCGGGTTCGGCAGTGGTGGACGTGGCATCACAGTGCCGGGTCACCGGGACTGCCTCATACCGCGTCCGCCCCCGTTCGAGGCAGACGCAGGGCAAGAAGGGCGGTGTCGTCGTGCCCGGTATGGCCCATGCGGCTGAGGACCTCGTCGCAGAAGTCTTCCAACGGATGGTGTGCCAAGGCCGCGCCGTGGCGCCTCAGCCGCTCCAGTCCCGTATCCAGGTCCTCATCCGGGGATTCCACGAGTCCGTCCGTGTAGAGCAGGAGCGTACAACCGGACGGAAGGGGCGAACTGCTGTCCGCGCGCGCAGGGACGCCCGGCAGTCGAGTGCCGAGCAGCAGGTTCTCGGTGCTGTTCAGGTACCGGGCGTCGCCGTCGTGACCGATCAGGAGAGGCGGCGGGTGGCCGGCATTGCAGAACCTCAGTCGCCACGCGCCGTCCACGGGCCCTTCGATACGGGCGAGAACCAGGGAGGCCATGGGCACGTCTGCGATCGCCGGGAGTGCCCGGTCGAGGCGATCGACGATGAGGCTGGGAGGCTCCACCCGGTCCCACGCGAGTGACCGCAGCATGTTCCGCAGCTGGGCCATGCCCGCGGCGGCAGGCAGGTCGTGCCCGGAGACATCTCCGATGACCAGTGCAGTCACCCCGTCGGCGAGCGAGAAGGCGTCGTACCAGTCGCCGCCCACCTGTGCCCCGGCGGGAGCCGGGAGATACCGTGCCGCCAGCTGCAGGTTCTCCAGCCGGGGCAGCGAGGAAAGCATGTGACGCTGCAAGGTGGCTGCGATGTCCCGCTGTTGCCCGAACAATCGGGCGTTGTCCATGATCAACCCTGCGCGCCGGCCGATGTCCGTTATCAGCATCAGCTCCGCCGTGTCGAAGGGATGTGCCACATCCGAGCGTCCCACGGTCAGCGCTCCGAGGACTTCCCTCGGCGACCGCAGAGGAGCGATGATCGCCGACGTGGTCGCGAACGACCTGAACATCGTGGACTGCACGGACGCCAACGCACAGTCGGTAGGCCCCCCGATCTCGTCGGGCCCGAGCAGCGCGGAATCACCCCGGCGCAGCACCCGGGCAAGGTGGGACCGCGAGGCCTCGGGCACAGGAGGTAGTGGCCCCTGCCAGGTATCGTCGGCGGCCATGCCCTCGGGAGCGAGGACCACGATGCGGTGCAATGCGTCGTAACGGCCCCGCAGGTCCACCGCGGCCCACTCGGCGATGTGCGGCACCAGCAGGGCGCCGAGCTGTCTTGCTGCTTCCTCCGCGTCCATCGGGCGGGTGAGGGCGGTGCTGATCTCGGTGAGCAGGGTGAGCCGTTCGGTGAGCTCTTCCAGCGCGGCCAGATGGTGAGCCTGTCGCTGCTCGACCGCGAGGCGTTCCGTGGCATCCGTGAAGAGAACGGCGGCACCACTGGTACTGCCGTCCTGCAGGACCGGTGCGGCAGACCAGTCCACCGGCACGAGATGGCCGTTGCCGTCGAGGAACATCCCGAATCCACCGCGCCGGGGGCGGCCGCTGCTCATGACGGCGAGGATCTCGCATTCCGCACGGGGGAGCAGCGACCCCTCTGCCGATCGGTGCAGCAGGTCGTGCGCGTCGGTGCCGACCAGTGCACGGGCCGCTCGTGCGAGGATGCGCTCGGCCGCCGGATTGACCATCGTGATTCTGCCGCCGGGGTCGGTCAGCACCATGCCGGCCTCAAGCCCGGCGAACGCAGCTTCCAGGCGCGGCCCCAACGGCATGGCCGCCCCGCGGTCACCCTCTGCTGAACTTTCCGCCGTCCTCACCTCCCAGAAGTCGCGCCTCCTGGACGGAGCTGACCGGCGCATGCCGCACGGCTCGTGGCGGCGCGGAAGCGCCGAAGAGAACGGACTGCCGAGCCCATCGCCCTGAACCGGGGCAGACGCGCCGTTCCTGATCAGCCGGACGGCTCGTCCGGCACGGGCTGATCCGCTCGCACACCGCCCGACCGGGGCGGGCCACCGCGCGGTCCTGCTCCAGCTTCGTCGACATCGGGAACATCCCCGGAGCGGCGCGGACCGCGGTCGGCCGTCCGCGGCTCCCAACGGTCCTCGGCATCCGACGCCTGCCGGTCCGGTGTGTCCCTCGGCACGGGTTCGCCGTGTGTCTCGCGGCGGTGCTTGTTCATACCTGGCTCCCTTCCGATGGACCTGTGCGGCCGTGAGCGCCACCCTTTCGCGGGTACCCGAGGTGCCTGGTGGCATGCCTGTGGGGCGTCCGTCCGGCAGGGCCGCGCACGTGGCCCCAGCACAGTCTCCGGCCCGGGGCGCACGGAGATGCGGGACGGGACGGGGGAGGCTGCTTCGCTGGGATGGCACCGCTTTCAACGAAATCGAAGGAGCGATCATGACGGATGCAGGCTGCTGGACGAGGCTCGGCAGCTGAAGGAACAGAGCGAGAAGGCTGGCGGTGCCGGGAGCGAGGACATCGATCCCCCGATGTAGCGTCCACGCCCGTGTCGGGGACGCCGGCCGGTGACCGGCTCCACGTCCTTGACGGCGGTGAGGGCCACCCGTCGGCCACTGCGGATCCTCTGCTCAGCAGCGGCAGCGGCCCGGACGAAGTCCGGAATATGCCTCGCGCTCCCGACCCGGGCCGCCGCGTGCTACTGCGCAGTACTGTCTGTTCGACTGCACTGGGTGGGCATCCACCGGGTCGGCCGGCAAGAGCCGGCTGTCACGGTGCGGCGGGCGGCGCGCAGCCAGTTCCGTGCGGGGTCGTTGTCCGGTCGGGGGCCAGATCATTCGGTACGTCACCCAGTCTGTCGGCGCCGTCACGGGGCCTCCGCAAGGTAGGCATATGCCGGCGTGAAGCTGGACCATGGATATCGGACATCGTCCGAGCATTGCCGCTGTCGCACCGCGAGTCGATCGGCGCGAACCAAAGGGGGTGTCCCGGATGACGGAATGGGGCATGTCCCGGATCGGGGATAACGGGCCTCTCGTGAGAATCTCGGGAGCGAGCAGATTGCTGGATCTGCTCGGCGTCGCTGCTGTCGTCGTGGACGCGGAGGGGCGGATCGTGCTCTGGAGCCCGCAGGCCACGCAATTGTTCGGATACCGCGGCGACGAGGCCGTGGGACGGTACGCGGCCAGGCTTCTGGCCAGCAGCCAGGACCTTGACGCGGTGATCCGGCAGTTCGGCGATGTCATGGCGACAGGCCAGACGTGGGTGGGGTTGGTCCCCGTCATCTGCAAAGACGGAAGTAGACGTGTGGTGGAGTTTCGCAACATGCGCCTCACCGACGACTGCGGCGACGTGTATGCGCTGGGGCTCGCAACGGACGAGGCAAAGCTGCACCGCATGGAACGAGACTTGGCCCTGTCCACGATCTTGACTGATCAGTCCCCCGTCGGCATGCACATCTTGGACACCGGGCTGCGCTTCTTGACCGTCAATCCAGCCCTGGAAAGGATGGACGGCGTCTCGGCAAAAGATCATCTCGGCCGGACGCTGGGCGAAGTGCTCCCTGACTCGTCGTTCGCTCTGATCGAAGCGAATCTGCGCGAGGTGCTTGCATCCGGCATGCCGCTGGTCGACCAGTACGTCACGGTTCGCACACCCGCCGATCCCGATGAGGACCATGCATGGTCGTGGTCGTTCTACCGACTGGAGGACGCGCGCGGCGGGGTACTGGGAGTGGCTGGCTCCGTCATAGACGTAACCGATCGTCACCGGGCGGCCGCGGATACTGTCCGTGCGCGGCAGCGCCTTGCCATGATCGCCGATGCGGCTGAGCGCATCGGGGCGGCCCTGAATATGGAGCAGACAGCCCAGGAACTGGCGGAGGTTTCGGTGCCCGAGCTCGCCGATGTCATAGCCGTGGTTGTTCTCGACTCGATCATGACGGATGACACGCCGCTCACGGACCGCGACCTTGCCGCGGCGCCGCTCCGGGTCCTGGCAGTGAAGGCCAGGTTTCCGTCAGAAGGCGCCCCGGAGGCGACTGGTCCCTGTCGCATCGCGGGCTATGAATCCCAGCATGTGATCACCCAGTGCATGCGCACCAGGCGACGACAGCTTGTCCCGCGCCTCGCTGATCAAGACAGCCGGCTCATTGCCGGCGACGCAGCAGAGGACGCGGCTCCCATCGATGGAAGAGCACATTCCTACCTGGCCGTGCCGCTCATTGCCCGCAGTGAAATCCTCGGCGTCGCAAGCTTGGTCCGAACCCGCAATCCCCTGCCGTTCAGTGAGGAAGACGGCGCGCTGGCCTACGAACTGGCTTCACGTGCCGCGATCGGCATCGACAACGCGCGTTGGTACCAGAACGCCCGCACCATAGCCTCCACCCTCCAACGCGGCCTGTTGCCAGGGCGGCCGAGCCAGCAGCGTCCCGGGCTCGACATCACAGCGGAGTACTTTCCCGCCGGCGCTGCCGGCGACGTGGGAGGCGATTGGTACGACGTCATTGCGCTGGCCGGGGACAAAACGGCGCTCGTGGTGGGCGATGTGATGGGCAACGGCATTGAAGCGGCCGCCACGATGGGCCAGCTGCGCACCGCAACATCAACGCTGGCAGGCCTCGGCCTCAGCCCCGTCGAAGTCCTGCACCATCTCGACAGAACGACCAGTGCGTTGGAGCACTACATCGCCACCGTGGCCTACGCCGTCTACGACCCGAGACATCGCATCTGTGAGATTGCCAGCGCAGGCCACCCACCCCCCGTCCTCATGCGGCGCGATCAACCGCCCGAACTGCTCGGGTTTCCGACGGGCGTGCCACTTGGAGCCGGCAGTCTCGG
Source organism: Streptomyces sp. NPDC002004 (assembly GCF_053593975.1). Taxonomy (NCBI): domain Bacteria; kingdom Bacillati; phylum Actinomycetota; class Actinomycetes; order Kitasatosporales; family Streptomycetaceae; genus Streptomyces; species Streptomyces sp. NPDC002004. The sequence continues at coordinate 164,368 of NZ_JBSFDP010000011.1, forward strand.
CAGCACGCCGGAAGAGGCTGTCCTTATCCATCTGGCACCCGGAGACCAGTTGTTGATGTACACCGACGGGCTGATCGGAAGTCGCCGTCTCACAGTCGACGAGCGTCTCGAGGCGCTACTTCAGGAGCTCATCACGGCATGCGCATCAGCGGAAGAGCGGTGCCGACACCTGGTCAAAGCCCTACGCGAGCCGGAAGGCTGTGACGACGTGGCGTTGCTCATCGCCCGCGTCAACGCCACCTGATACTCAAGCAGTTCTTCTCCTGCGCAAGGGATGACGGCGGGGGCAAGGTCCGCCCTGCTGGAGTCAACCCCCGGGACAAAAAGTCGGCCGTAGGGAGCTCGTCGGCGTCTTCCCTCTGGACTCGGCCGGAGCTGCACCTTTCCCACAGTTGAAGAGTGAGGGAGTGGGGAGCGGTGCGGGGCACCGCCGACGGTGAGGTCGGCGGGCCCCTGGAAAACAGTTCAATGAATTGTGATCACCCGTGCTGGGAAGAGTGGGCGCCGGCAGGTGTGGTGTCGAGGGCCGCCGGGTCGATGCCGGCCTCGATCAGGACGTTGGCAGCTACTCCGCGGCCGACCTGGGCAAGGCCGATCAGCAGGTCGTCACAGCCGATGCGGTCGGAGCCGTTCTGCTCGGATCGTGCCTCCGCGATGGCGATGGCCTTGCGGGAGTAGGGAGTCCAAGCGATTCGCTCGGCTGCCTGGGAGGCGCCCATGCTCAGCCGGGCTCCGACGGACCGGTGGACCGTCTCCGGCGGGACACCGGCGGTCTGGAGGAGCCGGGTGGCGCCGTTGTCCTCCGCAGTCAGTCCATAGAGCAGGTGCTCAGTGCCGATGTAGTTGTTACGGTGCTGCACCGCCGCTTGCTTGACGTGGACCATGGCCTGGCGGAGCTCGTCGGTCATCGTGTCGGGGCTGTAGCGCTTGTGCGGGGCGTGGAAGCGTTGCTGGACTGCTTGTCGGGTGACGCCCAGGGCGGCGCCGACGTCTGTCCATGAGGAGCCGTGCATTCGGCAGTGCTCGACGTAGTCCTCGACCAGGTCGTCTGCCAGTGCCTGTAGCTGGCCTGAGAGTTGGGCTGCGACCGTGAGGAGGGCGAGCCAGTCGGGCTGCTCTTGTCCGTCGGAGCGGTGTGCGGTGTCGCATCTCCGGTCGACTTCCGCGATGAGATCGTCCAGGTCCGGAAGGGGCATGATGCAAGTACGCCTTGACAGTTTCAAATTGTCAAGGCGTACTTGCGTCGCGTCGGATGCCAGGGTGCGCACTTTCCGGCACGGAGGATGCGGCGGTGGCGGACAGCTGGGTGCCGTCAGTCGTTACACAGGACAGCCAGCGGCGAGGATTCATCGACCTGGGTGGGTCCGTCGCCGAGTCAGTGCTTCTGCCGGAGTATGGGGCCGACGACCCGCTAGGAAGCGGCGTGATGTCCGGGACCTGAGGGGGCGTCATGTGCCCACAGGTGCAGGACGAAGGCCCGGTATACGCCCTCCACCCGCCGCGGCTCCTCACCCGTCGGCCGGAAGCCCAGGCCGCGGGCGATGGTGATGCTCGGGGCGTTGTCGGCCTCGATCTCCAGCAGTACCCGTGGAAGTTCCAGGCTCTGGTGTGCGTAGCCGGTCAGCAGACGTGTGGCGCGCTGAGCCAGCCGCTGTCCACGGTGTGCGGTGCCGATGGCGTAACCGATGGTGGCGCGGGTGATGTGAAGCGACACCTCGCCCAGGGGTCTGTGGCCGTCGGCCGTGATGGCGAGATGCAGCCGTTGCCCTGCAGCCCGCGCGTGGTGGATCATCTCCAGGTGTTCGCTCGCCTCGACCGGTCCGAACCTCTGCATGGGGGAGCGCAGGGGAGCCCGGTCCGCGATGTCCGGCTCGTCGAACAGCTCCACCATGGTGGGCAGATCCGCCTCCTCCCATTCGCGCAGGACCAGGTCGTCCCCGGTGAGCAGTACGGGTGACGCGGGCAGCGGCACGGTGTCTATACCTTTCTTCGTGGTTGATCCGGGACATTCGTAAGTTCGGGAGACCCAGGTATGCCTGATGAGGCCGGCATGGCGTAGCCGTCACTGCCGGAGGCCGTGTCGGCAGATCGCACGTGAAGCGCTGCCCGCCGCCCCGGCTCACGGCCTTGTAAGCCATTTGACTGGCTGTCCGGCCATCGTGAATTCGAGTCACCCGCGCGTTCTGGGCACCCACAGTGGCTCGCCAGGAAAACGATGCATTCGGACTCACCCCCCACGCGGGCGATCGTTTCACGCATCCGGCGGATTCAGGGGGGTGTTGGTGCCACGCCCGGCGTTTCGGAGTGAGGCGGGGATCACTCACGGTGTCACCTCCGATCCGGAGACACCCCGTCCTGGTTCTGCTTGGCTGGTGGCTTCGGCGATCAGAGGAGGTCCATGCACATGGCGCTCTCACACTGGGGATTCATCTACACGGCGGCCGGCAGTGCCGCAGGCGGCGATGTCAGTGTCGTGGACACCGGTAATTGCCGCACCGTCCTTGTGGGAGTTGAGAAGCCCGAGGAGGGGATCGAGGTCGCACGCCGTCTGGTGGGCGAAGGCGTGCAACTGATCGAGCTGTGCGGGGGGTTCGGACCGGTGTGGGCCGGTCGCGTCATCGAGGCGATTGACGCTGCGGTCCCCGTTGGTACGGTTGGCTACGGTCCCGAAGCGATTGATCAGGTGCACGCGATCTTCTCCTGACCCGAATGCCACCCTCCATCTTGCTGGGGCACATTCCTTCGGCGGCCCGACCCGTGTAGGTCTGATGCACGCAGGGGAAGGTGGGCTTCCGCGGAGCACGAGTGTGACCACGGATGAGTGGCGGAAGCGCTTCCGCTGCCGTGGGAACGGAGTCGATCGCGCACCGCGGCCCAGCGCAGCTCACCCCGGCTGCCGAGTTCGTCCAGGACGACGCGGGGGAGCCTGGCCCAGACCCGGTCCCGGCTCCACTGGGGAAATTGCCGGCAGGCCGTGGGCCGAGCCGGCCCGAACGCCGACGGCAACTGCCGTCAGTACAGCCCGAGGTGGCCACCAAGACGAACGCGGCGAGGGCTTCGCGGTCCGCGCGCGTCGACGGCCTCCGCCCTGCGGACGCTTCACCTCCACTGGCGGTCCCACCCGACGGAACAGTACCCACAACTAGGGGGCGTTCTCTTCGATCTTCGGCAGCGAGGCTCCCCAGAGGCTGTGGTAAGGCTTCCCGTTCGCCGTGGCCTGAGTTCCACCGGTTTCACGCCGGATTGCCTGCAACCCTGGCCAGGGTGGGAGGGGTCCCCCGCAATAGCGGTGATGAGAAGGCCCGTCCGTCGAAGCCGAGGCCGTGCGCTGATGGGTGGCGAAGTGCACAAGTGGAAGGGCTCGTCCGGGTAGTGCGGATGATCTTTCACTGAGTAATGTGAATCACCGGACAGTGGGCAGCCGTTCGCGCGCTGCCCTCGTGACTCCGCGCTTGACCGCTGACGCTTGCCATGCATGAAGACGTCTCCGCGGCTGGCCTTGGTGCGCAGCAGGACGACGTGTCTTTCCCCGGCCGCGAGGTGGTTCGCGGCGTCGGTAAGAGCGATGAGCGTGCCGCCGACGCCGCAGAGGACCAGAAAGTGAGTGTAGACAGATGCAACCGACGTTCGTACTGGTTCACGGAGCTTTCGCGAACTCCTTCTCCTTCGCACCACTCCAGGCTGAACTCGGCCTCCTCGGACACCGTTCGGTCGCCGTCGATCTTCCGGGGCACGGGTTCGCCGCGACGTATCCGCGCGCCTATCAGGCGCCGCAGGATCTCGGAGGTCTCGCCACCGAGCCCGGTGCCATCAAGGGCGTCACGCTCGCCGACAACGCCGCGCACCTCATCGGGATACTGGAGCGGGCCAGGCGGAACGGGCCCGTCATCCTCGTCTCACACAGCCGCGGCGGCATGACGGCCACCGTCGCAGCCAACCAGCGGCCCGACCTGATCGACCGCATCGTCTACGTCTCCGCCTGGTGCCCCGTCGACCTCGACGTCAGCGCCTACTACGCCGAGCCCGAGATGGCCACGGTCGACGCCACGGGGCTGGCATCGGCGATGGTCGGGAACCCTGCCGAACTCGGGCTGCTGCGCTCCAACTTCCGCACCGCCGACCCTGGCGTCCTCGCAGCCTTCAAGGCGGCTTTCCTCGCCGACGGGACGGACGAGGAGTTCATGGTTTTCCTCAACACCTTCCAGCCCGACGAGAACCTCGACGTCGGCACGCCCGATGACCGGGCGCGGCCCGAAAGCTGGGGGCGGATCCCCAAGACGTACGTCCGGCTGACTGAGGACACCAGCGTGCCGCTCGCCATGCAGGACCGGATGATCCGCGAGGGCGACGCGCTGACGCCGGAGAACCCCTACGACGTCCGTACGCTCACCAGCAGCCACCTGAAGTGGCTGGTCGACCCGGCACCGGCGGCCCGAGTTCTGGGTGAGATCGCCGCGCTCTTGCCTGCCGAATCCTGATCGGAGCCAGATGGGGAGAGCGGCGGCGGTGACAGTGCCGAGGTAGACGTGCCCTCGCTTGTCATGTCGGGTGGCGATGGCTCTGAACTGCTTGAGCTTGCCGATGACTCTCTCCGCCGTGTTGCGGTCCTTGTCGAAGCCCGCAGGCCGTCCGCCGCGTGAACCCCGGCGCAGGCGGGCGGCCCTGCGGTCCTTCTTCTCCGGCATGACGTGTCGGATGCCGCGCTTGCGGAGGTAGGTGCGGATCTTGCGGATTGCTGTACGCCTTGTCGGCGCCCACGCTGTCCCGAGCGCGGCGGGGACGTCCGAGCCCCGCGGACGATGCTGCGAAGGCAGCGGTCGCCCGCGGTTCGGCGGATCGAAGCCGCTCAGCGCAGTACGGCCGCCAGCAGGTCGTCGCCCAGCGCCGTCAGATCGGTCAGGTTGAGGGCGTAACGGACGTATCGGCCGTGACGCTGGGCGGTGAGCAGACCCGCGCGGCGCAGGACAGCGAGGTGGCGGGAAACTTCCGGGGGTGAGAGTTCCCAGGCGTGGGCCAGCTCACCGTTGGTGTGCGCGCCGCGGGCCAGGGTGCGCAGCAGCCGCAGCCGTACCGGATGGGCGAGTGCCTCCAGCCGTAGTGTGACCGTTTCCAGCGATACCGGCTCTGATGGACTCGGCTCGGCCACGGGGTACTGCACCACCGGCTGCCACCCGGGCGCGTGGACCGCGACCAGGTGAGGACTGCCGAAGACACTGGGGACGAAGGTGACCGCGGTGCTGTGGGCGGCGGTGGTTGTGTCCTGCAGTTTGTCCACGATGATGCAGTCGCCGTCCGACGCCAGGGTGACCGCGCCGGAGACCGACGCGAGTGCCGCCCCGATGCCCTGGTGCCTCAGCAGGTCGTTCTTCAGGCGCAGGTCGGTGGCCAGTTGCACGGCGACGTCCGTCCAGGCGGCGTCGAAGAACGCCTCGGCGCACTGTTCGAGAGTGTGGCGCACCCGAGCCCGCACGGCGGCCGGCTCCGCGAGCAGCCGTTCTGCGAAGGCCTCTTGCCGCGTACCGCGAGCCTGGGCCAGGTCCAGGGCCCGCTCGCGCGCGGTCGCGTCGGTGAGCGGCGACGGCGCGCCGAAGTGGACCCGGTTGCTGCCGCACGTGGTGACGAGCGCGGCGGTCACATACGTTTCGTCGTCGATCCGGTCCACGTCGTCCAACTCCTCGGCGAGGGTCGGCCGAGGCCGTGAGGGGAGCAGAAAGTCGGCTCGTGAGGAACGCCAGAGGAATTCCGCCTCCCGCAACCGCTCGGCCAGCTCCGGCCGGAGCCCGGCCCATACGTTCCCGGCCCAGCCGGCGAACTGCGGATGATGCCCGGGTTCGGCCAACACGTGCAGCATCGCGGTGAGCTCGGCCAGCGGGGAGGCTGCGAACCGCAGTCGCTCGGACGGCAGGCCGCTGATGCCGATCCTCAACGTCATCCCCTCAGCATCACCGACCGGATGTCCGGCGACGGCGTCGGTTGACGGTATCGGTCAACCGACGTGCCCGGCCGAGCGGCCGAACGCACCGTTTGACCTCATGACCACCCCAAAGATCCGGCCCCGCGCCCTCGTCCGTGCCTCCGGAGGCCCCCGCTAAGCCGTCGCCCTGGCCGTGGACGCCCTCGGCACCGGCCTGCTGCGGCCCTTTCTGCTGCTCTACGGGGTGACCGTGCTGAGGTTGTCCGCGCCGGCCACCGGCATCGCCCTGACGGCTGGCGTCGTCGTGGGTCTGGTGTGCATGCCCGCGGTGGGCCGATGGCTGGACCGGGGTGCACGCAGCACGGTCGTGGCAGCGTCGATGCTGGTGAGGGTGCTGGGTGTGGCACTGCTGCTGGCCACCCCGGCGGGGCACGTCTGGCCGTTCGCGACGGCGGTGCTCTTCCTCGGCGTCGGCAACCAGGCATGGCCGGCCGCCCACGCGGCTGTCGTGGCCACGGTCGCCCACGGCTGGGAACGGGACGCCGCCCTCGCGGGAGGCCGCGCACTGCGCAACGCCGGCCTGGGCGTGGGCGCACTCCTCGCCACCGCCTGCCTGGCGGGCGGAACCACCGCGTTGCAGGCGCTGGCAGCCGTCACAGGGATCGCCTATCTCGCTGCGGCGGCCTTGGCGTGGTCGGTTCACCTGCAGGCGCATCCGGCCGGTGCTGCGCCCAAGGACAGGGACGACAGGCCCGCACCCCGAATGCGCGCGCTGCTGGCCGCCAACGTGGTCTACGTCTTCTGCCTCAACGTTCCCGAAATCGCGCTCCCTCTGGTCCTGGTGACACAGTTGCACGCGTCCCCGGTGTGGTCGGCCGGCATCTTCGTCGCCAACACGGCGCTGGTGGTCACCCTGCAGGTTCCGGTCACCGTCCTGATGTCCCGCTTCTCCCGGCGGACCGTACTGGCTCTCGCCGGCGTGGTACTCGCCGCGTCCTACCTCGGCTTCCTCGCGGCCACCTCACTGGGACAGGGCTGGGGCGCCCCGGCCGTCGCCACGGTGTCCGTGGTCTGCACCATCGGCGAGATCATCTATGCCGGCAGCGCCACCGCACTCGTCACCGCCCTCGCCCCGGCCCATGTTCTGGGACGCGCCCTCGCCCGCTTCCAGCTCTCCACGGGCTTCGGCCTCGCCGTCTCCCCGGCGGTCATCACCGCTCTCGCACCCCACGGCTCGGCTGCACTCTGGGGCAGCCTCGCCGCTGCGACGCTCCTCTCCGCCTCCGCCGTTGCCACCGAGAATGCTCGGCAGTCACCTCTGGCGACGGTCTGAAGTAGCGGCGGGTGTTCTCCGGCCCGGCCGGGACCTGCACGAGTACTGCCACCTTTCGCCGAATCCGGTCCGGCGAAAGGGCTGGCGCGTCATCGAGGTGAGCAGGACGCGGCACAGTCCGCCAAGACCGGCTCCATCAGTCGAACAGGCGGAGATCCGCCGGCTGCTGGCGCTGCGCATCCGGCAGCGAATCTCTCCGGCAGTGCATATCGCTGCGCCGTACGCCCAGCCGGACCTCGGTTCCGTCCGGCAGGACTTCCACCTGGGATCGGCTGATCGGCCCTACGGAGCCCGTACGCGCCTTGTGCTGGTCAAGGCCGCAACGGCTCGCTCGAACGTATGTGGACCACCCTGCAGGGCTTTTGGGGTGCGCTCTGCGCCGGGTGCGCGGCGGCTGCCTTCGTTGGGGAGCGCTGAGGATCAACCGGTCTCGCTGGTCGATCAGTTGCCCTGGCTGCTCCCTGGTGCCTGGCTGTCGCGCTCGGCCTTTCGCTGGAGCGCGGCCACACGATGGAGGGCCGCCTTGAAGGTGGCGTACTCATGTGCGCCCAGCGCCTTCGCGTGGCGTTCCTCGATCGTACGCATGATGGAGGTGGCGGCTTCCATCTGGAGCAGGCCACGTCCGGTGGGGTAGATCAGTTTGGCGCGGCGGTCCGCGGGATCTGGCTTGCGTTCGACGTAGCCCAAGCGTTCGAGGTCGTCGATCAGGGTGCCGATGACCTGCTTGTGCTGTCCGGAGGCGCGGGCGAGTTCGCTGGCCCGGATGCCGTCGGTGCGCAGGTAGGCGAGGACGGCGCCGGCGCGGGGCTGGATGTCGTCGAAACCCTGCTCGGCGAGTGCGGTGAACAGTTCGCGCTGAACCGCGAAGAGGACCCGGGCGGCGAGCACGCCGAGGTCCGGTTCCGCGGTTCGGTCCCCGGCCAACGCCTCTCCCGTCTCGGCGGTTGTCCGCCGCTGTGCTGGGTTATCAGCGATTCTATTCGCCCGCCGTGCGGGCTCGGGTGGCGTCACCGCGATGCAGGGTGATCCACCAGGGCCGACGCTTGCACTCCGAGGGGCCTGGATATAGCTTCGAAATGTCATGAAAAGTGACTATCAAATTTAGTGACCAATACAGGCTGTGGCTCAACCCCGAAGGAGCGGATGATGAGCGAGCGCAGCAGGTTCCTTGAGATGATCACCCGGGAGAACGCTGCCGTGGTGCTGGTCGACCACCAGGTGGGCCTTCTGTCCGGCGTCCGGGACATCCCGGTCGGCGAGCTGAAGCACAACGTGGTGGCGCTGGCACGGGCGGCGACGGTGTTGGGCATCCCGCTGGTCGTCACCACCACCGCGGCCGACAGCATGTGGGGGCCGACCGCCCCCGAGCTCGTCGAGGCGCTGCCGGCCGGCCAGAAGATCCTCGACCGGAGCACGGTCAACGCCTGGCACGACGACCGGGTCCGTGAAGCCATCGAGGCCACCGGCCGGCGGAAGCTGATCTTCGCAGGGGTGTCGCTCGAGGTGTGCGCGGCTCTGCCCGCGATCTCCGCGACGGCCGCCGGGTACGACGCATACGTCGCCGTGGACGCCTCCGGCACCTTCAGCCAGACCAAGCGTGAAGCCGGACTCCTGCGCATGCAGCAGGCGGGCGTCATCGTAAGCGACTACTCCACCCTCCTGGTCGAGGCACTGGCCGACAACGCCGCTCCCGAGTCCGGCGCCCTCTATGCCGCCCTCGACATGCCGTTCGCCGTGCTGGTGGGCCAGATCTCCGAGGCCTACCAGGCCTAGACCCGCATTGCGGGATCTGCAGCACCGCCCGGGCGATGCCGGTGAGGCCCTGCGCGACGAGGACCTCCCTCCGACGAGGGGCGACCACGACCGTTCTCCGGACGACTGCTCGGGCGCCCGGCCGGGGCCGGAGCCGCGACCGCACCGGGCCCCGCATCAGCTTGCGGCGTGGACATGCCGGCGGATGATGCCGCTGTGCGGTCGCACCTTTGGTCCGCCTACTGACCCGGGGAAGCTGCCTGGTGCCAGCGGTACGTGGATCGGTATGCCCTTTGTCAGAGGCTGCTGGCAACATCGCCGCTATGAACGTCATCCGCACCACCCCGCCACGGCCGTTCGACGTCACCGCGCTCTTCCCTCAACTGGCCCCGCTGGCACGCAAGGCGATCCGGCTGCATCCCCGCCCCGGGTCTCCGTCACCGCATGACAGTTCGGTCGGAGGGCCGCTTCTGTGGCCCGCCGACGAGCCGTGGCCGTACTGCGCCGCGCCGCACGAATGGCATGAGGCCATGGTCGACGACTGGCACGAGCATCCGAACGCCATGCTGCCCGTCGCCCAGCTGTACGTGCGCGACGTACCCCTGCTTCGGCCGCCCGGACAGACCGATCTGCTCCAGGTGTTGTGGTGTCCCTTCGAACACCCGCCGGAGTACAAGCCTCCGACTGCGCTGTTCTGGCGATCCGCCGCAGAGGTCACCGACATCCTCACTGCGCCGCCCGAGCCGTACGAGGTGCAGTACGACGACAGCTACCTGCCGGAGCCGTGCGTGCTCGCGCCGGAGCAGATCACCGAGTATCCCAATCTGCTGGCACTGAGCAAGGAGTTGCAGCAGCAGCTGGCGGACTGGAGCACGTGGCAGGCGGCCGGTGTCGCGGTGGACGATTCCTATGAGATTGCCCCGGAGGAGTTCTACCTAGACGAGCTGTCCGTCGCCCCGGGCTGGAAAGTCGGTGGCTGGCCCCGGTGGGGCCTCACCGATCCCGTCGCCCGGTTCTGCACCGACTGCGGCGCCGAGATGGGCCCGCTGCTGACCATGGCCTCGAACGAATGGGACGACAGCTACCGCGGTTGGGTGCCGTACGAGGACCAAGCCCTCGCCGCGCTCCGCGACCGCGACGTGTCGAACCCGCCCGGGGTCCAGATCTCCAGGGGTAACCGCCTGCAGCTCTACGTCTGCCCGGAGTCCCCGGATCATCCGCACACCGACCTGATCCAGTGAGCCATGTCTGAAGTCCTCCGCGACGCCACGTACACCACCCCCTAGGTCGCCGCGGGCCGGAGTCCTTCCAGCACCGCCGTGACCATGCTTTCCGCGAGGTCACCGGGCAGCGGGGCGTCGGGCCGCATCACGGCGCGCACGAGCATCGGCCCGAGAATCAGGTCATTGAGCAGGTCGATGTCCAGGTCGTCGCGGATATCGCCCCGCACGACACCCCGGCGCAGGATCTCCAGCACGGTTGCCCGGCGTGGGTGGAGCACGGTCGCGACGTACGCGTCCCAGAGCTTGGGGTGGCTCTTCATCTGCGCGCGGACGTTGTGCAACAGCGCGGACGAGCGCTGGGCGAGACCGCGGAGGCGCAGCGACTCCAGCATGACGACGAGGTCGTCACGGGCGGAGGTACCGGGCAGGGCGGGGTCCGGCGGTTCGATGTCCCGCAGCACGTCGACGAACAGTTCTTCCTTGCCGGCCCAGCGCCGGTAAACGGTGGCCTTGCCGACCCCGGCGGTACGGGCGATGCGCTCGATGGAGATTTCGCCGAGCGGCAACCCCTCCTCCAGCAGGGTTACCACCGCCTGGCGGATCGACCGCTCGGTGGCCTCGCTCCGGGGCCGACCCCGGCGCGGGAAGCCACCGGCAGTCCGGGAAGCGACCACGGCACCCGAGCGCCTGTTCGTTCCCGCACTCCGTGTCACTCCGGTCCCGCTCACTACAACCGTGCCTTCGCCGCCGCCCCGCGCTCCCCGTTGCGCGCATCGATTCGGCTTCCGGTCAGCCTCTCGGTCCGCGCCCTGACGCATCGTCCGATTCTCGGGGCTTGCGGTCATCCCCCGGCCACCCCTGCCGCCGGGCGCTCGTCCGGCACGGGCGATACGTCCGTACCGGGCTTCTGCCGTCCCGGGAGGTACGCAGCGACGACCACCGCACCCACGAACGTCACCGTTGCCGCGCACAGCGCCGCGAGGTGCATGGCGGCGAGAAACGCCTCGTGCGCGGGCGCGATCAGGCGCTGCCCGGTGGGGCCGAGCCGTTCGGCCACGGCGAGCGTTGCCTCCAGCGACTCGCCGGCCGTGTGTTTGGCCTCATCCGGCACACCAGGGGTCTGATCCAGGGTGCTCCTGATCCCTCCTCGGTACGCGGCGGACAGCAACGAGCCGAGTACAGCCACGCCCAACGCGCCGCCCACCTGCCGGAAGGTGTTGTTGATCGCGGAGGCCACCCCGGCCTTCTCTCGTGGCAGCGCTTGCATGACGGTGACGGTGACGGGCGACATGACGTGCCCCATCCCGGCACCCTGCACGAAGAAGGCGAGCTCCAGCGCCCATACCGGGGTGGAGGCGTCGAACAAGGCGAAGCAGGCGAGGCCGGACGTGACCATCACCAGCCCGGCCGTGCAGGTCGCCTTGGCACCGAAACGGGCGACGGCCAGCCGGGCACGGGGCGCGAACAGCGACTGAGCGACCGCTAGGGGCAGCACCAGGAGGCCGGCCTGCAGCGGGCTGTAGCCGAGAACGCTCTGGAGATAGAACACCGAGAAGAATGCGACGCCCATCATCGAGAGGAACGCCAGCGCGGTCGCGGTGATTGCGGCGGAGAACGCGGGATTCCTGAAGTACGAGAAGTCCAGCGCCGGGTGGTCGATGCGGCGCTCGTACACGACGAATACCGCCAGCACGGCCAGTCCGCCGACGAGGGGCAGCAGCACGGAGCGGTTGGAGAGTGAGGCGAGTTCGCCGCCGTGGATGATCCCGTAGACGAACAGGACGAGCCCGACGATGGACAGCAGTACGCCGACGGGGTCGATCCGGCCGGGGCCGGGGTCCCGGGAGTCGGGAATCAGCAGAGCCATCGCGACGAAGGCGACGATCACCACGGGGACGTTGACCAGGAAGATTGAGCCCCACCAGAAGTGTTCGAGCAGGAGTCCACCAGTGAGTGGGCCGAGGGCGATGGCGATGCCCACGCCGCCCGCCCAGATGCCGATGGCCTTGGGCTGCTCGTCCCGTTCGAAGACGTTCATCAGGACGGCGAGGGTCGCCGGCATGACGAAAGCGGCGCCGAAGCCCATCGCTGCGCGGTACGTGATGAGCTCGGCGGACGAGCCGGAGAACGCGGCCAGCGCCGAGCCGATGCCGAAGACGGCCATGCCGAACAGCAGAGTCTTCCTGCGGCCTGCCCGGTCACCGATCAGACCGGCCGTGAACAGCAGGGCGGCGAAGACGAGGGTGTAGGCGTTGATGGCCCACTCCAGCTCCTCCTGCGTGGCGCCGATGCCCACAGGCGCGGGGGAGGCGATGGTCTTGACCGCGACGTTCAGGACCGAGTGGTCCAGCACCATGATGAGCACGGTGAACATCAGTACGGCAAGAATGAGCCAACGACGTCGGTGAACGGCTTCCGGAACACGAGGTGGGGCGGTGGGGGGTGCGCCCGGCGGTGTGGACATGACCTCAGCGTATTTCTGTACGACACCGTCTCGTATAGAAAAGTTGGGCCACTGGTGTTCAGACCGGCCGTTATTGCGGAAGTGTCAACGGGGCCATTTCAAGCCAAGGGCGTGGGGAAGCCGCCATGGGTGTGGTCCGGTGACACCGCCTCACGGGACGGTGGCGGGCAGGCCGAGCTCCATGGCCCATTACGGTGGCGAGCAGCCGGACCAGCGTGGTCATCGAGCTGATCACATTGAGGTCATTACGCTCTGAGGGTGAAGGTCTTGGTGGCTCCTTCGAGGAAGTCCCGGAGTGCCTGTTGCAGGATGTCGGGATGTTCGAGGTGGACGTCGTGCCCTGCCCCGGGGATGCTGAGGGCCACCATTTCGGGTTGCTGCTGGAACATGCCGTCGACTTCCTGCTGCGGGATGATGCCCCGTTGGCCCCAGATGGCCAGGGTCGGGCAGCTGATCCTCGTCCATTCGTCCCAGAAGGAACGCCGAGCGTTTTCGGTCAGCGAAGCGACCATCACCTCGCGGTCGAAGCGCGGCCACCATCCGTCGTCGCGTTGTTCCAGTCCGGCTGCCCAGCCCTCGCCGACCGGGCCGCCGCCGAAGAAATCGGCGGCGGCCCGGCGTGAGGGGAACGGTGTCGGCCATGCCTCGAGCAGTGCGCTGATCTCGTCCTGAACGCTGGGGTTCGGGCCACCGGGGCCTGCCTCGACGAGGACGAGTGCGCCGACAAGTTCCGGGTGCGCGGCGGCAGTGAGCATGGCGGTGTGACCGCCCAGCGACTGGCCCACCAGGGTCGGCCGGTGCAGGTCGAGTTGTTCGACTACGGCCACGACATCGGCGACGTAGGCGTCGCGGCTCGCGTCGCGCGGGTGGCGTTCGCTGGAGCCGTGACCGCGCTGGTCGACGGCGACGACGCGGTAGTGACGGCTCAAGGCGCCTGCGAGGTCGTCCCATTCGCCCGCGTGTCCGGCCAGCCCGTGCAGCAGAACGACGGGCGACCCCGTTCCGCCCCAGTCACGGCAGGAGAGACGGACGCCGTCGCGTTGCACGGTGCGTTCGAGCCAGGGCATGTGGTCCCTTTCGGAGGCGGGTCGGGTGCTTCGGTGTGATGCTCAGCGGTACGCGGAGAGGAAGGCCCGGACGCCGGCGTTGGCGTAGTGGTCGAGGTCGGCCTCGGTGTGCTGGGGCGAGCCGGTGAACATCGCCTTGTTCACGGGAATCCACAGCAGCAGGCCGGCGAAGTGGTTCGCGGCCAGGAGCGGATCCTCCATGCGGAGCAGCCCGCCGTCGGTCAGGCGCTGGAAGGCGGCCGCCAGGGTGTCCAGGACCCGCTCGAACCCCTGCTCGTACCAGGCGGCGCCCAGGTCGGGGAAGGTGTCGGCGTTGGCGATGATGAGCCGCCGCAGCTGGAGGACCTGAGGCTGGGTGAGAGCGGTCAGGAACTGGCTGGCCAGCCGGAGCAGGTTCTCCTCCAGGCAATCGGCGTCGGCGGGAATGTCGGACACCAGGTCGATCATGGCCTCGATCCGGTCGGTGGTGGCCAGGACGATCTCGGCGAAGAGTTTCTCTTTGTCGGCGAAGTGCTTGTACACGGTCTGCTTGGACACGGAGGCCTGCTTGGCGATGTCGTCCATGCTCGTGCCGGCGTAGCCCTTCGCCAAGAACGCTGCCGTCGCAGCCTCCATGATCGCCTGATGCTTGTGCGCCGACCGGACGCCGGGTTCGTTCGCTTCCACGTCTCCTCCTTGGCTCGAGACCTAACAGTACTGGACAGTCCAGTTCCGTCATGAGTACCGTACCGTCCAGTTCCGAAGTACTGGACGGTCCAGTACTTGACGAGCAAGGGGATTCTCATGACTCAGACGATCGGCGCTCCGTTCACGGGTCGCTCTGCCTCCGCTTCGCTCACCACGCGTGCCCTGCTGGCCTGCGGCGCCGCAGCGGGCCCGCTGTTCCTGAGCGTGGGGGTAATCGAAGGCCTCACCCGCGGCGGCTTCAACTTCACCCGAAACGCCATCAGCCAGCTCAGCCTGGGCCCCATGGGCTGGATCCAGGTCATCAACTTCCTGCTCACCGGCGTGCTGGTCACAGCCGGCGCGGTAGGGATCCGACGGACAATCGGCCACACCACAGGCGGCACCTGGGCACCGCGACTCATCGGCGTCTTCGGCGTATCCTTCCTGCTCGCCGGGGCGTTCACCGCAGACCCCGGCTCGGGTTTCCCGGCCGGCACGCCCGACGGTCCGGCTCCGATGAGCGCGCACGGAGCCGTCCATATGCTCGTCGGCACGGCGGGCTACCTCGCGCTGTGCGCCGCGTTCCTCGTACTGGCCCGGCACTTCGCCGCCCACGCTCGACGCCGCTGGGCTCTGGCCTGCCGCATCATGCCGGTGGGGATCCTCACCGGCTTCGCCGGCTCCGCCACCACCGTGGCAGCCTTCACCGCCGGAGCGGGCCTCGGCCTGCTCGTGCTCACCGCGGTCATCGCCCGACTGCCCGGCCAGTCGCCCACCCCACGGCGGTAGCGCGTCCCGCTCCCGCCCCGCACAGCAACACCCCGACAAGACCACACTCAGACAGACAGGATGCCCACGACATGACCTCACCGGTGAAAGGCCCCGCCAGCTACTTCCCGTCGATCGAGAAGAAGTACGGCCGCCCGATCCAGGAGTGGAAGGACCTGATTCGTTCCTCGCCCTTGACCAAGCACATGGAACTCGTCACCTGGCTCAAGGCCGAGCACGGACTCGGCCACGGCCATGCCAACGCCCTTGTCGCCCACACCCTCGCCGAACCCAGCAGCAAGTGACTCGGTGCGGTTTCTGCACGACCTGATGTGTTCCACAGAACCCATGCTCGGGCCGGTGCTGCCGGTTCTCGTGAACACAGACGTCCGTGAGCAGATTGGGCATCCGCCCCGTTGCCGCGCGGGCGGCCACGCGCGGCAGTGCTCATGCACGTAGTCCGCAGCGATCAACTGCAGGTTGTTGGCCATGCCACCATGAACGCCGACTTCGCGGTAGATCTCGCGCACGTCGATGGGCAGCCGGTCTCCGCCTCCGCTGGGGCGTGTTGTGAAAGTGCTGGTCACAGCTGCTCGTTGAGGGCTGTGACCAGCTCGGTCGTCTCTGGGGCCGGCAAGTGGCCGGTCAGCGCACCAGCAGGTCGATCACGCCTGTCAGGTCTTCCTCGCCGCTGCCCTGGGCCAGGCGGCGGCGCATCAGCTCGAAGTATGGGCTGAGCAGTTCCGGGCTGACACCCTGCTGCTCGGCGGTGCTCAGGAAGGTAGGTGTGCCGGCCACCTGCATGGCGAGGTTGGCGACGACACCCTTGGTGTAGTCGCCGCTCCGCAGCTGATCGGCGGTCTGGTGAACCGCCGGGGCCATCGCGACGAGCCAGTCGGCGAGCAGCGGGGCGAGCGCCGCGGGGTCGATGTCCTCCTTGCGGATCAGGGCGAAGGCATGCGCGGCCCCGGCGAACATCCCGTACATGGCGCTGAGCAGGGCCACGTCGTGCAGGGCTGCGAAGCCCGCGTCCTCGCCGACGTAGGTAGTGCCGACCGGGACGCCCAGGGTCTCCTGGTGCCGCTCGAACAGCTCCCGCGAGCCGCTGTAGAAGACGTAGCCGCCGGCTTCCGGGACGCCGATCATCGGAGGGACAGCCATGATCCCGCCGTCCAGGTAACGGGCGCCGCGTTCGCGGGCCCACTGGGCACGGGTGCGGGCCTGGGCAGGGGTGCTGGTGGTCAGGTTGACCAGGTCCCTGCCGACCAGGTCGGTGCCGGCCAGCACCTCGTCGACCGAGGTGTCGTCCAACAGACAAACGATGACCAGGGTGTTCGCTGCGACCGCCTCAGCGACGCTGTCCGCGACCTTTGCACCCTCGGCGGCAAGCGCCGCGGTGCGGGCCGGGGTGCGGTTCCAGACGGTGAGCGGGTGGCCGGCGGCAAGCCAGGTACGGGCCAGCGCGGTGCCCATTGCACCGAGGCCCAGCATCGTGACGGAGGTCTTTTCAAGAGTGTTCTGTGTCATGCCGATTAGGCTGGTCACAGGCCCGGAGGTGATCAAGTACGCACTTGGGAGTGGGTGGTTACCCCGGGGTGAGCGAGCACGTCAGAAGGGCAGGGCATGACGACGCTGAACCGGCCGGGCGCACCAGACGGACACGCTTGTGGGATCGACACCGCGATGGAGGTGATCGGCGGCAAGTGGAAGGTGCTCATCCTCTGGGCGCTCCACGAGCATCCCTACCGCCGCTTCGGTGAGCTGCGTCGACTGCTTCCGGGGATCACCGAGAAGGTGCTGGCCTCTCACCTACGTGAGATGGAAGGGGACGGTGTCGTGCACCGCGTCGCCTACGACGAGGTGCCGCCCCGCGTCGAGTACTCGCTGACCGCGGACGGCATGCGTCTCAACGACGCACTCCAGCCGCTGGCTGCCTGGGGACGTGAGCGGCCGACCGCTCGAGGACTGGAGGAGAAGGCGGTCAACTAGGCCACGTCCACCGGAGTCGGCGGTGGGTGTAGTGCCGGTGCGGCGCGGTCTGCGGGGCACAGACACCCACCGCGGTGGGAGGGGCCGTCTTGGGCCGGGCGAAGGCGGTGGTATTCCGGCTGTGCGAGAACAGGCGGTTCGCCGAGGATGGCCTCGACACACGGCACGCCGTTACACTCCGGCTGTGACCAGCGCGGACGCGCCCGTTCCGGAGGGCGTTGAGGCAGGCGGGACACCGCCGGGCCCAGCCCGTGGCGAGCGGGCGACGCGGCCATCGGCCGGACAGCAGCCGCCCCGGGGGCCTCATCGCCGGGATGTGCTGGCATGGAGCCTCGGCGGGTGCACGGCTGCCCTGGCCGGGTGCACCCGGGAATCCGGGCCCGTGCCTCGCCTGCGGCTCGCCACCGGGCCGATGGGTGGGCCGTACCACGCCTTCGGCCGGGCACTGTCCGAGGCCGTCACCAGGAGTGGTGACCGGGTTGAAGTCGTCCCCGTGAGGACCTCGGCGAGTGTGGACAACCTGCATCGGCTCGACCAGGACTCGGCGCAGCTGGCGCTGGCCATGGCGGACGTGGCCGAAGATGCGGTGCACGGCCGGGACGAGTTCTCCCGGCCCGTTCCGGTGACGGCATTGGCCCGGGTCTATGTGAACTACACCCATCTCGTCGTTCCGGCGCGCGGCCCGGTGCGGTCGGTCGGAGCGCTCGCCGGCCGGCCTGTGGCGGCCGGTGCGGACGGAGCGGGAGTGCACGTGCTGGCACGGCGCCTGTTCCGGGCGGCGGGGCTGACCGGCGACAGGGCGGTGCGGGAGCTGCGGCTCGACCTCGCCGGGTCGGTGAAGGCGCTACGGGACGGCACGGCTGACGCACTGGTGTGGTCGGGGGGCGTGCCGACCCCCGCGCTGTCCGCGCTTGCCCGGACGATGCCCTTGCGCTTCCTCCCGCTGGACGGCTTCGTGGGCGCGCTGCGCGAACAGTACGGTTCCGTGTACACGGCGGTCACACTGCCTGCCGGTGCATACGGGCTGCGGGAGCCGGTGGGCACCATTGGCGTCGGCAACTACCTGACCACACGCCCGGACGTATCGGCAGGCGCTGTGCGCGAGCTGCTGCAGGTGGTGTTCGGCGGGTGGCGCAATCTGCTGCGGGACGTCACGGCCGGGGCGCGGCTGGAACCCCGGTTCGCGATCTTCACCGGGGGAGTGCCGCTGCATCCCGGCGCAGTTGCCTACTACCGGTCCGTGTACGGCTGACCGGACCGTGGCGGAGACCGTCGACCGGAGTCGGCGGTCAAGGGGCCCGCCTGCACGGCAGGCAGCAGCAGTGCCACCGTGAGTCCGTGCGGCGTGTTGCGGCCGACGGTGAGCAGGCCACCGCTGATGCGTGCGATCTCGTCGGCGATGGCGAGCCCCAGTCCGCTGCCCGGTACGTTCTGGTGCTCGGCGCCGCGGTAGAAGCGCCGGAGCAGGGTGGGCATCTGGTCTTCGGACACCCCGGGGCCGTCGTCGACGACACGTACCTCCACGCCGCCGTCCCGTCGGGCGGCGTGGACCTCCACTCGGCCGCCCGACGGGACGAACTTTGCAGCGTTGTCCAGCAGGGCGTCCAGGACCCGTCCGGCCGCGTCGGGCAGGGCCCGGGCACGCAGATCGTCGGTGACGACGGCTTTCAGATCCACGCCTCTGTCGCGGAAGACGGGGGCCCAGGCTCTCACCCGCTCACGAACGGCCGGCGACACGTCCTGGTCGGTCAGAGCGGTTGTGTCGGACTCGACCCGGGCCAGCGCGAGCAGACCGTCGAGCAGTTCTCCCAGCCGTTCGGCCTCGTCGAGGGCGCGGGTGTGTTCGTCCCGGCCCGGCCCCCGGCCGAGGTGCGGCTCGATGTTCTCCAGCTGGAGCACCAGGGTGGCGAGGGGGTTGCGCAGTTGATGGGAGGCATCGGCGACGAAGTCGCGCTGACGGCTGACGGTCTCGGACATCGCCTCCGCCATGCTGTTGAAGTGCAGTCTCAGACGGCGGAGCTCCGGCGGCCCGGCGCCGGACACGGCCCGCGCCTGCAGGCTGCCGGCGGCCAGCCTCCCCACGGCCCGGTCCAGGTCGCGCACCGGCTGCATCAGCCACCGGGTCACCCCTACGGCGACCAGGGCGGCGGCGGTGAATGCGGCCAGTGCACCAGCAGCTATGAACGACCAGCGAACGACGATCTCGTGGCGTGCGGCGGCGGTCGGCACAGCCAGCAGGACCGCTCCGCTCACCCTCTCGTCCCGCCCCACCGGTTCGGCCAGCACCACCACGGGGGGTCCCCACGGCCGGATCGTCGGCAACGTCGCCGTGGGGCGTCCCGTCAGGGCCTGGCTCCGGGCGTCCACCACGGCGGCAGCGGCGACCGACGCTGCCCCTGCTCCGGCATGCGCGAGGGTATGCCCCGCTGTGTCCACGACGAGGACGTCCGCTCCGTACAGCGTGGCGTACCGTCCGATCTCGGCGGAGAGCTCCTGCCGGTCGGCCGGAGTCCGAGCCCGGTCGGCGAGATCGGCGAACCGCTCTGCGTCCGACCTCCGCTGGAGCAGCAGATCCTCGGTCCGGCCCCGGGCGAAGGCATCGGCCAGCGGAACGGACAGCAGGAAGACCGCAGCCCCCATGAGCACGATCAGCACGGCCAGGAGGCGGCGTCTCATCGTGGTTCCTCCGGTTCCGCGGAACCGAGCTGGTACCCGAACCCGCGGACAGTCCGGACCAGGCCGGGCCTGCCCGTTTTGGCGCGTATGCCGGCCACGTGAACATCCAGCGAGCGGGACGCGGTCAGCAGCACGTCCCCCCAGATGCGGTCCAGGATCTCCGCACGGGAATGGACTTCACCGGGTCGTGCGGCCAGATGTGCCAGTACATCGAACTCCCGGCGGGTCAGCAGCACCTCTGTTCCGGCCACCGTGACCGTGCGGCCCGCCGGGTCGATCTCGACGTCACCGGTGCGCACACGACCCCCGGCGGCCCTCTCGCCGGACTGCGGCCCGGTCCGGCGGCGTACCGCATCGATACGTGCCATCAGTTCGGTCATCCGGAACGGCTTGACCACGTAGTCGTCAGCGCCCGCGCGCAGGCCCTGCACGATGTCGCGCTCCTCGCAACGGGCGGTGACCACGATGAGAGGTGCACGGCAGACGGCACGCAGCCGCCGCAGCAGCTCGAGTCCGTCCAGGTCCGGAAGGCCCAGGTCCAGCAGGACGAACTGGGCCTCGCGCGCGTGCTGCAACGCATCCAGCGCGCGGCCGACCCGGCGGACTGTGTGCCCGCGCTGGGCGAGGGCTGTGCCGAGGGCGTGGGCCATACGATCGTCGTCCTCGACGAGAAGTGCATGCATGGAGACATTCCCCTGTCACCTGGGACAGTGCCTACTGGAATACCCCACAGGCAGCCCTCGACGGAAGAGGCGACCGCGGTCCACGGCGCGGCCGGTACCGCGCCGCAGGCCGACGGGATCAGCGCAGCACGGGCTTCGCTGCGGTGCGGGCGTCCGCGTGCTCGTCGGCTTCGCCACGGCTGAGAGCGGCATCACGGGTGTCCGGCATGAGGATGTAGGCGACCAGCGAGATCAGCGCGCACCCGGACACGTACCAGAAGAACCTGGTCTCGTGGCCGCTGTCCTTGAACCACAGCGCCACGTACTCGGCCGTGCCACCGAACAGCGCGTTGGCGATCGCGTAGGGCAGCGCGACACCGAGGGCCCGCACCCGCGTGGGGAACAGTTCGGCCTTGACCGCAGCGTTGATCGACGTGTAGCCCGTGACGATGACCAGGGCCAGCAGCGACAGGCTCAGTGCCGACCAGTACGAGGATGCCGACCGCAACGCCGTCATAAGAGGGTACGTGCCCACGGTGCAGCCGACCGCGAAAGTGATCAGCAGTGGACGGCGGCCGATCCGGTCCGACAACGCCCCGGCGAAGGGCTGCAGTACGGCAAAGACCGTCAGAGAGGTGAAACTGACCAGCGTGGCCGTGGTCTTCTCCATGCCGGCACTGCCGATCAGGTATTTCGTCAGATAAGTGGTGTAGGTGTAGTAGGACACCGTGCCGCCGAGGGTGAGTGCCATGACCAGGCCGGCCTGACGACGGTGCTCCCACAGCGCCTTCAGTGTCCCGCGGGCCCGACGGTCCTGATCGGCGCCGGAGGACTCCTCGGCGAACACGTCGGTTTCCTGCAGACGACGCCGCAGCCAGAACACCACCACGGCGAACAGCGCCCCGAGAACGAACGGAATACGCCAGCCCCAGTTCTCCAGCTGGGAACCGCTGAGAGTGTGCTGCAGGGTGATGAGGACGCCGAGCCCCAGCAGCTGGCCGCAGGTCATCGAGACGTACTGCATCGACGACCCGAATCCGCGTCTGCCGGGGGCCGAGGCCTCGGTCAGGTACGTCGCGCTCGCCGCGTACTCGCCTCCGATGCTCATGCCCTGGAGCAGACGCGCCAGCACCAGGACCACGGCGCCGGCGTATCCGGCCTGGCCGTACGTGGGGGCGACGGCGATCAGCAGGGCGGCCATCGACATCATGGCGACCGTGAGCGTGAGCGCGCTCTTGCGGCCGTGCCGGTCCGCGGCGCGTCCGAGGACCCAGCCGCCGACCGGACGCATCAGGAAGCCGACGGCGAAGATCGCCGCGGTGTTCATCAGCTGCGTCGTCGCGTTGTCGCCGGGGAAGAACGAGTCGGCGAAGTAGATGGCGAACGTGGTGTAGACGAACCAGTCGTACCACTCGACGAGGTTGCCGAGCGATCCGCCGATCAGAGCGAAGCGGCGCTTCGCACGTTCGCCTCCTGGGGGTGTCTTGGGCATGGCGGCTGACGATGACATGGCGGCTCCCTGAGAGAAATCCCTGGTGGGAAGGTGGGGATGTGCCCAGAGGATGCGAAGTGCTGCCCCGTACGGACAAGACCGGACACGCAGATCTAACGTGCCGCTAAGAAAACGGGGCACGGACGGCTGCCCGATCCGTGCCCGCATACGGTCCGGCTGGACACTCGGCTCGGATCCTTGGCGCCGCCGGAACCGTCCCGGACCGTCGCGGCGCCGCAAGGGACAGGGCATGGTTTGCCGCGGCCGGACGCATCCGCCAGGACCGGGTCGCCCGTCTGCAACTGCAGCGGCTGCTGATCGATGCGGACGACGAGGCGAAGCGGCCTCACCTGGCCGCGCGCTGGGACACCTTGGGGAGCAGTTCGTCGCTTGCCACGCCCGGTGGCGGCGATGCCTCACGCGCCTCTGTGTGGCCCAGCGGTTCCCGTACCGCCGCGCCACACACGGGTCAGGCGAGGCCGATCTGCTGGTAGAAGGTCAGGTTGTCCCAGAAGAGGAACTCCTCCTCCATCACTCCGTGCTTGTTCCAGATGCCGACCGTTGCCATGTTGATGGAGAACTTCTTGCTCGTAGGCTGGATGAAGCCGCCCTTGCCGTCCGGCATGGGACGTGTGAAGGTGCCCTGCATAACGCCGGTCACCGAGGTGAGGTTGTCCTTGGCAATGCGGATCGGGTGCTCGGTGATGCGTGTGTCCGGCGCCCAGACGAACTGGCTCTTCATGTCTGCGATGTGACGGTCGATGCCGTCCGTGTAGTGGCCGTCGGGCCAGTGGACGCGGATGTTCTGTGCGTGGCTCTCACCGATCCTGTCCCACTGCTGACCGGAGTAGACGACGAAGTCCAGCTCGTCGAAGACCTTGAGGTGCTTGCGCTCCGTTTGAGTCAGGTTGGTCGGCCAGAGTGACTCGGTCTGCGGGGTGGAAGCCGGGTCGCCGAGCAGTTCACGGTTGCCCGTGGCCGCGGCTGCCAGGTCGGTTCCGCTGGTTACCGCGGTGATCGCGAGAGCGCCCAAGGCAGCGGCGCCTCCGCCTCGGAGGACGTTGCGGCGGTCGATCATGTCGATTCCTTGTCTGCAAGATCACGCTGGGGGAGAACTGGGGAGTGGGCGCCCGCCGCCGCTGCCCGCAGCCATGGACGCTGTGTCGCAGCCGGGGGTGGGACATGGTGATGCGGTGGATTGCGGACCGCAATCACGACCTCATTGAGCGCCGGGCAAGCCCGGCGACGATGGGATTGGCCCGCTGATGTAACCGCTGGTGCTGTGATCACTTAGCTTCGCGGGGTGGCGGTTGGACGGGCGGGAGGCCGCGCTGTCGAAGCGCTAGAGGGGGTGCGGGCCGAACCGGCCCCACGCCACGACGGCCGCGAGCGCGAACAGCACGAGATTCACGGTGACCATCTGTGCCTCACTGCGACGGGCATGAACGACCATGGCGCCGAGCATGACCAGCGTCAGACCAAGGGACGCCAAGGGTGCCAGCACCGGTGCGATGCCGAGCGCGGGCGGCAGGATCAGGCCGATCGCAGCCAGCACCTCCAGCATTCCGATCAGCTTCACCGTCCCGGCACTCACACCCTCGGTCCAGCCCATTCCCGAGGCTGCCAGCTTCTGCTTCGGCTGGGACAGCTTCATCGTCCCGGCCGCCAGGAACGCCACCGCGAGGCCGCCCGCGAGGACCCACAACAGAACGTTCATCATGATCAACTCCTTTCAATGACTTAAATCATTAAGTGAAGACTAGAGCTAATTCACTTCAAGATGCAAGTCATCCGGCAAGTTGATCACTTCACGAGTGAAGCTATGTGGGCGAGCGTGGGGTCGACGCTGCTCCTTGGCGAGAGCGGGCTGGAGGGGCTGCAACCGGCTGGAGCGGCTCAACGCCCGGCTTGTCCGAATCGCAGGAGGGCGCGGTCGCTGCTGTCGGCGCCGATGAGCGCGGCCTCAGTTGCTGCGCCGGCACACGGACTGCATGGACGTGACTCTTGCCGCGGTTCGAGGCGCCGGGCGGGACGCACCCACGAGATACTGGCGCACGTGACGCCTGTTCGCTCTTTTGTTCGAGTCCGCGGCGGCGGGGACGGCGGCCCTTCGTGGGTGTAGTGAAGCCGGCGGCCGTGGGGGCGTGGATGGACGCGCCCTTGCTCAGTCCCCCGGTGGGACAGCGATTCCTCAACGCACGATCAGCGTCCCTTTCATGTTCGCATGGTAGGTGCACACAAAGGGGTAGCTGCCGCTCTTGGAGGGGGCAGTGAAGGTTCCGGACTTTCCGCCGTTGATGTTCCCGGTGTCGAATGCCTTGCCATCCTTCGCCGTCACGGTGTGTGTGACGGAGTCCTCGTTGACCACGGCGACCTTCTGGCCCGCCTTCACTGTGACGGTAGCCGGATCGAAGGCGAAGTTCTTCATCGTGATCTGTGCTGCGGGCGAGGGGGCACTGGGGGCCGTGGACGTTACTGAGGGGGAGTTGCCGTTTCCGCCGGAGCAGGCGGTCACCGGCAGCAGGGCCGCGGCTGCCGCGAGCATCAGGCAGGCGGTGCGTCGGCGGTGAACAGAGGAGGACATGGCAGTGGGTTCCTTTGCCGTGGAATCAGGCGGTGTGCCGGGCGTCCCCGGTGTCGAGGTCGGCCGGTTGGGACAAGGGC
The DNA here is from genome assembly GCF_053593975.1 of Streptomyces sp. NPDC002004. NCBI lineage: Bacteria > Bacillati > Actinomycetota > Actinomycetes > Kitasatosporales > Streptomycetaceae > Streptomyces > Streptomyces sp. NPDC002004. The sequence continues at coordinate 189,038 of NZ_JBSFDP010000011.1, forward strand.
GGGGCGAGGCGCCAGGGCCGACGCAGCGGTGGTGTCTTGGACCGGTGCCCCGCGGCCAGAGCACACCTGGTGCGCTGCGTCGTTGTGCACGGTCACTGCTCCCTCGGTGCGTGGGCTTCGGAGGTGTGAACTGCGTCCCTACGGCGCCCGGGCGGGCGCACCCTCACGTGCCGGGGCAGTCGAGGGAGCCCCGCGAGCACGGTCAGGATGCGGGCCGTCTGGACGGCTGGGGCGGCCAGGACCAGTGCACTGACCAGAACGAGAACTCCGGTGTCGAGCCCGGGCGCCGAGCGCAGCCCCTGGCTGAGCGTGCCCATGGCGACCACATCGAGGACGGCCAGGGCCCAGAACCAGCGCTGTGCGCGGCGGACGTCGAGGCCGTCCGGGCGACGGGGAGGGCTGGAGGCGTTCATCAGTGCCCCTTCGGGTTGTTCACCCACACCTCGACCGTGACAGCGATGAGGCCCAGCAGCAACACCGCGGCAGCCGCCGTGACACCCTTTTCGCGCCACAGCCGAGCCCAGACTCCAGGTGAGGTTGCTGGCGTGCTCAGGCACCGGATGGACCAGAGCCTTCATGCCCATGCGTTCGTCGACGGCATCGACGGCACGTCGGTGCCGGCCGGGGCAGAGCGCCTGGGGAGTGGTGGCAGGGCTGACGCCGTCGGCTCAGGCCGGTGCGTGGTCATGGCGCCTCCCCGTGCCCGCGGTCGCGGTGCTCGAGCCGGTGGATGGTGTGGGCGGGCGCAGGCGGCGCGAGAGCCACAGGCCGCCGCCGAGGGCCGCGACTCCGAGGCCCACGACCACGGCGTCTCCACCGTCGGAGACACCGTGGGCCGGCCGGAACTTGTCAAGCAAGACACTCGTGCTGGTCTCATCAGCAGTCGCGGTACGCCCCGCTTCGGGAGCGGAGGGCAGTTTGCCGCCGAGCGAGGCCAGCAGCACCTTCACCTGATGGCTGGTGGCCTCGCTGTAACCCGCGCGCTCGACCAGTGCCTGCGCGTCACGCACCTTGGACAGGGTTGCGCCCTCCTTGTGCGGGGCCATCAAGGCATCCTCGATGCGTTCGGCGACCTGGTCTTCGGCGGCTCCGTTGGCGATCAGTGCGACGGCTTGTTCGGTGAGCACCTCCGACTCGTTGCTCTCCTCCCCATGGCCCGCCCAGGCAGATCCGGGCGCGGCGACGGGGATCAGGACGGCGGCTGCCGAAGTCCACGCTCCGGGCCATCTCCTGAGGGCCGGAAGTCTGCGCATGACGGCCCCCTGCTGCGTTAGTGCTTGGTGAGGTCGGCGCCGTGGGAACGCAGCACGCGCAGGCGCCGCTGGTACTCCTCCGCGTCGATCTCGCTGGGGGTGAACCGCTCGGCGAGCGACTACTCCGAGGAGGTTTGCGCCGGCGGCGCGTCCAACTCCCGGCCGAGCTGGAGCCGACCTTGTCGGACCGGGTGAACGCGCGGTGCAGGAGCACAGAGACGGTGATGATCAGTCCCCAGAACACGATCGTTCCGAGGGAGGCGCCGAACCAGCCCCAGCCGCTCATTCCATGGTCGTACCACCCTCCTCGAAGCGAAGGACTGGGCTCGCGGATCTGGCCTGCTACCGGCCGCTCACCGAGTGTCCATAGCCAGACTCCACCTGCCCATGAGGTTTGTGGCAGGGAACGGGCGGCCCCTCCGACAGGACGGTGGGCCCCTGCTTCGGCCGTCGTCCACCAGCCGGGCTCCAGGGCCGGAGTGCCGGCGCGGGACGAGCCTTTGTCGCAAGCGTTTCGGCTCCAGCAAGTCGATCCGACCTTTAATGCGGGTGAGTCGGCCTTCCTCTCGTCGGCACGGGATCAATCAGGGATGTGGGTCAGCGCCTCAACGCCCACGCGCTCCGCAACGAATCGACGGTAGCGCGGGCAGAGGGTGAAATCCTCATGGCCGCAGCCCAGAGCGCACCCGATGAGTTCGATGGAGGTTTGCGCGGCAGCGATCCGGCGCTGCAACGCTTCAGCCTCTTCGCCGAGGATGCTCCGCCGGCCAGCGGGTTCGGTGTTGGTGACCAGGGAGCGGATGGTGTCCAGGGACAGGCCCGCTCCTTTGGCACGAAGAATGACGGCGACGCGGGTGACTGCCCTTGGGGCGGTGACTTGGTGTCACCGGTTCGGCCTTGTGGGTGCGGTGCGCGGGTGGTCCGGCGTCAGCGGTCGCCGGTGATCGGCCGGCGGTCGGAGCACACGGAGTCCGGTTGCGCGTTCGCGGCCTGCCAGCCCTTGATCTTCACACGCGCGCCGAGCCTTATGGCATCGTAGACCTCTTTGCCTGTTTCGGGTCCGAGGCCGATGGAGCCGGGGTTGGTGTGGTGGTGCAGGCTGAAGAGAGCATCGTCCATCGCCCACAGCAGCAGTCGCTCGTGATGATTGCGGTCGGTGAAGGTGACTGCCCACCGCCTGACGTTCGCATCCCCGCCCTTGCCAGTCGTGCTGGAAGGCATTGTCAAGGTGCGGTACTTGGCGGTGACCGTGACCGACGTCTCGCCGATCGGGCAGATGTCCTTCGGCCCCACCATGCCGTAATCCTTGCCCTCGATGATCAGTGATTCTGAGTTCAGGTCGACGGTCACCTGCTGGACGGATGTCGGGGACGGGGTGGGTGTGGGGGTGTGGGGCACGGATGTCGCGGGGGGCGTGGTCGGCTTGGTGGGGGAGTCGAGGGCGCCGGTGGTGACGGCGATGAGGGCTGCCGCCGCCAGTGTGGTGACGGAGAGCGCAGCGTGTCGGGTCCGGCGGCGGCGTACCGCCCGGGTCCTCACCTGTGCTCCCGTGGTCGGGGCCGGGGCTGCGCTGTGTGTGGCCAAGCCGTGGAGCCGGGCGGAGAGCTCCGTCTCGGTCAGGGGATGCGGTGGCGGCTGGTCAGACACAGGCTTCCTTCGTCGGGTGGGGTGTGTCGCTAACGAGGTGAGCGGCGAGTGCGGTGCGGCCGCGTGACAGGCGTGCCTTGACCGTGCCGACGGCCGCGCCGGTCTGGGCGGCTATCTGCTCCACGCTCAGATCGCACAGGTGATGCAGCACGATCGCGGTCCTCTGGGCTTCGGGCAGGCGCCGCAGAGCGCTGACCAATGCCACATGGTCCGGGCTCGGTTCGGGCGCCGGCCGTGGCGGGGGCGCGCCGCGGACCAGCTCCCACCAGTGGCGCGCCCGCCGCCAGCGGCTCACTGCCAGACGGTGCGCCACCGTGCGGATCCACGCCTCCGGATCCCGGTCCCCGGCCAGCACGGACGAACGCCGGTCCCAGGCGCGTATGAACGCCTCCTGAACCGCGTCCTGGGCTTCGGCGTGGTCGCCCGTCAGGGCGTACAGCTGGCCGACCAGTCGCGGGTAGGAAGCGGTGTAGAAGAGGTCGAACTCGTCCTCGGTCACCTGATGGTGCTTTCTGCGTACGGCGCGGGGCGCGTGGTGTACCGCTGCTGCGGCGGAGGTCATACGGTGGTGGTCTGCCCGGCGGCGCTGTGCTCGAGCCACTTCTTCCACGTCAGGTTCCAGTCGCCGTAGCCGTTGCCCGCCGCGACGGTGTCCTTGTTCGCTCCGGTGACCTTGATGACGTCGCCGACCATGACCTGGTCGTAGAAGCCCTTGGCGGTGGTGGTGGCGAGACCGACACAGCCGTGGGTGACGTTACTGTGCCCGGCCGCTGTGTCCGCGTGCGGGTTCTGGTGCACGTACGTCCCGGACTTCGTCAGGTGCAGGGCCCAGAAGTAGTTCCCGTGGTAGGTGTCGTTCGGGCCCATGCCCACGGTGCGGGAGTCCATGAACACCTTGTGCTGCTTGTCCATGACGACCATCGTTCCGTTCCAGGTGTCCAGCCCCGGTTTCCCGGCCGTGATCGGGATGCGGTTCGTCTTCCCACCGGTGTCGACCGTCATCATGTCCGTCTTCGTGTCGACCGTGGCGACCAGTGACCGGCCGATGGTGAAGTGGCTGACGCCGTGCGAGCCGCGACGGAGGGTGACCTTGGTGCCGGGCTGCCAGTAAGTGGTGCTGGGGCGGAAGTCAACACGCTCCCCGCCCGGAACCCTGTCGTCCTTCACCCAGCTCCACGCGCCGGTCGTGCCGGACGAGGTCTGCACCCGCAGCCAGCTCTCCACAGCCTTACGCTCGGCCGCGGGCACCGACTGGCGGAAGGTGACCGATATCGGCATGCCCACCCCGACCGTATCCCCGTCGCCCATGTTCACCTGCGCCCGCGCGAGCACCGCAGGCTCCGGCATCGTTGGAACCCGACGCGCATCGGACGCCTTGCCCGTGCCGCCATCGTTCTTGCCCGCGGGCTTCGCATCCGCGGCGGAGGCCCGGGCTTGAGGTGTGTCGGCGACACGGACGCCGGTACCCGAGTCCATCGAGCAGCCGACGGCCGAGAGCAGAGCGATGCAGGACGCGACAGCGGCGCCGAGACTGCGGGTGGTCCGACCGGCCGAACGGTCCACGTGCATGAAATCCCCCATGTGAAGTGCGGTTGTCGCCTCCTATACGCACGGGCTCGCAGGCAGGTTGCATCGGATCAGAACCCTTTTTTCTCGGGATCGAAGAAGACCGGATCGTCGCGGTGTGCGCTCTCCCACCCATCCGGTCCCGCCGAGGACCCCCGCAGACGGCGAACCGCCAAGGCCCCCGCGACGACACGCCTGTGGAAGAGACGCGGAAGGCGAGCGAGGCTGCGCACGAGCGGGCCATCGCCGTGGTGCACGCCTCGATCGAGGACGACGTCGCCGTGATCCGGTACGGGGCGATTTCCCGACTGTTGGTCTCCGTGCGACGGTGGTCAAGCTCGCCCAAAAACAGTCCCGGCCCGGGTGCTTGCTTCGGGACGGTTCAGGTGTTGGCGAAGTCCCAGGCCGATGCGTACGCGGCAATCTGCCCTGATCGGGTGGTGTCGGTCAGCTGGCGGCGCCGTCCTGTCGGGAGGTTCTGGTGTCCAGGCAGCAGTGTACGAAGTCCTGGATGACGGGATTGGCGTCGTCGGAGGCTGCCCAGGCGACGCCGACCTGGCTGGCGCTGACACCGATGACGGGCCGGTAGGTGACGCCCGGGCGCGCGTAGAAGCGGGTGGAGGATTCGGGGGTGAGGGCGATGCCGTAGCCGTTGGCGATTGCGCTGAGCCATTCGTCTGGTTGGTCGGTGACGGCGCCGACGCGGACGGGGTGGCCGTCGCGCTCGTCGGTGGCCAGCCAGTAGTCACGCCACCAGCCTGTTTCGGGAGGGGCTGCCACGAACGGCTCGTCCCACAGGTCCCGGAAGGGGATCTGCTCGCGTGTGGCGAGTGGGTGGGCTGTGGGCAGTGCGATCCAGCGGGGCTCGGTGAACAGTACCTCCACTCGCAGGGCGTCCTGGCCGGGGAAGGGCAGCCGGAGCAGGGCAGCGTCGACGTCACCGTTGGCGAGCCCTGCGGTGGGGTCGGACCAGGCGGCTTGTCGCATGTCGGCTCTCCAGCCTGGCCGGCGGCGGGCGAACTCCGTGATGATGCTCTGGGTTGCCTCGTTGGCGGCGCTGGCCAGGAAACCGATGCGCAGGACACGGGCCGCTTGCCTGGCCGATCCCTTGGTCTCCCGAAGGACTTGGTCCCAGTCGGCCAAGAGGGTGGGGACCCGTTCGGCGAGGGTCGCGCCCGGCTCGGTGAGGGTCATGCCGACGCGGGACCGCGTGAACAGCCGCACTCCGACCTGGGTCTCCAGTTGCTTGATCTGCTTGGTCAGCGCTGGCTGGGACACGAAGAGCCGCTCCGCGGCGCGCGTGAGGCTGCCCTCCTCCGCCACGGCGATGAAGTAGCGAAGCAGCCGGGTGTCGACATCCATGCCGTCAGGTTATAGACGCAGGTATTGGACGCCGACGCGGAGGTACGGCGAGGGTTGATGGAACAAGTGAGCGGCAACTCGCCAACATTCGCAATCGACGAGGGGATGCCAGGCCATGTCTGTTCCGATGATTCGCCAACAGGTTGCCGACGAACGGGGCGGCGATGCCGTCGACGCGGTCGGGACAGCCTTCACGGCGGGCAAGACGCAGTTGCCCCGCGGCACCCGGAGCATGGAGAGTTCTCCGTCCGGCATCGAGGCAGCGCGCTGTCCGCAAGCGACCGTGGCCAAGTGGGCTGTAGGGCACGCCCCGACGTCGCCGGCCTTCGAAGTCCGCGGTGCCCACCACGTGCTCGGCTGAGCGGGGAAACACCGATGTTCATCGCATACGCAGTCGTCACCGTCATCACCATCGCGGCCAATAGCTTCGAGGCCGTCGCAAACTTGGCGAGGGCCAAGTTCGTCCTCGCCAACTCAGCCGAAGTGGGCGTCCCGCCGTCCTGGCTTCCCCTGCTCGGCACCCTGAAGGCCGCCGGAGCAGCCGGTCTCCTCCTCGGACTCCTGGGCGTTCGGCTCGTCGGCGCCGCCGCCGCGATCGGGCTTGTTCTCTTCTACGTCGGCGCCATGGCTGCCCACATCCGTGCCCGCGTGTTCTACAACATCGCCTTTCCCGGCACTTTCCTCGCGCTGGCCATCGCATCCCTTGTCCTCGCCACTGCGCAATGAACGTCGGGACTGCGCAGACGGGCCGGCCGGACGCAGCTTGAGATTCAACCTCTGACTACATGTTGAGAGTTGCTGCGCGGCACGAATGGGCAGGTCGAACTGCTCTCAATCCTGGTTCTTCCCCCTCGACGAGGGTTTCGGGACACCGGAGGTGGGGTGCAAGGTCTGCCAGTGTTCCTAACGCCCGTCCCGGCTCATGGGACGCAGCCACTGTGGCCGACCGCTCCTCGCGGACCGGCGGGCGTCTAATGATCTGCGTGCGGCCCGTGCGAGGTCTCGGGCTGCCGCATCCACGCGGCCAGTAGCCGAAGCGCCTCTTCGGAGCTGGAGCCTGCCTCGGCGGTGTAGACACTCAACCGCTGGTCCGGGTCGGCGGGCAGGGTGAGGGACTCGTAATTGAGGGTGAGCGGGCCGACGATCGGGTGGTGGAAGTGTTTGCTGCCATGCGTGTGCCGATACACGTTCTGGTCGGCCCACCAGCGGCGGAAGTCCTCATCCCTGATCGAGAGTTCGCCGACGAGTTCGGCCAGCAGTGGATCGTGGGGATGGCGTCCGGCGTCGCGCCGGAGCGAGGCGACGATGTCCTGGGCGTGGGTGTCCCAGTGGGTATACAGCGAGCGGGCGGTCTCGTCGCAGAACATGAACCGCACCAGGTTCCGCTCGCGGTGCGGCAGCGCGTCGAAGTCGGTGAGCAGCGCACGTGCCATCTGGTTGGACGCAAGTACGTCCAGTCGCCGCCCCAGCACAAGGGCGGGGGTGTGCTCGAGGATCCGGAGCAGGTCGCGCAGCCCCGGGCGGACCGGCTGCGGACGCGTCGCCGTGCGACGGGGCCTGCCTGCGGCGGGCTTGGCGAGCTGGAACAGATGGGTGCGTTCGACGGGATCGAGGCGTAGCGCGCGGGAGATGGCGTCCAGCACGGTCTCGGAGACGTTCAGTCGGCGTCCGCGTTCCAGGCGTACGTAGTAGTCGACGCTCACGCCCGCCAGTTGCGCGATCTCTTCGCGGCGCAGTCCTGGCACTCGCCGAGAGCCGCCGTCGTCGGACAGGCCCGCCTGGCGCGGGGTGATCCGTGCCCGCCGAGAGCGGAGGAACTCGCCGAGAGCTGTGTTGCGGTCCATGCCGTTCACGATAGGGCCCAAGATCGCCCCGACGGCCCGCGAAGGGGGGACTGACAGTCCCCCGGTCCGGCTGTCCCCGGGGTGAAGCGGACCCCCCGGAAGTCGATCAGCAGCCGATTCCGGTGCTGAAGTGGAACGTGTCGAGACCGACCGGGGCCTCACCGCCCCGGTCGGCTCTGTTCGCATCTCACGAAGGGAACTCCTGTGTCGGACACCAAGACATTCCTGATCACCGGCGTCAGCACCGGCCTGGGCCGCGCGCTCGCTCGCGCGGCGTTGGCTGCGGGTCACCGGGTGGTGGGCACGGTGCGCACGCCCGCCGACGCACGGGCCTTTGAGGCGCTCGCCGGCGACGCGCACGCCCGCATCCTGGACGTGACCGACCATGAGGCGGTGGACACGGTCGTGGACGAGACCGAACGCGACCTGGGCCCGGTCGACGTACTCGTCGCCAACGCCGGGTACGGCCATGATGGCCTCTTCGAGGAGTCGTCGATGGATGACCTTCGCCGTCAGTTCGAGGTGAATGTCTACGGAACCGTGGCGGTGATCAAGGCCGTGCTGCCGCACATGCGGGAGCGCCGTTCGGGCCACATCATCGCCGTCACCTCGATGGGCGGGCTGATCACCATGCCGGGCCTCAGCTTCTACCACGGCAGCAAGTTCGCCGTGGAGGGCATCCTCGAAACGCTCGGCAAGGAGGTCGCCGATTTCGGCATCCGTGTCACTGCGGTCGAGCCGGGCAGTTTCCGGACCGACTGGTCCGGCCGCTCGATGATCCGCGCACCCCGTGTGATCGCCGACTACGACGAGCTGTTCGAGCCGCTGCGCGCCCGGCGCATCCACGGCAGCGGGCACCAGCCGGGCGACCCGGACAAGGCCGCGGCCGCGGTGCTGCGGATCGTGGCGGCCGACCAGCCGCCGACGCGCCTGCTGCTCGGCACCGACGCGCTTCGGCTCGTCCAGGCCGGACGCGACGCCTTCGAGCGCGACATGCTGGCATGGGCCGAGCTGTCGGCCTCCACCGACTTCGACGACGTCAGCCGGTCCGCCTAACGTCACTCGCTGTCGGGCCCCCAGCGCGGGGCCTCGACGGCGGCCGTCGCGTCACCAAGCTGGCCTTCTCTTGGTCCACCACAGCCGGACCTGTTCGTAGCCGTTCACGCCACCCAGCGTCTCCTGGTAACCGGGTGGAGGTTAGAACTCAAGCTCAGCTTGTTCTTTATCTACGAGGATCTACCGGGTCTGCCGATGGGCTTGAGGGTCTCGGGGCGTTTGGCGGTTTTGCCGACGTCGTAGCGGGTGGCAGGCGCACGGACTTCGCCCGGCCGTAGACATGGTGTTCGGGCACCATCCTCAGGTCGACCGGCGAGACCACCGGGCCGTCCACGCACAGCACCGCGTCGGTGAGCTCGAACAGCTCGTCCCGTGGGGCGGACAAGCACGCGTAGAACTCGCCCCGGAAGCGGGACGCTTGCGCCAACGCCTCCATCCTGAGCCCGGATAAGAGCACACTCATTGCCACGGCCTTCGCACGGTCCAGATGCCTACTCGACTTGGCACACGACCGCGTGAAGGCCGCCCTACGTGCTCGACGAACCAGGCAAAAGGCCCTCAAGTTCGAGACTTATTCGAGCCCGTGTCAAGGCACGGGTTCATCTGCAGAGCTGGGCACATGCTCATGCAAGGGTTCAGGTTTCCCCCGTCTGGCCGAGGGGGCAACGGTGATCGAGACGGCATGCGTACAGGCGGAGATTCCGAGGGAGTCGGGGCATGAGTGACAATGGCGCGCTGTATGGACTGCTCGGGGCGCTGGGGGGAGCTGGAATCGCCGGCCTCGCGACGGTCTACGGCCCGGCACTTCTGCATCGGCGCCAGTCAGAGCAGAGGACGAGGGAGGAGCAGAATCGTCGAAGGGAAGCAGAGGTCACTCGGCTGCTGAAGATGCGAACCACGGGTCGAGCGTGGGTCGATGCGCTGGATCGCACTGTCCAAGATCTGGAGGCCCACCGTCCTGTGGACGTCGACCGATTCGATGAGAGCATCGACCGAGTCAGTGCAGAGGCTACCGAGGCTGGGCACGCTCTCGCTCACAGTGGTCTTTGGCTCGAGTCGCAGGACACGCCACCACACGGCATCCCTTTGGTGCAGGCTCCCCCAGGCCGTCCGGAAGCGGCCAATGTAGACGGTTCAGCCTCCGCAGCCCTGTCCCAGCTCCTGGGCCGGTTGCGAGAGGCGACCCGCGAAGTCCGTGCCGAAGTCCTGCAGAGCCCTGCCCGGCAAGAAGTCCCGGTACGTCGCGAGGTTCTGGATGCCCTGGAGCAGGTCAGGGCCGCGCGAGCACAGCTGAATGCCGTTCTCCTTGAGCAGATCGACCACATCAACGGAGGTCGCACACGCCGCGCATAGAAGTGGGATGGCCTGTTCCCTGTGTGGGGTCTACAAGACTGCTGACTGGCCCCGGCAAGGCCACCCTTCAGGGCGGCGGCAGCCTCTGCGCATGCCGCCTGCACCCAGCCAAGTACATGATCTTGCATGCCGACCGGCCCGAAGATAAAGAACAAGCTCAGTACCGGTTTCTGATCTGGGACCGGTGACGAGCTGGTGGACGACTCGTTGAGCCGACATGATCGATGGTGTGACGGATCTGGATAATCGATTCCAAGGGGTTTAGTGGTCGTAGGCGGTCAGTGCGCGCATGACCGGCCGGCCGCGCATGAACCTGGCTTCCCTCATCAAGCCCCTTGGAATCGATCATCTAGGCTGGCGCGGTGACTGATGAGCAGGAGCGGGTGCAGCCGTCGGGAGTGTGGGCCACGGCGGTGGGGGTGGCCAGGGTGCGGGCGCTGGAGACCGAGCGGGAGAACGCGCTGTTCCGCGACCCACTGGCACAGGCCTTCGCCACCGCCGGCGGCTTGTGGCCCTCCTCGCCGCCGCCCGACGACGAGGCCGCGCGATGCCGCCGGCTGGCCGTGTCGTTCTCCATCGTCATCAGGACGAAGTTCCTCGACGACGTGTTGCAGCAGGCCTCCGCGTCCGGGGTCCGGCAGGTCGTGCTGCTCGGCGCCGGCATGGACAGCCGGGCCTTCCGGATGGACTGGCCCGAGGGCACCCGGCTGTTCGAGGTCGACACCGCCGCGCCACTGGACTTCAAAGCTTCGGTGCTGCGCCAGGAGCGGGCCGTCGCACGCTGCGAGCGGATCACCGTCGCGGTGGATCTGCGTGATGACTGGCCAGGCGCGCTGGCCGCCGCAGGGCACGACCCGGCCATGCCGACCGTGTGGATCGCCGAAGGACTGCTGATCTATCTGCCCGAGGACGCGGTGGAGCTGCTGCTGGCCCGGATCAGCTCGCAGTCGGCGGCAGGCAGTCGGATGGGGCTGACGTTGGGCTCGCGCGGCGTGATCGAGCGCTTCGGCGCGGACGCCGTGCCGGGATCGGCGGCGTCCATGTGGTTCTCGGAGATGCCCGACGACCCGGTGGGCTGGCTGGCCGGGCACGGCTGGGAGGCCGGCAGCCACACCCTGCGCGAGTGCGCTGCCGCCTACGGTCGCCCGATCAGCACCCCGCCGCAGCGCGAGGAGCGGCCCGGCGGACTGATCTCGGCGGTCCGCCGGTAGAGCGCCTCCTGGTTCCCCAGATGATCGATTCCAAGGGGGCCTGATGAGTGGAGCCAGGTTCATGCGCGGCCTGCCGGTCATGCGCGCACTGACCGCCTACGACCACTAAACCCCTTGGAATCGATCATCTAGAGGCTGACGACGAATCGCCGGTTCGAACGGCTCCTCAGTTGAGGAACGCCTTGTCCTGGGCTATGACGCCCGGGACGTGCACCGCACCAGGGCATTCACGAACCTGGTCGCCCGGGCGGCAGAGGCATACGGGATCTCTCTGCACTATGCGGACGACGACCCTGACGCGCCCGTGGAGGCGATGACTCACGCGTTGGGTGCCGTTGCGCGGGCGTCTGCCGCCGCGACCTTGGAGACTCTCGCTCAGGACGAAGTGCTGGCGCTGAGCATCGAGCAGAAATTGCATCTGGATGAGCTGATCGTCGAACTCGACCTGGAGACCTCGGAAGTCCTCAACGACGCGGGATGCGGCATCGCGGTGCCGGCCGGTGCGGGGCGAGGAGATGACGCTGTCCGTGAGGAGGATCAGTCCCGCGCGGCTTCTCGGAAAGCGAGCCGGCCACTGCGGCGGGAGGTCCGGCGGGTAATGCGCCGGGTTATGAGGGCGATCGCGGCCCAGGTGATCAGCGATTCCGAGTGCTGGATGAGACGTTCGTAGGCCGCGGGCGTGACGGCGGGCGTGCATGATCCATGCGGCCACGGCCACCGCATGCTCGAGCAGCACTCCGGCCGAGGCCTACTGTTGTCCCTCGACGGCCGGCAGAGACCGATCGAGGGCTGGGCCGACCGGGTCGACCATGTCACAGCCAGGACCGACGAGGACATCGACGCCGTCCTGGTCCGGCCCGACGGCTACATCGCATGGTCCGACACAGGCGACACGCCAGTCGAAACCACCCTTATCCGATGGTTCCGTATCCGAACATGACCGATTGAGCTTCCACCAGCCTGATCGCGTGGAGATCAGAAACAGGTAGTCACCGCGTTCCCGGCCGTCGCCCCGCAGGTCGGCCATGCCATCCGGGTTGTGTCCACGTGGTCGAGGACGGTGCCTTGAGTGCTTGGTGCAGGGCTGGCTCGTTGGATCGGGTGTGCCGGCGTGTGTCTCGGCTCCGCGGCTCGTTCCGAAGGCAGGGGGCGTGGTGTCACTGACGGTCCGCTGTGACCCGGGCGAGGCCCTGGAGATCGACCGATGGCCCCTGAAAGCTGCGGTCCCGAACCGTCATCCGCTGAAGACCAGGCCGAAGTGGTGTGTGAGCTGTCGCGCACGGGGTCGCTCACGGTCTACGGAACGCGGAAAGAAGCAGGGTCTCATCTGATGCAGGTCTTTTGATCGGCACCTTCTGGCTACCCGTCAGTACCCCTTGCCCAAGTCACACCTGACGGGCGGTCGGTATCCGTGAAACCCCAGGTCAGAATGCATTGTCAGTGCCTCCCCGTAGTGTGGAATCAACGTTGGAGGGGGCGCCGGAAGGGCGTCGGAAGAGCGTTGGAAACGGGGTAGAAGCATGTCTGCGAACAGGATCAAGCACAAGGTCAACCACGTCTCGCTCGTCGTCGACAAGTCCGGCTCGATGCGCAAGCATGAGGCGCAGCTCGTACGCGTGGTGGATGAGTTCGTGAAGGGCCTTCAGGAGGAGTCCGACCGGCTCGGTCACGAGACCCGCATCAGTCTCTACGCCTTCGATCACGAGGTGAAGAACCTGGTCTGGGACATGGACGTCAAGCACCTGCCATCCCTGCGGGGCCTGTACCAGGTCAACAACGGTGCGACGGCGCTGATCGAGGCGGCCGTGAAGTCCATCGACGACCTGAAGAACATCTGGGAAGGGTACGGGGAACACTCCTTCCTCCAGGTCGTCGTCACCGACGGCGAGGAGAACGCCTCCGGCTGCTCGGAGACCGGCCAGATGCACATCCGCATGGAAGGCAGCCAGGGCACCGCCGTCCTGCGCAAGTGGATGGGCCGCATCCAGAGCGCCATGGACAAACTCCCCGACCACTGGACCTCGGCGATCCTGGTCCCGAACTCCCTGGCCAAGCGCACCGCCCAGGAGTACGGCTTCCCAGCGGGCAACATCGCGATCTGGGATGCGGACTCCAGCAAGGGTGTCGAGGAAGCCATCGGCACCGTCAAGACGGCTGCCACGAGCTTCCTGAGGGGCCGCGAACAGGGCGTGCGCGGTACCAGGAACCTGTTCGCCATGGGCCAGGATTTGAGCACTGCCGAGGTGAAGGCCAATCTCGACGCCCTGGACACCGGCAAGTACATCCTGATACCGGTCGACCAGCAGATCCAGATCCGCGACTTCGTCACCCGCGCCGGGCACCCGTACAAGACCGGCTGCGCCTTCTACGAGCTGTCCAAGCGTGAGAAGATCCAGGGCAACAAGCAGCTCGCCGTGGCGGAGAAGGACCCGGCCACCGGCCAGATGACAGGCAGGGTGTTCTCGGGCCCGGCGGCCCGCCAGCTCCTCGGCCTGCCGGAGTCGGAGGTCACGGTGAAGCCGGGCGACAACCCGTCGTACACCGTGTTCGTCCAATCGACCTCCGTCAACCGGAAGTTGGTGCCGGACACCAAGCTGCTCGTCATCCTGTAGCTGAAGACTGCGATCCAGCCACGGATGTGACGGGGCGCTCTGTGCACGCGTGTGAGTTCTCGTTGTTGCCGCGGCAGGTCGCGTTCGGCCATGTCGTCCTCCCCTCGGGCACGTAGTGCTTTGCCGCGGAATCCAGATCAGTGGAACCAGGCGACAAGTCGCACATGGTCAGCTCCGTGGAGTTCGCTGAGTGTCCGCATCACGCTCCAGACCGGTCCCCAGCAGGTTTCGTCTCCGGCGACCGATTCTCTGTTCCGCGACCCTGAGCTGTCTGTTTCCCACCAGTCGGCGGCGGCCAGCTCGGCCCAGGTGATCCACGTCGTGCCGTGGACGTCAGGAGATCCGCCGTGCGAGGCGTATTCGGTCCGCAGCCCCTCGGACGCGTCGCTCGGAAACCCGCGGCCTTCGGCCAAGGGGCGGAAGCCGACGTAGTTGCGGATACCGAAGAGGCAGCCGAGGGCGTCGTAGGCGTTGCCGTGGTTGAGCAGGAAGAGGTCGATGGCGGCGTGCCACATGCAGTCCTCGTCGTCGGGGCCCCAGAGGCGGGCACCTGGTCGGCATTCGATCATCCCGCTGACTTCGGTAGCCATGGGGGCATCCTGCCTGCACGGCTCACGACCCGGCACTTGCTTTTGCTATGGCCTGCCGCGCCGGCCTCAGCCGGCGCGGCAGGCGATGCCTGCGATGCGGTGGAGGGCGTTTTGGCATGCCTCGGCGTTGCCGGGCCGTTGTTGCCTGGTGCGGATGCGGAGGGTGGTGGGCTGCAGGTTCCCAGGTGGGATGCTGCACTTCACGACTGCCTCGACGGCCGCGCTACCGGCTGGCTGTTCTGCACGGCCAGTGGCGCCCAGCTCGACGAACCGGCCGAGTGGCGGCTGCTGCAGTCCCTGGCCAGACGCGCCGGACTACCCCCGCGCGGCACCAAAGGCGACGCCATGACCCACGGCCTGGCGAAGAAGGACGCACGCCCGGACAAGGTTCAGCGCTGGGCCGACCGCAAGGACTCCCGTACCACCCAGCGCTACAACCGGCGCAAGCAACTACTCGACGGCAGCCCTGGCTACGACATCGGAGCCGACGTCGCCAGTGCCCTCGAGCACGGCAGCGCCTGACCTTCCGTCATTGAGCCGATGTGCGCTTGACGCGGCAGGGATGACCGGACAGAAGGGGGCGTACCCACTTACCCGCAGTTGTCAGTTTGGAGTGAGTACCGGTGTTGGTTGCCGCTGCGACGGCGCATCACATGGGCACGGACGAGTCGGACGGTCGGCGGGATCCGGACGCGAACGGGCTCGCGGCCCCAGCGGAGCCACAGGGCGAGATCGCCGAGTTCGGCGGCTTGGGTGAGCTTGTCGAGGGACCAGAGCTTGCTGCCTCGGTCTATCTCGATACTGATGAGTCGTCCTTTGCCGGTGTGGTGTCTGAGCTGCAGATCGAGACGTCCGGGAGTCCCGTCGGCGCGGGAGATGCCGGCGGGGAGCCAGACTTCCCGCTGGACGTTGTAGCCGAGGCTGCTGGCCCACCGGGCTGCCGAGTCAGTGAAGAAGTTCGTCACCTCGGTCGTGGACAGGTCCGTGAACGTCTCACTGTTGAGCCAGGACCGTAAGGAGTTGGCTGCGGCATCAAGCCCTGCTTCCGTCATGGTTCCGAGTATCCCCGCTGGCCGACGCGGCATCGTGGCCCGTGCCCGGTATCGTGCCCGGTCGGTGAGGGTGCCGTGACGCGGAGCGCGACCCGTACGATGATCATCGTGACTGCCCGCCGCGCTCTTGGCCCCGGCCCCCAGGCCCCTGCCCACCGCATCCGCGCCACCCAGGCTGATCTGCTGGAGGCGCTGCCCTCCGTTCGGCTCCCCGATTTCGGCGAGTTGCGGGCCCGTGGAGTTCTTGGAACCCGCTGCGGGGAGCCCCGGAGCCAGCGGCGTTCTCTCGCCGCCGGCATCCGCGCGGACGACGACCGGGCCCAACAGGCCACCGGCCCCGCTGCTACCGACGGGCCAGCCTGAGGACGGTTGTCACCAGAAGGGTGACACCGGCGACCGCCACCCCCAGAGGGGTTCCCAGGGACGGGTGCCGCCACGTTATCTACGCGAGCCCAGCGCCGACGAGGCGAACCACGAGTACCAGGAGGATCAGCAGCGACCGGACCACGCGGGCCGAGGCCGTGAGCTCCTGCTGCTGCGATGCACTGAGTGGTTTGAGACATGACACTTCCTTGCCTTGAGCGTGACGGAGCCACGCGTGATGGATGGTCGAACCGTGGGCTGGAGCGGTGTCAGCTCCGCAAGCCCGCCTTGCCCGGGGTGCCTCCCTGACACGGAGGAGATTGCACCGCCGTTCCTGCCGATGCGAGATCTCGCGAATTTCGGCGAATTTGCGTGCCTGCAAGCTTGAATCGGGTGCGTGCGTCCGCTGGGGACATCCCTTTTCGCGACCGCTTGAACCGCCCCGGTACGGCTGCTGAGACCGACCGGCAAATGGCGAGCTAGTGCGTTGACCACGAACGTTCACCGGGTGGGGTGACACGCCGGTCGATGCTCGCGGTGCTGGGTATTTGGGCCTCATCCTCGATGGCAACATGATTGCTGTTGAGGGTGAGGTCGTCGATGGCAGAGCCGGTTAGGGTGCGGCGGTTGACCGATGAAGAGGGGCAGAAGC
Organism: Streptomyces sp. NPDC002004; assembly: GCF_053593975.1. Classification (NCBI taxonomy): domain Bacteria; kingdom Bacillati; phylum Actinomycetota; class Actinomycetes; order Kitasatosporales; family Streptomycetaceae; genus Streptomyces; species Streptomyces sp. NPDC002004. The sequence goes on from NZ_JBSFDP010000011.1 coordinate 205,599, forward strand.
TGCAGCAGTTGGTTCGGCGGGGTCGACATGAGTTGGTGCGGGTCCGCCGGGCATTGATCATCATGGCGTCGGCGTCGGGTGCCACCGTGACAGCCATCGCCCGGTTGGTGGCCGCGCACGAGGACACTGTCCGGGACGTGATCCATGCGTTCAACGCGAACGGCCTGACCGCGCTGGACCCTCGGTGGGCGGGAGGCCGTCCCCGCCTGATCAGCGATGACGAGCGCAAGTTCATCGTCGCGACGGCCAGCACCCGCCCGACCAAGCTGGGGCGCCCCTTCGGGCACTGGAGCGTCCGCAAACTCGCCGACTACCTCACACACAACCGGGTCCAGACGGTGAACGTCGGCCGGGAACGGCTGCGGCAGATCCTGCACGAGCACGGGATCTCCTTCCAGCGCACCCGCACTTGGAAGGAGTCCAAAGATCCCGACAAGGACGCCAAACTCGACCGTATCGAGTACGTGACCAGCCACTTTCCAGACCGGTGTTTCGCCTTCGACCAGTTCGGCCCGCTGTCGATCCGCCCCTGCCACGGCTCCAGCTGGGCGGGGAAAAAGAAACCGGACCGGCTGCCGGCTACCTATCACCGCACCCACGGCATCCGGTATTTCCACGGTTGCTACTCCCTGGGCGACGACCACCTGTGGGGTGTGACCCGCCGCCGCAAAGGCGGCGACCACAGCCTGGCGGCGCTGAAGTCGATCCGGGCCGCCCGCCCCGACGGCGCTCCCATTTACGTGATCATGGACAACTTATCGGCGAATAAGACCCTGGCGATCCGGACCTGGGCGAAGAAGAACAAGGTCGAGTTGTGCCTGACGCCGACGAGCGCGTCGTGGGCCAATCCGATCGAGGCCCAGTTCGGTCCGTTGCGCAACTTCGTCATGGGCGGCTCCGATCACCCCAACCACACCGTGCTCGCCCGGAAGCTCCAGGACTACCTGCGGTGGCGTAACGCCAACGCCCGCCACCCCGACGTCCTGGCCGCCCAGCGCCGCGAACGCGCCAAGATCCGCAGCGAACGCCGGCAACGCTGGGGCCGCCCCCGACCCAAAGCCGCGTGACCAACCCCAACACACTGGCCACGGCTCCCCGCGCTGATGCATCGTGCTTATCCGAGATCGTTCGCCGAACGGAGACGCAATGACCGATGAAGCTCCCTTCCGGGTAGGACTTCGTGTCGAGGACGTGACCGAAGCGGCCATCTTCTACGCGGGACTCGGGTTCGAGCAGGCCGGATCGATATCAAGTCCCGACGGCCAGCCGATCATGGCGATCCTGAGACGTGGTGACCTTCAACTGCTCGTCGATGCCTTGACCGGCATGCCGTTTCCTGACAGCGACCGCGAACACATGACCAGAACCGGTCCGCGAGGCCTCGGTATTGTCATCGGTATCGAGGTGGACAACGTCGACGCGACCGCGGACTACTGCCGCTCAGCCGGAGCCACGGTCACCACCGGCCCGCTCGACGCACCATGGGGCGAGCGATACGCCGAGTGCCTCGACCCGTACGACTACGCATGGAAGTTTTATCAGCTGCTCCCGGACCCGCCCCAGGACAGCTTGAGCACCGCCTACGACAGCTGGTTCGCCTGACCCCCACGCAATACCGACCCTGCGAGATTGAGTGTGAAACCAGCCGCAGACAAGCCGTCCCGACGCATAACAGAGTGTCACCCCACGCGGTGAACGTTCGTGGGCAACGCACTAGCCGCATGGCCCGGGGCCTGGAAGCCGTCGTGTCCTACAGTCGTTCCATGACCAACGTGGAACAGTCAGTTGTGGGGACGACACCGGAGTACGTGGTGGAACCCCGTGCGGGGGATGCCGACCGGGAGGCGGTGGCCGAGGGGTTGCGGATTGCCGCAGGCAATGGCCGCATCGATCTCACAGAGCTGGAGGAGAGGCTCGACCGGGCCTACGGTGCGAAGACGTACCGTGAACTCGACGTCCTGGTGGCGGACCTGGGGGAGCGGCCCTCCGGGGCACGTCCGGGAACTGATGCCCTCGTTCTCAAAACCCGCCTGAGTAACATCGAGCAGGGCGGTAGGTAGACCGTTCCTCAGCGGATCGTAGCCGAGTGCAAGATGTTGAACATCACGATCGACTTCACCGAGGCCACCTGTGTGCACCGGGAGGTAACCGTCGAGGCGGTATGCGGATCGGGAAACATCCGGCTGATCGTCCCGCGCGGTTGGGCTGTACGGGTCGACGCATCAAGCACCAACACCGCTCACATCATCAACAAGGCCACCGAGCAGGCGGACGCCACTGCCCCTACCATGACCGTCATCGGCCATCCACGGTCCGGTCGCATCAGGATTAAACAGCTTCGTCGAGGATGACTTCGGGCGTGGGCAGACCGACAGCAAATGGATCACCTCAAGCGGCGGGTCGTGGGTCGTCCATCCCAGCGGTAACGGCTGGTGGAGTGGCGAATCAGTATGCGGAGCGTGACGAGAGCGGCGGCGAGATAGAGGTAGAGGTCCACGGCCTTGCTGTCCTTCTCGGTGCAGCGCAGCAGCTTGCCGTAGCTGTTCATCCAGGAGTGCGTCCGTTCTACCGCCCAACGCTTGCCGACCTGGACCGGTGCGGGCAGGCCCTTGTGGGCGATCTTGGCTGTGAAACCCAACTCGTCAAGTAGCGCACGGGTCTTGCGGTTGTCGTAGCCGCGGGCCGGATGGGGGGATTGTGACGGGTTGGTGTCCTTGAGTTGCTCGGATCGCTCTTGTGTCAGTGCGCTGGCCGTGGTCTGAATGGGCAGGCTTTCGGCGCGCCGCTGGGTCCTCGACGGGGACTGCCGCGCGGGTGACGACGGTGGAGTCGATTGCGGTGGGCAGGGCGGGCATGGCGGAGGCTTTGAATGCGGGGCTGCCGCCCGGCCCGGGGATCGTGCACGTGCAGCCGACGGAGCGAGCCGAGTTGTCGAACGGCCGCCGCTCTCACTCCTGCTCGTCCCGCCGCGGTCGGCCAGCGCCTCCGGCTCCGCAGTCCCCGACGGCACCCTGGTCGTCCGGCGGGTGACCGGGCAGCTCCTCTTCGCCTTGTCCAACGGCCTGGTCACCCAGTTCGCCTACGCCGACGACCTCGACAAGGTTGTCATCGACCTCACCGGCACCCACATCTGGGACGTCTCCTCTGTCGCCGGCCTCGACGCCCTCGAGACCAAGTACGCCGTGCGCGGCAAGACCGTCGAGATCATGACGCCGGGCCCTACGCGCATGCTGTGGCAAAGGCCTGAGGACCGACGGAGGCGTCCCGAAGGCATACAGGGGTAGGCGCGCCGTCGTCGGGGGTGGGGACGGCGATGTATGACGGAACCCACGCAGCTTCCCGCCGCACCTCCGCCCCCGACCTTGGCCATTTGTCACCATCTGATTCGCCCGCGGTAGACCTGGCGTTCTGCGCTGTGGCGGGCTCTCGTCCCATTGCTCGACGCAGAGTGTGGGTCCTCCGGTTCGGCGGCGACCACATGCAGCCCACTCTGGAGGCGATCGGCAAGCCACGACGTGAGGCTGTCGACGCCCGCGAGCAAGATGAGGCCAGGGCCCGCCAGCAGGCCTACCGGGCGGAACTGCGGCGTGCCGGTGAGCGGAAGGCGCCTGAACACGAGACCCGCCGCCCGGTCTGCCCGTCCTGCAGGGCGTTTCACTGACCGCCGCTGGAAGGCCATCGAGGACTACCCGAATTCGGCGGCCACGGTGGGTTCTGCCCCTGTGCGAGCCATGTGACCCCGGCCGTGATTACGCCTCTCCGCAGCGGGTTCCAGAGCGAGGCGGCGCCCCTGGGATGTTGGGAGATTCGGGTGTGCCTACCTCCGACGCGTACGTCCGGGTGGGCGGGTCGCGCCTGCGGCTGGGTGTCGACGCCTCGCTCAGCCGCATCCCGCCGGACGGCCCGGACCAGTGCCCGCTGCTCGGCAGACCGTCGGTCGGCGAGGTGATGTCATGCGGCCCGGGTGAGTTCGGCCCGGCCGAAAAGGAGGGCGTAGCCAGAGGGGAGCTGGGTGATGATGCGGTCGAGGAGGCCGGGGCCGGCGAGGCGGGCGATGACGCCGAGGACGGCGCCGGTGTCCCAGCGTGCCGTTGCAGGGGTGCTTCCGGTGCGGCTGGCGAGGTCCTTGACGAAGCCCCAGCCGGTACGGCGAACGGTGTCGGGGATTTGGGCCGCGAGGATGCCGGCCGCCTTCCGAGGGAGCCGGCCGGCGAGCTCCACCCGCTCGTCGCCGGTGAGCTGTCGGCCGAGCGCGCCGAGCACCTCGCGTACAGCCTCGTCGGCCCGTTCGCGGGTGGGGTATGCGCCTTCGTAACGGACCCTTTCCAGTATCTGGTCGAACGTCATGACTGGTGCAGCGGGGATCTGTTCCGCCTCGGGATGCATGGGTGCAGTGATCACCTTTCTCGTGGTGGTGCCGTTTCGTATCTGCTGCGGCCACGCGGCACCGATCCAGTGGGCATGCAGGGGGGTGTGTCGGCTCTGCTGGGGCTACGTGCGTTCGGGGTGGCCGAAGAGAAGGTCGTAGCCGGGCGGGAGCTGGAGCAGGATGCGGCGGGTGAGTTCTTCCCCCGCCGCATCGGCGGTCACGCTCAGCACGGCGCCGACGTCCCAGGTCGCGGTCCGTTCCGTGGCGCCCTCGATCCATGCCGCGGTGGCCCGCACGAACCGTTCCGCGGACAGCGGCTCGGGGGCGCGCAGCGGGTTGAGCAGGATCAGGGCGAACGTCTCGGGGAGCCGGCCGGCCAGCTCGGCCCGCTCTTCGCCGACCATGTGCGCACCCAGCAGTGCCAGAACGGTGCGTGCTGCCCGTTCGGCTTCGGCTCGGGTGCCGTATTCGCCGCGTTCCTGCACCTGGTCGAGGAACGCTTCCCATCGCATGGCCACCGCTCTGCCTCCCTTCCGGGAGTGGGCGCGGAGGACGGGGGAGCGGGGGAGCGGGGGAGCGGGGGAGACAGTGCCCCGTCCTCCGCCGCAGGTAGGTTGGGGCCCCGGCTCAGCCGCTGATCTGCTTGCGCGTGGATTCCCCGCCAATGGTGATCTTCCGGGGCTTGGCGCGCTCGGCGATCGGGATGCGCAGGGTCAGAACCCCCGACTCGTAGTCGGCCTTGATGCGCTCGGCGTCAAGTGTGTCGGCCAGCACCAGCTGGCGCGAGAAGACCCCCAGCGGGCGTTCGGACAGCTCCATCTGCACGTCGTCCGCCTTGGTGACGGGCCGGCGCTCGGCCTTCACGGTCAGCATGTTGCGCTCGACGTCGATGTCAATCGCATCCGGTGTGACGCCGGGCAGGTCGAACGCGATCACGTACTCCTCGCCCTCGCGGTAGGCGTCCATCGGCATCGCCGAGGGGCTGGACCATGTGCCCGTGGTGCCCAGGAGCTGGCGCGTGAGCCTGTCGAGCTCGCGGAACGGATCGGTGCGCATCAACATCGTTCAACACCTCCAGTTAGTCAGTGCCAATGCGCTTCAGCTGTCTTCTCTTGTAGCATGTCATCCAGACGATGACAAGTATTGTCGTCATCGAAAGAGCGACAATGCTCAACGTCATCGAAAGAGTGACATCGGAGGGGTCATGACCGCAGCCGACCAGCCCAGCACAGGCCTGGCCCCGACGTCTTTTCTCGCCGCCGTTGCGGCACTGCACGCCATCGACGAGGCCGTCCGCGCCGCCGAGACTTCTCCGCCCGGGCAGGCTGACGGACGCGGGCAGACGAGTTCCGAGCAGGCACTGTCGGCACTTCTGCTGTTGCGCCAGCTGCGCGACCAGCTCGGAGGATGGGAAGCGGGACTGATCGAAACAGCCCGCGACGCGGGCGCCAGCTGGGCCGACCTCGCCCACCCCCTGGGCGTCGCCAGCCGCCAGGCCGCCGAACGCCGCTACCTCCGCATCCGCCCCGGCGCGCACGGCACCACCGGCGAACAACGCATCCAAGCCACCCGAGACCACCGCGCCGCCAACCGCACCGTCACCGACTGGGCCCGCCGCAACGCCGCCGACCTGCGCCAACTCGCCGGCCAGATCACCGCCCTCTCCGACCTGCCCGCAGAAGCGGACATACCGCTGAGCTGCCTCGCCGACGCCCTCGCCGACGACGACGCAGCCCACCTGGTCGACCCGCTGGCCGGGACCCACACCCACCTGAAGGAAGGCCATCCCGACCTCGCAGCCCGCATCGCCACCATCACCCGCCACACCGACCGACTCCGCCAGGACAGCAACGACCGCCGCCGCGCCACCTGAGCACTCCGCCCCTGCCCTGGGGAGCTGAGCCGTCCCCGGCGCGGCGTCAGGAGTTGCTGGAGATCTTTATCGGTGCGAGTTACGTCGGGTCGTGACGGGACTGTGTCCCGCCGGGTGGTGTAGGCCGTGAGGATCTGCGCAGCGGGTCTGGCATGGACGAGTACCGTAGGGTTCGACATGACCAAGCGACACCCTGATCTTGATCGTGTTGGCTGGGTGGCATGCCAGAGCTGCGAACCGATCGTCTTCTGCTCCGCCGGTGGCGGGAGTCCGACCTCCAACCGTGGGCGGCTGTGAACGCCGCCCCTGAGGTCCGAGAGCACCTGGGGGAACTGCTGACGCGGGAGCAAAGCGATGCTGCGGTGGGACTCATGCAGGCCGAGTTCGGCGAGCGAGGTTTGTGCTGTACCGGATCTTCCGCAGAGATGCTCCTCGGCGAACCGCTGGCGGCGAGCGTTGGCGTCGGGCGGCCGGCAGGCCCTGGCCTCCAAGGGCTCCGGCGGTGCCCGCTGCAAGCTCGATGCGGGACAACTCCGCGTTCTGGAGACGGTGTTGGATGCTGGCCCGCCGCCTCCGGCTGGAGCGATTAGTGCTGGCCGCTGGCCCGGATCGCCGAGATGTGCACGATCAAGGCTGCAGAAGGCAGGATGGGACAAGGCCGCGCGGGCCGAGAAGGACGTCACAATCCACTCGACCTGCGTGGCCGTCGCATGTCACGGCCGATCCCGCGCTACCGCGTATCGAGTCGTTAGGCTCAGAGACATGACTATTCAGCGGATGGACAACGTCGCCATTGTCGTTGACGATCTGGACGCGGCTGTCGCCTTCTTCACCGAGCTCGGCATGGAGCTGGAAGGCAGGGCGCAGATCGAAGGTCTTTATGCAGACCGCACCGTCGGACTCGACGGCGTCCGGAGCGACATCGCGATGATGCGGACCCCGGACGGCCACAGCAAGCTGGAGCTGACCAAGTACCACACCCCCGCGCTGTCCGACGCCGAGCCGCGGAACCCTCCGCCCAACACGCTGGGCCTGCATCGCGTCATGTTCGCCGTCGACGACATCGATGACACCATTGCCCGCCTGCGCGCCCACGGCGCTGAACTCCTCGGCGAGGTGGCACAGTACGAGAACATCTTCCGGCTCTGCTACCTCCGCGGCCCCGCAGGCATCATCGTCGCCCTAGCTGAGCAGATTGGCTGACGCGGGCCTGCCGCGCGGACCATGTCGACGGTCAGCACCGCTATGGCGCATCCGCGATAGGGGCGGTGCAGCTGCCGTACGAGCCCAGGGATTCCGTCGGCGGACGGTGTCGGGCGCGGGGAGGACTTCGCGGGCCCGCCCGGCCGCCCAGCCGCTCGTGCGGAGAGGGAAGTGGGCGTTCGGGGGTTCGGCGGCGGCCGTGCGAGCTGGACGAGCGGCTCGCGCGGCAAGCGACTGCGTTGCACACCGCGGCGCCGGCCGTCGATGGCCTCCCCGCCGGGGCCCGGTCGGTGGCACATCGTCCTTCCGCCGATCCGGCTCTCCAAAGCGTGGCCCCAGCCCCGGCGTCGACGAGGGCGCCCGACAAAGCGGGCGCACGGCCCGGGCCCAGGACGCCGGCCAGCACCGCAGCCGCGGGGTACCGCTCGTCGTGTCGTACGGGCTCGGGCGACGAGGCGCCGGCCCTGACAGCCGGCCTTTCAGCGGTCGTTGCGCGAGCCGGATGATCCTGGGCATGTACCAGTTGAGGACGGTGGCTTCGGCCAGTCGGCTGGGGGCCCAGTGGTGAGGCGAAATCAATGACGTCGGTCGTCAGGGTGCTGCCTTGGCCGTGCGGCTCGAATTGGTGAACGTGTGGCCAGTACTGGAATGGCCCGGCTTCCTGGTCGTCGACGAAGGCGTGCGGTGGCTGCAGGTGATGCGGGCGGTCAGCCGCCAGGTCAGCTCGAAGTGGTGGGTCTGGGAGGTTTCGCGGTTGGCCATGCATGGCGGCCGTCTTCGGATCGTGTGCGAGCCGGTCGGGCTGTGGGCAGCGTGGTTCATGGCGTTTGAGGGTGTAGTCGGGGCTTGAATGCGCTGGTCTCGGGCGGTGATCGTGCCATGTAGTTGGGCGTGTTGGGGAATTCGAGTGCGGGTCCACGGTGTTCGAGGCGGCTGTTGATCGCCTTTGTGGGACCGCGGCTCGCAGGTTGGCGTCGTCATCCTGTGGGCCGGGCTGCCGGGTGCCACATTCCTGCCTGGCTGGGCCTCGGTCATCGCCGAAGTCCGCGCCACGTGCCTGGGCGCGGGGCGCCGGGCCGGACACGGCCTCTACCCGGAGCCGGTGGAGACATACGGGAGCACACTGGAGCGTTCAGCGTTCAGCGATCAGCGATCAGTGTTGGCGGCCGTCGGGATCGTGCCCTTCGACCAGTTGGTGGTGCGCAGCCTGGACGAGCCGATCGGGCTGCAACTGAGCAACTCCTACTTCATGTCGGCTCGGCTCGGCGCCTGGTGTGAGGCGTTGGGGCGGGACTTGTGTGAAGCCTTGGTGGAGTTGGACTCCTTGGGCTATGGCGAGGAGGCCATCCACATCGAGGCGCTGATCGCCACGCGACTGTAGGGTTGTGCCGGGCCGCAGTGAGCGCCCCTGTCGAGAACCCGCCTCAGGAACTCATTAACCCGTCCGTCCGTGGGGGATGAAGACGCGCGCGAGTGGAACGGACGGACGGAGGCGGCCCCGGGGAGGGTCAGGCGGAAGGGCGGCCTGCGGCGGGAGTCTCAGATCTCTATGCGGGTGGTATCAGGTCTACGGCGGAATCTGTATGCACCTTGGCGGAGTCGAGTGGTTCGCGGGCGGCGTCTTCGGTGTGGTGGGGCGGGTGTCGGTCCGGTTTGTGGGTGGGGTTGTTGTCCTGCTGGTGGCACTGCGCTGTTTGGCTTCAGCGGGCGGGCTTTGAGGTGTGCGAACAGTTGGGACACGGCCAACGGCGGCGTCGCCGCGGCCTCTTCGGCTGTGGCTGTTCGGATCCGTCCTCGTCCGGCGGGTGTGTGCCGTCAGTCGCTGTTGGGGGGTTTGGGCAGTGTGCGGTGGGCGTTCCAGGCTTGGAGGGCCTGGGCGCGGGTGCCGGCCGGGTTCTGGCGGTGCCAGGTCCTGGTGAAGCGGTTGTATTCGAACTGCTCCCCGATCTCGCCGGGCCGGGCCGCGTCCGGGCGGGTGGCGTGCCAGTGGGTTACTGCGTCGGCCAGGGTCCGGCCGGGATTCTGGGCGATGAAGCTGCGCATGTAGGCGTCGAAGTGGAAGCCGGGGCCGATGGTCTTGAGGAAGTACTTCCGCAGGGCCTGGCTGCAGCGCTGGCCGGCCGGGATGACGGTGTCGCCGTCGAGGGGTTCGGCCAGCTGTGCGGTTGCCGGGCGGGGGCGGGCCGGGGCGGCCGGCAGGGGCAGGCCGTCCAGTGCCGCGGCGAGCCGGGCGGTGAGCGCTTTCTTGCCGCCGTGCCGTGCGATGCCCATTGTGCGGGCGAGGGCGGAGAGTTCGTCCAGTGTCCAGTACCAGCGCAGCAGCTCGGCACCGGTGAGGTCGGCCGTCAGGGGCGGCCTGGACTGGGCGGTTGTCGTGCTGGTGGTCCGGTTGTCGTTCATGGCTGTCATTGTGCCGGGCTGTGCCCTGTGGGTTCGTCCGCGGTTTGTTGGGCGGCGGCGGTCGGATTCTGGTTGCTTGCGTGTGACCGTCGTCAGTCCGGTGTGGTCGCCGCTGGTGCTGGGCATCGGACGCAGGCGTGGCTGCCGGTCGCGGGCACCGTTGCCGGGGTGAGTGCTCTGGGCCGGAGGCTGGGTTGCTGGGGGCCGGTGGGCCGGGCGCTGCGGGTATGTCCCGGGTTCCTGTCCGGCCGGGGTCTGGTGCGGGCGCTGGAACTTTACGGGCGGACCCGGGACGCACGCGGCGAGGCCTGGGCGCTCACCCGGCTGGCCCGTGCCCGGCCTCTGTTGGTGGTGGTGAGCGGGCTGGGGGAGGGGGTTTGAGGGGGCGTTGGTGTGTGTTCTGCGGTCGTGTTGGGGTGGGGCCGTGTTGCTGTGTGTGGTTGTCCGGCCGCGGCGGTGGGCTGCTTCGGGGCGGGCGCAGGGTGCAGGGTGATCTGCTGGGCCGGCGCAGGTGGAGGACGGCTGGGCCGGTTTCGTCTCATGTGGTGGTTGTCGGGGCGGCTGTCTGTGTGTCGTGGGAACGCGGTGGGGCGGTGCCGTGACTCGGGTTGGCGGTGCCGTTGCTCGGTTTGGCGGCGGGGTCTTGGTCGGGGGTGGTTTCGGTTCTGCTGTAGAGGACCTCGCGGCCCTGTTCTGCGGCGCGGATGAGTGCTTCGCTGACGAAGTCGAGGAAGCGGGCGGCGTTTTCGAGGCGGGTGGCGGCGGGGGTGCCGTGGCCGAGGATGCCGACGCCCTGGCGTGCGGTTGCGACGAACTCGTCGTTGGCCCGGGCGCTGCGGATCATCGACTGGTACCAGAGGTCGTCGTCGACGACGTAGCGCTCGCGGCGGCGTTCGTCGCGTTCGCGGCGGACGAGGTCGAGGCTCTCGAGGAAGGTGATCGCTTTGGAGATGGAGGCGGGGCTGACCGTCAGGCGCTGGGCGAGTTCGGCGGCGGTGAGGCTGCCGGTGTCAGTGGTGTAGAGGCAGCCCAGCACCCGGGCCATCATCTTGGGCAGGCCCGAGGTCATGAAGACGGTGGTGAGGGTCTCCTGGTAGCCGCGCACGGCCTCGGCGTCGCGTCCGTAGGGTTGCGGGAGTGCCTGGGCCCCCTGGGGCGCGGCCTGCCTGCGCCGTTGGGTGCGCTGCTGGGTGGCGCGGTGGGCCAGGTCGGCGCGGTAGGCGGTGGGGCCGCCGTTGCGCATCACCTCGCGTGTGATCGTGGAGGTCGGACGGTCCAGGCGTCGGGCGATCTCGGCGTAGGCGAGGCCGTCGGCCAGCCCCAGCGCGATCTGCTGGCGTTCCTGCTGGGTGAGCCTGCCTCCCGGCATGACGCCCCCCTTCATGCCCCACGGGTGCTCCATGGTGCGGCTCGGTGTTCCCTGACGCCTCCACCCTAGCGTTCACCTTCTATGCATTGCAACGCACTACGGTTCCGTCGTTGCGTTAAACGAGAGGGCGTTGCAATGATTTTTACACTGTGACCTGCATAGATGCTGCTCCTAAGCAAAGATCGCGTTGCATGAATGTGGAAAGCAACGTAGCGTTTCCGGTGTCAGAAACAACGCACGAGTACGGGAGAGCATGATGCAGAAGTTCGAGACCACCGCCCCGATCTCCGCCGTCCTGGACATCCCCGCCGGACGCGTCCAGTTCATCGCCGCC
>NZ_JBSFDP010000012.1:0-73557 GCF_053593975.1 Streptomyces sp. NPDC002004
GCCTCGAGTCCTCACAAGTCCGGCGCCGCTCCACGTTCATGCTTGGCGACCTGGTGCTGCCGCTCCCTGTCGTGGCGGTTGCCGAAGACGATGCGGCCAATCGGCAGAATGGCGAGCGTCAGGGCCAGGGACCAGACGTGTACCAGGGCATCGAGAGGTCCACGGCGACCTTGAGCAGCATCACGGGACCGGTGACGGAGCCGACCAGCCTCGGAACGCGGGTCGAAGGGTTGATCATCTGCCCTGTGGTGATCTACGGCTCGGCCGGTTCACGCCTGGAACTCGGTGAGATCGATGGCGTGAACGCGCAGCGGATAGCCGTACACCGGGTGCACCGTCTCTCGCTCCGGCACCATGCCGAGCTTGCGGATGACGTTCTCAGAAGCGTTGTCACCGACCCGGTTAATGCTGATGACGCGGTCGAGTCCGCGGTCCTGGAGAGCAAACTCCAGCGTGGCATGGGCGGCTTCGGATGCGTAGCCCTGACCCCAGAACTGTGAGCCGAGCCGCCAGCTGATCGCCACGGCGGGCAGTACCTCCGGCAGGAACTCGGGCACGGACAGACCCGTGAAGCCGGCCAGCTCTCCCGAAGCCAGTAGCTCGACGGCAAAGAGTCCGAAGCCTTCCTCGTCCCACTCCTCCTCCCACCGCTCGATGGCCTCTACCGTGTGGTCCAGGTCGCGCACCGAGCCGTCGTCGATCCAGCGCATGACCCGCGGGTCCGAGTTGATGTCCGCCATAGGCGCGAGGTCGTCGTCATGCCAGCGACGGAGGAGGAGACGGGGTGTATGGATCTCGGTCATGGCCCTCATCCTGCCGAAGGCAACGACCTCATCGGTAATCGGCGCTGGCCCATGCCGCCGCTCCGGGACGCAAAGCATCAAGCCGCCTGCCCCGCACGATGTGGTCGGCGTCTACGCAGTTCAGCGAATTCCGTCGGTTCTCCCACGTGGAGGACTCGCCGTTCCTAGGCCTGGCCGGTAACGGCTGACCTCTCGCAGCGAAGGTTGAGCATTGTCAGCGAAGTCTGGTGACCGAGAGGTTTTCTCAGCGAAGGTTGAGTGGCCGCTGAGGCCGGGGTGTCCGGGGAGACGTTGGGGGAGCCGTTACACGCGTACGGCGATCTAGCGCTCAGCGCCTTCGACCTGGACTTCTTCGACGGCGGACGGCGCTGCCGCACCGCTTTGGGCGCCGGATGGAACCTCCGCTTCGAGGACGTGCCGCCGGTACGCGGGTTCCGCTGGAACAAAGGCGACCGCAGCTTCCCCGGCTGGTACTACGCGGTGACCACCGGCGATCACGTGGGCTACGAGTCGAGGCTGGAGCGAGACCGGCTGATCCTGCTGGACTTCGACCCGAACGTGGTAGGGATCGCCTCCCAGCCGTTTTGGCTGCAGAGCCAAGCGGTCCTACAGGCGCAAGAAGGGCCAGATCATCCAGGACCGCTCACTCAACCTTCACTGAGAATCGCCGCGAACGGTCACCCATCAAAGGTCTGTGGTGGCAAAGAAAGGAGGACCAAGGCGATCAGACGATTCTCCGCTCCACGGCGGAGAAGTAGAGACTCAAAACATCACGGGTATCCGGAGTGAACAGGTTCTCCTGCATCGACCTGAGGAGCTCGGACTCCGACAGCCAGCCGTGCCACATCACTTCGCCCGGGTCAGGACACAGGTTGTCGGACAGGACAGCCTCGTGCACCGCAAGCCAATGGGGGCTGAGCCCGCTACGGTTCAGGAACTTCGCGATGAAGCGGACCGGCGCTCGAACACCCAGCTCCTCGGCCAGTTCGCGCGATGCGGCTTCCTCATAGGACTCGCTCGGGGCAACGGCACCGCCCAATCCCACCTCGTAGTGTCCCGGGAACCGATCGACGTGCTCGGAACGACGGTGCACGAGGATCCGGCCTTCCCGATCCCGGCATACCGTCACTGCAATCCGATGCAACCAGCCACGGCGAACGGCCTCGCCCCGGCCGACCACGGCCAAGACCTGGTCTTGCTCGTCCACACGCTCGACCATCTCATCCACGAGCTCCACACATGGCTGCCGAGGCACGGCCACAGAGGCGGATGCCTGCTGCCGATTGAGCTTCTCCAAGACCCGGTCGCGGAGAAGCTCATACTCCTCACGGAGCCTGCGCCACTCGTTCACGGGCGGAAGGGGGATGACAACGCCGCCAATGACAGTCTCCTCCGGCCCGAACTGCTCGCGGGTGAGATCCTCAATGCCCATACTCAGGCGGTTCCACCAGTGGTAGTCCACACGCTCTCCGTTGACGTGGACCTCCCCGCGGATCAGCTCGCCTCCCAGCAGGTCATTGAGCACCATGGCGGTCACCCCGCACTGGTCCCGAGCCGGATTGTCCTCGGTCCAGCGCGATCGGAACTCAGGCGTGCATGTCTCGGCACTCCAGCTGCTGCGAACGGCTCGTTCGATGTCGGAAAGGAGCAACGGCGTCATGCCCGTGATCCTGCCTGCAAGCACTGACAACGGCCTGAGGCGCTGCCGCGCAAGGCATCCGCTCAACCTTCGGTGAGAAACGCTTAACCTTCACTGCGACAGGTCAACGGCTACGTACTGTCGGACACTGTCGAACCGCTCAGGCGGAGGCGCATGTCGTGCAGCGCCCGTCGCCGTCTCGGCGGAGCGCGCCGGAGGGTTGGGCCCGGGGGCAGGTGCTGCACAGCGGCCGGCCGAGGCAGGCCGGGCAGAGGTCCTCGCAGGAGCGGTTCCGGGTACGCCGCAGCCGGCGCACTCGATGAGGGCTCGGTGGGTAAGGGCCTCGCTCACCCCTGCGCCGACGGCAGAGCTGGTCGACCGTAGCGGTGGATCGTCGCACGCGGGCGTGTCGTGGTGGCTGGCCACCACGGCGGGCGGGAGTAGGCCTGGGCGACTCGGAGGCGGGCAGCGACGATCGCGCCGGCCGTGGTCCGCACCGAGTTGGGCAGGGACGGTATCGGCGATCACGTGTAGCAACCGCGGCGCCGCCGCTCTCGGGCGTGCCGGAGACGAGACGAGCTGCACGCGGGACCGGTCCGCGCCCCCGCGCTGCCGGTTTGGCAGGGCTCCGGGGCTATGAAACGCTCGTTTTGTGGCATATCTGTCCGGCGTTTGCACATCGATCTCGAACGGGTGAGCCCGCTGCCTGTCGGGAGTCCCCGGGATCCAGGCTCCCGTTCGGGAGTTAGGAACAGCCATGAGGACGACTGAGCACGCTCACGACGGCGACGAGCACAGTGACCCCACCCTGTACCGCACTCCGGCGGATGCCGTCGCCGCGCCCCCGGAGAAGCTCGCCTATGTCGTCGGTTTCGACCCCACCGCACAGCGCGCGGACGCGTTGTTCACCGTCGACACCGACCCCGACTCCCCCGGATACGGCCGTGTGATCTCCCATGCCGAGCTGCCTGGCCTGGCCAACGAACTGCACCACTTCGGTTGGAACGCCTGCTCGAGCGCGCTGGCGCATGCCGGTCATCATCACGCTGCGCGGCGCTACCTCATCATTCCGGGACTGCGCTCCTCCCGGCTGCACGTCTTCGACACCGGCCCCGATCCCGGCCACCCGCGCCTGGTCAAGGTGGTCGAGGCCGAGGAGCTGGCCGCCAAGGCCGGATATTCGCGTCCGCACACGCTCCACTGCGGTCCCGACGGAGTGTTCCTGTCCTGCCTGGGCGGCGCGGACGGTGCGGACGGACCTGGCGGGGTCGCGCTGCTGGACCATGAAAGCTTCGAAGTGCTGCGTGCCTGGGAGAGCGACCGCGGACCGCAGCGGTTCGCCTACGACCTCTGGTGGCATCTGCGCCAGAACATCGCCGTGACCAGTGAGTGGGGCACCCCCTCGATGTTCGAGGACGGCCTCGTCCCCGAGATGCTGCTGGGACGCCAGTACGGTCACTCGCTGCACTTCTGGGAGCTGGACTCCGGCCGACACCTGCAGCGCATCGATCTGGGGGATGAGAACCAGATGGTGCTGGAGCTGCGTCCCGCGCACGACCCCGAGGCAACGTGGGGGTTCGCGCACTCCGTGGTCAACGTGGAGGACCTGTCGGCGTCGGTGTGGCTGTGGAACCGGGAGGGCGAGGACTTCGTGGTCCACAAGGTGATCACCATCCCTGCCGAGCCCGCGCAAACGCAGGACCTGCCCCCGGCGCTGCAGCCGTTCGGCGCCGTGCCCCCGTTGATCACCGACATCGACCTGTCGGTGGACGACCAGTGGCTGTACGTATCTGCCTGGGGAACCGGCGATCTGCACCAGTACGCCGTCAGCGACCCGTTCCATCCGAGGCAGACCGCGTCCGTGCGTCTTGGCGGCATCGTCAGCCAACAGCCGCATCCCGCCGAGCCGGATACTCCGCTGACCGGCGGAGCGCAGATGGTCGAGCTCAGCCGCGACGGGCGGCGCGTGTACCTGACGAACTCCTTGTACAGCGCCTGGGACGCGCAGTTCTATCCCGCGGGCATCGACCCGTGGATGGTCAAACTCGACGCCGACACCTCGCACGGCGGGCTCTCCGTCGACAGCCGTTTCTTCCCGCACAGCCCGGACTTCCTGGGTTTGCGCGTGCACCAGACGCGCCTGCAAGGCGGCGACGCGTCCTCGGATTCGTACTGCTACCGTCGCTGACCGCCTGTGCTCCCCCGTGAACCTGCTGAAGGTCGTGTTGTTCCGACTCGGCTCGGGGCCGCAGGCAGACTTCGAACTGGGCGCTGATCAGGCTGTTGCCAGGCCCGCTGTCCCGCGTCAGCAGGTGGCGCGTCACGCCTACGACGTCGGCTCAGCCCAGGTCCCGGCCCCCCGCCGACGCCATGTGCATGGCCTACTGCTCGCCCAGCAAGACCATCGAAGCCGGTTCGCCCGGGCACTGCACACGTACGCCCGCCCCTTTGGAGGGAGGGGACATGCACTCCGTGCTCTGCGCAGCAGGCGCGCACACTGACCACGGGACCGGGTGGCAGTGGCCCGACGCCGAAACGATGGTGGGCGTGATCCTGGTCGCTGTGGCCACGGTGGTGGGCGCCTGGCTCGCGCGGCGCGGAACCAACCGGTCTGCGCTTCTGCTGGCTGCCGCGTCAGGGATTTTGCTGATCATTGCGCTCCTCGATCTTCTGCCCGACGCGTGGGACGAGGCCCAGGAGGCCGGCCTGCCGCTGTGGGCGGTGCCGGTCACCACGCTCGCCTCGTACGGGGTGATGGGTGCCGTGGTCCGTATCGGCTGCCCGTGCGAGCCGGGTCGTGCGGGCGGCATCGGCGCGGCATCAGGGCTCGCGCTGCACCGCTTCCTGGAGGGGGCGACCTTGGCACTCACCGCCTCGGTCGCTGTGGTGGCAGCGCTCCTCGTTCACGCGGCCAGCGAGGGCCTGGCGCTCGCTGCTCTGCTGGGGGTCCAACCGAAGAGGCGAGTGGCTCCATGGATCGGGCTGGCCTGCTTGAGCCCAGCTGCGGGAGCCTTCGTGACGAGCGCTTTGCCCATTCCGGACGCCGTCATGCCGCTGCTGCTCGCCTTCGTTGGCGGCGTACTCGCGCAGGCGGCGTGGGTGGCGCTCAGGCTCGCCCATCAGCAGCAGCGGGGAGATCGGCGAATCCTCCGGGTCCCGGCTGGGATGACGATGGCTCTCGCGGCCGTCCTCACCGCACTCGTCGTCCTTGTCGGGGCGTTGACGTCCTCCCGCTCCTGAAGGGGGATTCCCCTATGAGGGAGTTCGGCCGGTTGCCCGGCCTACGGGTTCCTGCTTCACCGACCGCCTGGCTGCAGCCCTTGCGCTCATCGCCCGCGCCCTCCCCGACCTCACCCTCTATAACGCCATGTCTCGGAGGACCCGGCACGCGACGCGACGCGCGACCGCCCGTTGCGAGCGTCCGGGACAACCTGGGGCAACTACACCTCGCCAGTGGCGAACAGCTCGAGGTGCCCGCACTTGGGGCAGCGGAACGCCTCTATCTGCCGCCGGGGCCGGCCCATCCGCTTGGCACCCCCGAAAAGCCCCCGCTCCAACGCGCCCTCGATCCAGCGCGCGTATCCGCGCGAGTGCTCGCCGGCGTCCTCGATGAAACCCTCCACCAGACCGACGGAGCCGCAGTGGGTGCACGTGTAGTTGTTCATCCCATGAGTTTAGGGGCTGATCCCAGTCGAGCCTGATCGTGCGGTCCCGGCTCGTCGCGTGGTCGAGCCGATGGTTGGTGCCGGCGCTGTAGTTGTGCGGGAATCGCGAGGCACACAGGGGTCGTCCCCTGTCCGATCGCGGACCACATCGGCCCGGGGTACGACTACGAATCAGTCCGAGGACTTGACCACCGTCGGGAGTTGAGATGTGCGGGCGGTGGTCTGGCGACTGGTTCGGTAGCGGCCCGGGGTCGTTCCGATGATGTTGGTGAATGCTGCGATGAAGCTGCTGGGGCTGGCCCATCCGCAGGCGTAGGCCGTTTGGATGGTGTCGTGGCCGTCGGCGAGGAGGACGAGCGCGTGGTAGATGCGGAGCTGCGTGCGCCACTCGTAGAAGGTCATGCCGAGTTCGTTGCGGAGCAGTCGGCTGAGGGTGCGGGTGCTGGCTCCGATCCTCTTCCCCAATTCGGCGAGCGTGGCGTTGTCTGCCGGCTTCTCGTACAGCATGCGGGCAATGGCTTGCAGTCGGTCGTCCCGCGGCTCCGGCAGGTGCAGTGGCTGTTCGTGTGCTTCGTGGAGTTCATCGACGAGGACTCGAAGAAGGCGAGAGCGCGCGGAGCGGCTGTAGTCAGGAGCGGCGGCGTCGTAGTTGCGGGGGCCGGTCAGTGCGAGCAGGACCTCGCGCGCGAGGTCGGAGGCAAGGAACACGGCGGGATGGTCTGGTAGGAGCCGGGTGAGGGATGGCGCGAGAAAGACGATCCGCATATCGGTGTCGCCGTGGGCGCGGTGATGGTGCGTGAACTCGGCGGGGGTCCAGGCGACCCGGTTGGCAGGAACGATCGACGTGCCGCGCTCGGTGTGAACTGTCAAGACTCCGCTGGCTGCGTATACCAGGTGTCCCCGTGCGTGCGACTGCACTGCGCTGGTTTCGCCGGACGGCCAGAGGTGGCGCCCGCCAGACGGCCACACATGGGACGTCACACCGGCGATCAGGCAAGGTTGGCGGCGAACAGGCATCAGTTGGCATCCTATCGGTAGCAAGCCACACCTTGATCTGGGTGACACTGCCTCCATGCGGAGTGGTCTTCAGTCGCGCAGAGCGCCCGACGGAACCACATGTCATCGAGGCAGCGTGCCTCGATGCCGCGCTTGAGGGAGAAGGAGAAACGCATGGCGACGTTCGTCCTCGTGCCCGGCGGTTGGCACGGCTCCTGGTCGTTTGAGGCGGTGGTTCCGCTGCTGGAGCGTGCCGGTCATGCCGTTCACGCCCTGACCCTGACCGGTCTGCGGCCGGACGACGACAACATGACGGTCACGACCGCCAACCTCGACACGCACGCGGACGACGTATTGCGGCTTCTGGATCGCGCCCACATCACCAGCGCCACGCTGGTCGGCCACAGCTATGGCGGGATGGTGATCGCCGCCGCCGCCGATCGCGCTGGCGGCCGGATCTCACGACTGGTGCATCTCGACGCCTACGTACCGCGCGATGGCGAGTCGTGCTGGTCGTCAACGACCGAGCGTTACCGGGAAGTGTTCGCTGCCGGCGCTGCGGCCACCGGCTACGCCGTCCGACCACCGGACGGCGGCGATCCCCGCCGCCGTCCCCATCCCCTCGCCTCGTTCGTGCAAACGATCCGGCTCGCAGGCACGCTCGCCCAGGTCCCCCGTCGGGAGTTCATCTACTGCTCGGGATGGGAAGACCGGACGCCGTTCGCTGAACTCCGCACCCGACTCCAAGCCGATCCCGGGTGGCAGGTCCACGACCTCCCAACCGGCCACGACGCAATGCATGAAGCCCCGGAGGCGGTCGCTGCACTTCTGCTCGGCGAATGCATCGCCGATGCGTCGACGCAGAGACGACAGGCTTGCCATTGAGCCTTTTCCAACCTCACGTCGAGGTGTGGTGGAGGACGAGGGCAGCCTTCACGATGTTGGTGATCCGGTTGGTGCTGCACCGGATTTTGCGCAGCAGGCTCCAGCTCTTGAGGGGGCAATGGCGCGCTCGCCGAGGCAGCGGATCTTGGCATGGGTGGTGTTGTGGCGTCGCTTCCATGTTTTGAGGCGGCGGCTCCGGAACGGATTCGGACGGGCCGGTCGGCGCCTTGGTACGCCTTGTCTGCCCAGCATTTCAGTCCCACGGCGGCAAGGCGTCGGTGATCCCGTGGTTGCGGGCGGCGGTCAGATCGTGGGTCGAGCCGGGCAGCCCGGCAGACGCCCGGATCAGACGTCCGAGGGGTTCGGCGAGAACCTGCACGTTCATTCCATGCCGCTTGTGTTTCCCGGAGTAGTACGGAGTGTCGGCGGCGATCCGGTCGATCGGCAGCACGGTGCCGTCCAGGATTACAAATGCCTTCGCCGAGGCCGCCTTCATGGCCTCGGTCAAGGCCGCGCGAGGGCGGCCAGCACATCGACGGCCTCACGAATGTAGCGGTGGGTGTTCGCGGTCCCGATGCCGAATCCAGCCGCGAGCTGTGCGTAGGTATCGCCGCACCGCAGGTGAGCCAGCGCAAGGAACGCCTGGCGTGTTCCAGCGTGTACCGATCTCCGGCCGCCGGGAGATGAGTTGACCGGTCAGGTACCCCGGGTGCGGGTGGGCAGATCCATCGATGATGGATAGGCAAGCACGCGAAGCTCCTGGCGGCACGGGTGATCTTGGTTGAGGAAGCGCCCACCAGGAGCTTCGTTGTGTCTACGCACGGCTGTCGGCCCTCAACTCCCGCCGTCCGCAGTCAGGTCGGAAGTTGCTCTCAGTGGGTTGGGCGCTGCGGGGCGCTGGCCACCCCTGTCTTTCGGCCGCTGAGCGCGGCGTCCAGAGTCTCCTGGGCCGTGCGCATCGCCTCGGCATACTTCGGCTCGGACATTCGCTGCCAGGCAAGGTCCGGTGCGATGTCTTCGACCCTGCTCATCACCCACCAAATGTTGCCGAACGGGTCCCGCACCCTGCCGCCGCGATCCCCCCACGCACTGTCGGCAGCCTCGGTGATCACCTGTGCCCCGTGCGCAACAGCAGCGGCCATTGCGGCGTCCGCGTCCGTGACATAGACCCGCAACAGCGAAGGCATCACCGGCCAGTCGGACCGTCGGTCGAAGGCCAGCACCACCGTGTCGCCGACTCGGATCTCGCCGTGGCCGATGGTGCCGTCCTCGACCGGCACCCGTGCGATCTCTTCGCCGTCGAACGCGACGGTGATGAAGTCGAGCAGTGCGCCGGTGTCGTCGGTGACGACCCACGGTGCAACGCTGGTGTAGCCCTCGGGTGCAGTCTGACTCATCGGTGTTGTCCCCTCCTGCGGTTCTTCGTGATGTGACGACACTAGGGATCAATTAGGACAGTTCCCTTCCTAGTTGAGCCCGAAATCAGCACGACCTCGTCAGCGCCCTGGTCAAGGCCGTCCTCCCTCTCGAACCTTCGCACTGAGGATGAGAAAGGCTCATGACCTGGTCGCGATCCGTCGTTACCGCTGCACCGGTTGCGGACATGCGTGGCGCCAGGACACCAGCGGGCGGCCGAGCCACGCGCGATGCTCGCGGCGCGGGCTGCGATGGGCGCTGGAAGGCATCGTCGTGCAGCACCTGACCGTGGCCCGGGTCGCGCAAGGGCTCGGTGTGGGGTGGAACACCGCGAACGAAGCAGTGCTGCCCGAAGGCAAGCGCACGCTGATCGACAAGAAGGGCCGGTTTGATTCACTTGGGTACAAGGGGAGTTGGCCACACGCCGCCGAAGGTGCGGCCAACGCTCCCTCCGTCTCGGCAAAGGCGCCGGCCTTGCGTAGGTAGCCAAGGCGCTCGGCGAGCTCATCGTTACTGGATGCGTGCCTCAGCGGGAGACGCACTTCGCCCGGCACCCTTTCCAGCACGGTGGCTCCCCATGTACCTCACCGGCGGCGTTCGAGCCTGCGGATCACCACTCCGAGGATGTCACCCCGTTCGACGTAGCCGGTGTGGCGGGAGTCGTGGCTGTGAGCGGCGTTGTCGCCGAGGACCACGAACCGGTCCCGCGGTACGGGCTTACCGGCCTCAGCGATGAGGGCGGGCCCCAGACCCCTGGGAACCGGGTCGCCGGGGCCTGCCACGACGCGCTTGATCATCCAGCTTCGGGCACCTGTCGGCTCGCCGGCCGACCGATGAGGCCCGGCGCTCGTCACCGCAAGCTCTCCCTGCGGGGCACCGGAGGGCGGTCGCCACGTCGCGACGACGACGCCGCCCCGCTCGATGCCGGTGCCCCCACCGCGGCTGAGCCGCCGGACCAGCACCCGGTCGCCGCTTCGATAGGCCGGTTCCATGCTGGCACCGGCGATGGTGATCACCGCGAAGGAGCGCCGTGCCAGCAGTACGCCCACCAGGGGCGTCCCCACTGCGAGGGCGAACGGAAACAGCCATCGGCCGGATGGGCGCATGAGTGCACCTCCTCAGGTGTCGACGACGGTGACCGGGACTCCGGTCCGGTAGCCGTTGGCCTGCATCGCGAACAGCCGGGCGTAGGCCCCGCCGGCCCGGGTGAGCTGATCGTGAGTGCCCTGTTCGACGATCCGGCCGTTCTCGAGCACCACCAGCAGGTCGGCGTCACGGAGCGCGCCGAGCCGGTGCGAGATCAGCAGACTGGTGCGGCCTGCACGGTGGTCGCGCAGACGCAGATGGATCTCGTGCTCGGCCTCGGCGTCGAGCCCGGAGCTGGGCTCGTCGAGGATCAGGAGGTCGGCGTGGTCCCGGAGGAACGACCGGGCCAGGGCGAGGCGCTGCCACTGCCCGCCGGACAGGACGGTGCCGGTGCCCGGGTCGTCCTTGTCTTCCTCGGAGAAGAAGGTCCGGCTCAGCATGGTGCGGTAGCCGTCGGGCAGGCCGGCTATGGAGTCGTGCATCCCGGACAGGCGCGCGGCGCGTTCGATGTTGTCCTGCTGCGTCAGCTGGTCGAGGTCGCCGAGCCCGATGTTCTCGCCCGCGGTGAGGTCGTACTCCATGTAGTCCTGGAAGGTGGCCCCGATGTGCCCGCGCATCTCGGCGGGGTGGAACGCCCGCAGGTCGGTCCCGTCCCACAGGATCTGGCCGCGGTCGGGGTCGTAGAGCCGGCACAGGAGCTTGACCAGCGTCGTCTTTCCCGCTCCGTTGAGCCCCACCAGCCCGACGGAGCTGCCCGCAGGAATCCTGAGGTTCACCCCGCGTAGTACCCAGGGGTGTTCCGGGCTGTAGCGGAACCAGACGTCACGCAGTTCGATGCCCTTGCGGAGAGGGGGCACCGGCCGGGGGCGGGTGGTGACCGGCAAGTCGTCCTTCGCGTCCCTGATCGCGACGTAGTGGTCGAAGAGCAGGAGTGCCTGGTGGCCGCCGGCGATCTCGTTGGCCAGTCCGGCGAGTGCCGTCTGCACGGCGGGCAGCGCGGCCACCAGCAGTGAGACGCCGCCGATGCTGATGCGGCCCTGCTCCGCGGCGCGGACCGCCCACAAGAGGCCGAGGCCGGCAACCACGGCCGCGAGCACCCCGAGACCGAACTGGATCATCAGTTCCTGACGGTCCACCGCCTGCCTGGCCGCGTTGGCCTTACGGCGTTCGGCGAGCATCCGCCCGCGCAGGAAGCCGCCGATGCCCAGCAGTCGTATCTCCTTCGCGGCCTGCGTGCTGGTCAGCAGTTGGAGGTAGAACAGCTCCCGGCGTTCGGCGGGACCGATGTCCCACAACATCGCCGCGCGACGACGGCTCATCATCAGTTCACCGAGGAGTACCGGCACACCGGAAAGAATCACGGCGGTTGCCAGCAGCGGGCTCAGCACGACCAGCGATCCGAGGAATCCGCCGATGGTGAGCGTCGCGCGCAGGACCCCGAGCGCGTTGTTGACCGCTTGGGTCGGCATGAGGCCCCCGGCCTGCTGGGCCAGTCGCAGCCGATCCAGGAATCGCGGGTCCTCGAATCTGCTCAGGCCGGTCAGGGAGTCCACGGACCGGTAGAGGGAGTCCTGGGCGCGCAGTCCGGCCGCGCGCTGCGTCTGAGCCTGGGCGTACTGGAGGATGTGCGACACCGCCGCGGCTGCGATTCCCGCCGCGGCGAGCAGTCCGGTCGGCACGAGGAGCGTGTGGAGCCCGCTGCCGGCGGCCAGCCGGTCCAGTACCGCCCGTACCGTCCATGCGGACGCGATGGGCAGGACCGCGCCGAGGGCGGTGAGGAGCGTAAGCGCCACGAGATGCCAGGGCGCTGCCCTGCAGGCAAGCCCGGTCGCCGCACGGAAGACGCGGGCCAGCCGCCGCAGCCCCGGCGACGATGCCTCTGCCGTCCTCATCGGGCCGCGGGGTCGGGTGTCGGCAGGACGTGTTCGCCCACCGCCTCCACCACGAGTTCGTCACCGACGGCGCGCACCCGGCACATGACGGGGAAGGCGCGGGCCGCGAACGCTTCGGTCACGGGACCCGTGCCGGGTTCGTGTACGACCCTGGCGACCGGCCCCAGCTCCTTGAACATCTGCTCGGTCTCCGCATCCCCGTCCATCCCGCCCGCGACGACGGCAACGGCCCCGTTCTCAGGAACCGCCCCCAGCGCGGCCACCACCTGCGGCAGCTGCGCGTGGCACGGAGGACAACCGGGAGACAGGAACACCACGACGGTCCCGGTGCCGAGATCGCGGCTGCGCAGGGGGCGGCCGTCGACGGTCCGGGTCTCGAACGCCCCGACGATCCCGCCGGGGGGAAGCATCCCCTCATCGGCGAACCTGTCCGCGGACATGTGCGGGGCCTGCTGCGCGCGCAGTCTTCTGATCAGCCCCACGGTCATGAGGAGGTCGAGCAGGCACAGCGCGCCGACAAGCACGACGGCCGCGATGAGATACGGCATGATCACTTCTGCCCTTTCCGTACGGCAACCGGGATGGAGTCGCGCAGCGCCTCGGAGACGTCCTCGAGGACGGTCACCAGGACGCCCAGGACGAGGCCGATGCCAACGCCCGTCGCGAGGGCGCCCGGTGCTCCTGGCAGGCCATGGAACGTCCCGACGGCACCGGTCACCGCCACGGCGATCAGGAAGCCGTTGCGAACGAGGTGGACGGGACCCGTGCTGCTCGTGGACGCCCCGAAACAGCGGCACGGCACCCGCACACCGCGATGGAGCGACGCCCCGATCGCGAGGGTGAACGCCGCGAGCAAGCAACCGGCCAGCGCGAAGCCCGCGATCGCGGCCGGCCCCGGCAGCAACAGCAGGACGACTGCCGCCGCCTCGGCCCCGGTCACCAGGCGGGCCGCGGCGCGTCCCCTGCGCGGGGGCAGCACGGCGAACTGCTCGACGGAGCGCACGAACGCCGCGAAGGACTGCGCACTGCCGATCTTGCTCACCACCGCGACCGTGAAGACGACCACGAGCAGGATCCGGCAGGACATTGCAGCCAGCTCCATGTCGAGGGACTCCCTCCCGTCGTGCCGATAGAAGTAAGAGGTTCAGGGACGCCGGTGGCCCCTTGACCTGGGAGGCCACCGACGCCCCTACTGCTCCGGCGGAGGCCGAAGACTTGATGGGCGACCGGTGTCAGCAGCCGCAGTGGCCGTACGCCCAGTACCAGCTGCCGTCGGTGCAGGCCATCCGGTAGTGGGTGTAGTTGGGCTTGTTCGCGCAGCTGCCCGGGACGCACTGCGAGCCAACCTGCCGGCACGACACCGCGTGAGCTGTCGCTCCGGGTACCACCCGCTCCATCAGGCGATCGGCAATCGCCTGCACGACCTTGGTCATCTCTGACTCCTTCTTCTCTCCCAGCAGGGGTCGTCCTGATTGACGGGGTATGTGCTGCTGATCGGCATCGGCCAACATCGCTGCACGCCGACCCGATCCGGCACTCCCCCGGAACCCGAACCCCACGACCGTCCGGCGGTTCGTCGCCCGGACGGCTGGGGCTCGCAATGTCGAGTTCAGCGGTCGGCGCATTGTTCGGCAGGGCTGTTCCGACGGCCAAACAATGGCCGAACGCGAGCTTTCCGGGAGTGGTGGCGATGCCTAGCGTGACCGCTGGCCTGGTGCGGGGGCGGCCTACAGGGGGCGGGAGCATGGCGGGGCGTCGTGAGGTGCCGGTGGATCCGGAGTCCGGTCCGGTGCAACGGTTCGCCTTCGAGCTGCGCAAGCTGCGTACCGAAGCGGGCGGGATCACCTACCGGGCGCTGGCGCAGCGGGCCGGTTACTCGATCACGACGCTGTCCCAGGCAGCCGGCGGTGAGCACTTGCCGACGCTGCCGGTGGTGTTGGCCTACGCGGCAGCGTGTGGGGGCGACCCGTCGGAGTGGGAGGCCCGGTGGAAGGAGGCCGTTGAGGAGGTTGCCGCCTCGGGCCCTGAGGATGACGGGGAGATCGCGGAGCCGCCGTACAAGGGGTTGGCGCGGTTCGAGACCGGGGACAACAGCCTCTTCTTCGGACGCGACCGGCTCACTAGCGACCTTCTTGACCTCCTGCGCCAACGACGCTTCACGGCCGTGTTCGGCCCTTCCGGCAGCGGCAAGTCCTCCCTGCTGCGCGCCGGGCTGATCCCGGCCCTCCAGCGCACCCAGGGCGCTGGGCTGCGCCCGGCCGCGATCCGCATCCTGACCCCCGGTGAGTGGCCGGCCCGCACCCACGCCCCCCTCCTCACGCCCAGCGACGCCGGACCCGGCGCGGACACGTTTGTGGTCGTCGACCAGTTCGAGGAGATCTTCACTCTCTGCCAGGACCCCGCGGAACGCGCCCGCTTCATCGGCCTGCTGCTGGCCGCCCGTCAGCCCCAGCACCGATTACGGGTTCTCATCGCCGTACGAGCGGACTTCTACGGCCACTGTGCCGAACACCGCGACCTGGCCGACGCCCTGCGTGATGCGAACCTGCTGGCCGGTCCCATGACCCCGGCCGAACTGCGCGAGGCCATCGTCAAACCGGCCAACGCGGCCGGCCTCACCGTGGAACGAGCCCTCACCGCCCGCCTCGTCGAGGAAGCCGCCGACGCACCGGGCGGGCTGCCGCTGCTGTCGCACGTGCTGCTGGAGACCTGGCGCCGCCGCCGCGGCAAAACGCTCACCACAGCCGGCTACGACGCAACCGGTGGTCTCGCAGGCGCCATCGCCAAGACCGCCGAAGACGTCTACAGCCGATTCAGCGACAACCAGGCGGCGACTGCACGACGTCTCCTGCTGCGCCTGGTCACTCCCGGCGACGGCACCCCCGACACCCGAAGACCCACCGAGCATGCCGAACTGCAGGACGTCGGAGGGCAGGAGACCGCCCAGGTCCTGGAAGCCCTCACTCGTGCACGGCTACTCACCCTCGACGACAACACGGTCGACCTCGCCCACGAAGCCCTCATCACCGCCTGGCCCCGCCTACGGAACTGGATCGACCAAGACCGCGAACGCCTGCGCGCACACCGCGAACTGACCGACGCGTCCCGCGCCTGGGAAGAACTCGACCGCGACCCAGGCGCTCTGTACCGGGGCAGCCGCCTCAACGCGGCCGAGGAACACTTCGGCCCCGAGCACTCCGCCGACCTCACCGGACTGGAGAGCGCCTTCCTCACCACCAGCCTCACCGAACGGCAGCGGGAGCAACACACCGCCGCACGCACCACGCGTCGCCTGCGCCGACTGATGGCGGGCCTGTCCGCCGTGGTGATGCTCGCCCTGGTCGCCGGGACGATCGCATGGCGGCAGAGCGAGTCGGAGAAGCAGGAACGGCTGCGTACCGAGGCCCGTCGCGTGGCTGCACTGGCGGAGAGCCTTCGCGCGGAAGATCCCGCAACGGCCATGCGGCTGAGCGTTGCCTCGTGGAAACTGGCCGACCTCCCCGAGACCCGCTCCGCGCTGCTGAGCGCTGCAGTGCAGAAGGAGCAGGACTCCTTCACCGATCCGGACACCGATTCGGCCACGGCGCGATATCTCAGTTCGGACGGACGTACCTTCATCAGTGTCGGCGCCAAGCAGGTGACGACCTGGGACGTACGTACCCATCGCAGGACCGCTTCGTACCCAGGGCTGGGCCCCAACCTTGCGCAGGCAGGAGTCATCACCCCCGACGCCCGGGAACTCACCCTCGTGCGGGGCGACGGTGAAGTGCGGATGTGGGATGTACCGGCGGGCCGTGTGGAAGGGGGGCGCACGCCGGCCGACGACGGAGCGGAGATCAGTCCCAGTGGTCGCACGCTAGTTCTGTACCGGACCGCAGGACCGCAGGCTACCGTCCAGCTCCGGGACATGAAGACCCGGCGGGTCCTGCTGGAGCGCCGCATGGACGACCGCCTGCCCGAAGTCGGTCCCGGCACTCTGTACAACATCGCGGACTGGGTCATGCAACGGGTTAACCGGCAACGGGCGATGAAAGGCTACCCGCTGCCCGACGTCCAGGTGAGCGCGGATGACAGCCTGATGGCACTGTGCCTGCCCGGCGCCCGACTGCAGCTCTGGGACATCAGCCGGCGACGGCAATTGCCCACCCCTTGGGCACCGGTGACCACGGCGCGCAACTGCTTGGAAGAAGACTTCCAGTTCACTCCCGACAGCCGGCGCCTGGTCCGACGCGGCCCCGCAGGAACCCGCACCTGGCAGATCGCCTCCGGCCGGGAACTGCCCGCGATCAGGCATGGAGGGCTGAGAGACCTGGCATTCAGCAGGGATGGCGCGTTCATGGCGGCAAGCGACGCCGACGAGATCCTGCTGTGGCGAACCGCCGCTCCCGCGGCACCCATCCTGCGCTATGCAATCTCCGACGAGGTGGTCGGCGAACTCAGGCTGGACATGGAGCAACAGCGGATCCGCTACTTCGCGGGCCGGTCCCAGACCGTGGTGCGCTCCCTTTCCCTGGACGCAGCCGTGAACTCCCCCTGGCAGAGCAGACCCGCCGTGGCGGCTTCCTTCAGCCCCGATGCGAGCACACTCGCCTTCGCCCGCCAGGACCCCCGCACCGGCCAGGCTCGCATCCAGCTGCGCGGCATCCGCGGCGGTCGGCACCTGACCGACCCACCGCCTGCCAACTGTCCGCCGGGGCCGAAGACCCCTGTCCCCTGCCCGGTGCACATGGCTTTCCGCCACGACGGACGCATCCTTGCCTACGGTGTCAGCAATCCATCGTCTTCCGTGCCACCGGAGAAGCTGTTCCTGTGGGACGTTCCGACCCGCCGCACGACCGGTTCGCTGACCGTCACACGGACCGACCCAAAAATCCCGGGTGCACCTGCAAACTCAGTCAATGGCATCACCTTCTCCCCGGATGGGACATCTCTACTGACCTCACGGGCGCCGGAGGACGAAGACATCGAATACTGGAATGTGCGCAGCGACGCCATGACCCGAGAAATCCACGGCATCGGCGGCGAACACCTCGTGGTGAAACCCGGCGGCCGCACCCTCGCCACCAACCACGGACAGTTTCTGGACCTGCAGACGGGCCGGATCGCACGCCGCTCATTCACCTCGGGTTATACGACCGCGCTGGCGTACAGTCCGGACGGCAAGTACCTGGCTGCAGGAGACGAGTCCGGCGGGGTAACCATCTGGGACGGCAATGCCCGCCAGCCCCTGGGTGTCCTTCCTCCACCCAAGATCCACGATGGACAGTCCAGACGCGTGTCAGCCCTGGCATTCACGCCGGACGGGCGCACACTGGCCGCAGGAGGCATGGACGGCACACTGCGGCTGTGGGACGTGAACTCCAGCACTCCCCTCGGCTCCGCCCTTCCCACCGCGGGCACAGGTGTCCTCGCCCTGACCTTCAGCCCTGACAACACAACCCTGTACGCGGCAGGCGCGAACGTACTTCTCCAGACGTTCCACATTTCCATGGATCAGGCAGCAGCCCGAGCATGCGAACGTGCCGGCGCAGGCCTCACCCCGGGCGAATGGCGGGCGCACATCCACAGCATCGGCTACCGGCAGATCTGCCCTCGCGAGCGCGCGACGACGTCGAGATACGCATTCTCACCCGGCCGTGATCTTCGTTATCAGAGCACCGGTTTCGGGCAACGGCCGCGACACTATGACAGTGGACGCGAATGACGAGACCTGCGATCAACAGTTGCCCCTGCCTCCAAGGCCAGTTCTGCCAGACATAGCTGCAGCACGCAGTCGCGGGCCAGCTGATGTTGTCGAGGCCCATTGGCAGTCCTTGCGACTCAGCTGGCAGTGGAAGCATGCAGTGCACCAGATCCGCTCGCCCGGGCGACCTTATCCGGGCATCGTTCCGTTGCTGGAGGCTGCTGCCGCTCAACCACGACTCCGACGGCGCTATCCGTTCACCAGCCACTTCGCCCTGCTCTTCAGCAGTTCCACCAGCTACCCCTGGACTGTGCAGGCCGGATCGATCGAGCCCCTGGACAACGGACGGTTCAAGGTTCGCCGGCGCAGTCCTTTCTCCGTGATCGGCGAAGTCGAGACCGCCGAAGAGGCTGTGGCCCTTGTGGTTGAACTCCTGCCCACAGGCCCAGAGCCCGTCATCACCGCCTCCGCGGACGAGCACATGTGACGGTGTGTGGCCACGCCCGTCGATATCAGCACCCCGCGGCCTCTACGAGATCATTGACGATAGAGCGACCAGAGCCATTTTCAGAGAGCCTCATCAGAGCCAGAGCACCAGGCCGTGACCGATGGGTCCGCTGCCCCAACCGGCGCCCACGTTCGCCGGCGCCGGACAGTCCTCAGACGCCGGTGAGCTCCCACACCCGTGCCACCCGGTCACGGCCCGCGCTGATGACGACGGGGCGGACCTCCAGTTCGATCACGCGGACGGCGAAGACCTCTTTGGTGTGCCCGATGTTCGGCTCACCGGCCAGCCGGCCCTCGGTATTTGCTTCAAGGGGGCAGGCGGAAGGGAACATCAGGGCGAGACGCGGAGGCAGAGCCTGCTCGCCCGTTTGGCGGAGGTGGCGCAGGGAGTGAGGCCTGGGTCGCTCGCGTGGCGGGCTCACCAGCAAGCTCCACCTGACCGCCGACGGCCGCTGCCGCCCGCTGTCCCTGCTCGTAACCGGCGGACAACGGGCGGACTGCACCCACTTCACGGCGGTGCTGGAGAGGATCTGCGTCCCACGCATCGGGCCGGGCAGGCCCCGCACGAAGCCCGACAGTCTGACCGCGGACAAGGCGTACAGCAACGGGCCATGCCGCACCTACCTGCGGCGCCGGGGTATCCGACACACCATCCCTGAGAAGTCCGACAGCCAGGCGGCCCGCCTGCGCAAGGGTTCGCGCGGTGGACGGCCGCCTGGCTTCGACGAGGAGCGGTACAGGAAACGCAACACCGTTGAGCGGGCGGTCAACAGGCTGAAGCAGTCCCTGGCCGTGGCGACCCGTTATGACAAGCGCGGCTATGTCTACCTCGGCACCGCCACCGCTGCAGCCCGGGTGATCTGGCTTCAGACATGACCACCCGGACAAGTCCTAGGCGATCCGGTGCTCCAGACGTCGGCGCTCGAGGAAGTACGCGAGTGCGTTGAGGGCCAGCATGGTTGTGGCGAGGACCGGCTGGATGGGCGGAACCCAATCGCCGTCAACGAGGGCAGTTCCGGGGTAGAAGATCGCCGACAGCTGAGTAATCCAGTACAGCGACTCGGCGACAACGATGACCTGGACCAGGGAGCGCGTCCAGGCACCTCGGTGCACCCACAGCAGGTACAACCCGATCAGACCGAGTGCGGCGCCCATGCTCATGGTCTGGGCGTTGTGGAACTTGGCGTGCGGCGGCCAGTTGGGGTTGTAGATGTGGGTCTTGTTCCAGTCCGCGATGTAGGCACCGGTCATGGTGACCAGTGAGGTGAGGGTCAGCAGGACCCTTCCAGTGGTGATCTTGGGCATGGGGTTTCTCCTCGGTGAGTGGTGTGGGCGGCGAGCGTGGTGATGGGTCCCGGAACGGGTCAGGCGGCGATCTGACCGCGGAACTTCCCGGCCTGTCGGCGGGCCTGCTGGTGCGCGTCGGCCAGGGACGCCTCGTGGAGCGGGATCAGGTGGGTCAGCGCCGGGACGACGGGCGCCATGGTCAACTCGGGCGTGAGCGAGGTGACTTCAAGGCCGAGCATGTCGTGCAGGATCGTCTCCAGCGCGGGCACGACGAAGTCCTTGCCGTGGTTGGGGGTGCCGGGGCCGTAACCGCCGCCGCGTGCCGAGACCACCAGGGCCGGACGGCCGGACGCCGCGGGACCGTCGGGGAGGCCGAAGGTGCGGTCCTTGACGATGACCTGGTCAAGCCATGCCTTGAACACCGAAGGCATCGTGAGGTTGTACATCGGCACGGTGAACAGGTAGGCACTCGCGCCGAGGAACTCCTCGATGAGTTCATCCTGGACAGCGGCGGCCGCGGCTTGTTCCGGAGTGTGCCGGGCGGGGTCGGTGCCCCAGGCCGCTATGCCCGCCGCGCCCAGATGGGGTACGGGCGAGGCGGCCAGGTCCCGGTGAACGACCGGCGCATCCCAGGTGTCCCGGAAGGAGCGGGCGACCTGGGACGACACCGAATCGGCGCCGAGCGAGGAAGAGTCGATGTGGAGCAGGTAGGACATGGAGGAGCCCTTGCTGGTCGGTGTGGAGAACGGGAAATGGGCAGGGCAAAGCCGCAGGCTGGTGTGGTGTGAGTGACGTGACTGCGTCGATGCCGCACAGGGGCCTGGCGGCTGCTTCGATGTAGCCCTCGGCAGGGGTACGCCGGCCGTGCCGGTCACCTGTGCCGACGTCCCGGCGCGGCGTGGGGAGAGCGGTCAGGCCGCTGCGGGCCCGGCGGTCGGTGCGTGGCCGGTGGCGTACCGGTAGGAAGCGGCGATGGCCTTCTTGGCCACCTCCAGTTCGGCCTCGTCGCGCGGGGCGTAGAACATGACGACATTGGCGCCGCGGTCGTAGAGCGGGTGCTTCTCGCCCCATCCGGAGGCCAGGAACGCGGCGTGGTCAGACGGGTCCAGGGCCAGGTGCAGGCTGCCGTCGGCGTGCAGGTGCACGAACTCCGCGTTCCCGCGCGGCAGGAACAGCCGGGCACCGCGGGCAGGGGCGACATCGCTGAGGAACACCGCCCAGGTGCTGGGGACGGAGATCTCGCTGCGGCCCGAGACGGTGCCGGGGAGCGCGGTGGCCATCCACTGCCGCAGTGCCTCCTTGATCTGCGGTGGGCTGGGCTGGGTGAGCTGCAGGTGCGGGACCTCGGGACCGGTCTCGGGTCGGTCACCCGCACGCTCGGGCAGCGCAGGGAACGTCATGGTGGTGCCTCTTTCGGTGGCGCGGACGGCCCGTCGGTACGACGGGTAGCCGACTGATCGCCGAGCGGTCCGGCTGGCTGTCGGCTCGCTCGCTGACACCACCAAGCTAGTATCCTCGGGATAGTGGTTTCCTCTAGGAAAGTGCCCTGGCGCTGAGTACGGGGAGTGCGGGCGAGAGGCGGAAGGAAAGGTGCCGTGACCGAGCCAGTGCAGCAGGTGTGCCCGATCAACCCGGTGGTGGAGCTGGTGTTCAGCCGCTGGACCACCCCGATCCTGTGGGCCCTCGAACACCACGGACGCTCGCGCTTCAACGAACTGCAGCGGCTCCTGCCCACGATCACGCCGAAAGTGCTCACCCAGCGCCTGCGCCAGCTGGAACGGGACGGTTTGATCACCCGCACCTACCATGCCGAGATCCCGCCGAGGGTCGAGTACGCCATCAGTGAGCTGGGCCGCACCCTCATCCCCGTCTTCGACGCCATCGCCGGCTGGTCCGATGCCCACCTGCCCCAGGTCACCACTGCCCGCCGGGCCTACGACACGGCACGCGCGGAGGAAGAAGCCTGGGTGCAGGGCTGAGGAGGAGCTTTCATGGTTGGCCACCCAACCGGCCTGTGCCTGGTGCAGCTGCCATGGATGGCGGGCGTGGGTTCGTGGCCGCGCAACGGGCCCTATCCCCTTGCTCACATCAATGATCCGGGCAAGGCGTAGTCACATGATCGCCCGGACAAGTCCTAGTGCCGTGACCGGATAGGTTCACCGAGGTCTCGTGGTCTGCGGGTGCGCGAGTGACCGCTGCTCCCCGGTTTTGGCTGGTCGCAAGGCGGAACGACCTCGTTTGCATCGCTGTAATCAACTTGCTGACCACCCCGGCGCGCGGGCAGGGTCTGGATCATGCTTGAACTACGCACCTTGAAATCAGACGACTGGCCCCTGTGGCGGGAGTTGCGACTGGCCGCGCTTGCTGAGGCGCCCTACGCGTTCGGATCGACACTGGCCCAGTGGCAGGGCTCCGGCGACCGAGAGGAACGCTGGCGCGCCCGTCTGTCGATTCCTGGCGCGCACGACCTCGTCGCACTCCTCGACGACCTCCCGGTAGGCATGGCCAGCGGAGTGCCGGGCGAGGGAGCAGGGAACGCGGAGTTGATCTCGATGTGGGTCAACCCCGCGGCTCGGGGCAAGGGCGTGGGTGACCACCTGATCCAGGCGATCGAGCGGTGGGCGGCGGAGCGCGGTGCCACGACGATGCGGTTGTCCGTCATGCCGGACAACCGCAAGGCGACCGCGCTCTATGAGCGGCACGGTTTCACGGACACAGGTGAGCCCGGCGATCTTCTGCCCGATGGCGTGGGCAGGGAGCGGGTCATGGCGAAGAGCCTGGCCGCTGTCTGATCTCCACATCCGGGCACGGCGGGATTCCCCACGCGCTCAGGCTGCGGATGCGGGCGCGTTCCCTGCGCTGGGCGGCGAGCACATCGGGGTGACGGGCGTTGGCGTTGCGCCAGCGCAGGTAGCGGTGCAGGGCCCGGGTCTGCGCGGGATGGCTGCGGTGGTTCGAATTCGCGAGGGTGAACTGCCGCAGCGGGCCGAAGTGCGCCTCGATCGGGTTGGCCCAGGACGCAAAGGTCGGGGTGAAGCACAGCTCGACCTTGTTCTTCTTCGCCCAGTGGCGGATGTCCTCGCCGGTGTGGGCGGAGAGGTTGTCCAGGATGATGTAGATCGGAGCGCCGTCGGGCCGAGCGGCACGGATCGACTTCAGCGCGGCCAGCGTGTTGGCGGTGCCTTTGCGGCGGCGGTTGACACCCCACAACCGGTCGTCGCCGATGGAGTAGCACCCGTGGAAGTAGGTGACGCCGTGGGTGCGGCGGTAGGTCGCCGGCAGGCGGCCGGGCTGGCCCTGCTTCGCCCAGCAGGAGCCTGCGGTTGGCCGGATCCCCAGGGGCCCGAAGTCGTCGAAGGCGAAGACCCGGTCCGGTAAGTGCTCCAAGACGTGCTCGATGCGGTCGAGCTTGGCGTCGCGCTCGGGGTCGGGAGACTCCTTCCATGTCTTGGTGCGCTGGAAGGAGATGCCACGGCGCCGGAGCAGGCACCGTAAGGCTTCCCGGCCGATGCGGATGACGCGTCCGTGCACGCGCCGCAGGTAGGAGGCGAGTTTGCGGATCGACCAGCGGGTGAAGGGCTGGCCGAGCTTGGTGGGGCGGGTGGTGGCCGTCTGGATAACGAAGTCCTCGTCGTCAGGTGTGAGCAGGCGGGGACGGCCTCCCGCCCATCGAGGGTCCAGGCAGGCCAGGCCGATCTCGTTGAACCGGTGGATCACATCCTGCACCGTGTCCTCGTCGGCCTGGACCAGCTGAGCGATCACCGGGACCCGGTTCCCGCCGGCAGACGCGAGCGGCATCATCGCCCGCCGATAGCGCACCGAGCTTGTACTTCCCCGGCTCACGATCTGCTGCAGCTTTTGCCCCTCCTGGTCGGTCGGTCTGCGCACCCGCACAGGCTCAGCCACCACGCCCCCAGCGGTCGGACAGGAGTCACTGTCTATCCAACCGCTCCAATCGCCAACCCGGCGAACCCTCACGGTCAGGGCACTAGGACCTGTCCGGCCGATCACGTGCGGAGCCAGGTGACCAGTGCCGCGGTCGTTGCGGTGCCGAGGAAGACGTAGCCGCGCTTGTCATAGCGAGTGGCCACGGCCCGGGCCTGCTTCAACCTATTGATTGCCCGTTCGACGGTGTTGCGTTTCTTGTACCGCTCCGCGTCAAAGCCGGGCGGTCACCCGCCGCGTGAGCCTTTGCGCAGGCGGACGGCCTGGCTGTCGGTCTTCTCCGGGATCGTGTGACGGATGCCCCGGCGCCGCAGGTACTCGCGACACGGACCGTTGCTGTAGGCCTTGTCGGCGGCGACGCTGTCGGGTTTCGTGCGGGGCCGCCCCCGGCCGGCTCTCGGGACGCGGACCTTCGCCAGCACCGCCTGGAACTGGGTGCAGTCCGAACGCTGTCCTCCGGTCACGACGAGGG
This sequence comes from Streptomyces sp. NPDC002004, assembly GCF_053593975.1. NCBI lineage: Bacteria > Bacillati > Actinomycetota > Actinomycetes > Kitasatosporales > Streptomycetaceae > Streptomyces > Streptomyces sp. NPDC002004. Next base: position 24,277 of record NZ_JBSFDP010000012.1, read on the forward strand.
ACAGCGGACGGCAGCGGCCATCGGAGCTCAGGTGGAGCTTGCTGGTGAACCCCCCGCGCGAGCGGCCCAGGCCCTCATCTCCTGCACCACCTCCACCAAACGGGCGAGCAGGCTCTGCCAGGGCGTTTCGCCCTGATGTTCTGCCGCTTCGGCCCCCTTTGACGCGGGCGCCGGTGGCGGTTCAGCGCGGGAACCCGCCGCGTGCTGATGAGCCCGCACGATGGTGGAGTCCACCGAGATGTCCCAGTCGATCTCGCCGACAGCATCGGCAGCGGCCTGGACCTACTGCAGCAGACGCTCCCACGTGCCGTCGGCCGACCACAGCCGGTGGCGCTCATAGACGGTCTTCCACGGCCCGAACCGCTCAGGCAGATCCCGCCACTGCACCCCGGGTCCGCACCCGGTGCAAAATCCCGTCGATCACCTGCCGGTGATCCCGCCACCGGCCACAACGTCCATTGCTGACCGGAAGGAACGGCCGCAGCCGTTCCCACTCCGCATCCGTCAGATCACCCCGCCCCATGCCCACAACAACGACCCAGGCACGGAGCAGTCACATGATCGGCCGGACAGGTCCTAGTCGTCGCCCAGGTGGTCCGGACGCGTCCGCGGATGCCCTCCGGCCGTACGCGGTGTGACGGATGCGGTCCAGGACGGCGCGCGTTGCCGACGCGCGCACTTGGTCCTTCCACTGGAACTGAGCCGGAACCGGGTGCGCCGTGCCGGCGTCTCCGCCGCCGCAAGTGGAGAGCACCGTCGGCACCGACCACCTGGGGGAGCATCCGCGATGACCTGGAGAGCCTGGAGAGCACTGATCGCGAGTCTGGCCGTACTCATCGGCCTGACCGCCGCCGGAGCGTCACCCGCCTTCGCCGGCCTGGACGGGCCGGTCGCGGCCTACGTGGACCAGCACTGCGGCACAGACACCATCGGGAGCGGTACGAGGACCATCGCCGTACCCGTGGACCGGCTCACCCTGAACCTGGAAGCCGTAGGTCACGACCCCGCCGACTCCAAGATTACTGCTGTCTACACCATCCCCGGCACCAGCAAATACGGCACCCTCTTCGGCCAATTCGACCCGGTCAAGGGAAACGTCACCTTCAACTACACGGTGGACTCCCCGCCCGCGGACTCGACGCTGAGCATCAGCTACGAGGTCGTCTGGACCGACGGCACCTACTACGGCAACACGCTGACGCGCACCCTGCTCCACTGCACGCGGGACAACACGAGCGGGGTCGACAGAGAATGGTGGAACGACAACGCCTACACCACTGTCTTCCAGCAGTGCACCACCATCAATCTCCGCATCGGCGGACGGCCGGTCTGGGTCCGCGCGGAGGACATGACCGTGCACCTCTCGCACGACTCCTTCTCCGCGCCCCACTTCGCAGGGCAGCCGGTCTGGGCCGACTACTGGATCCCCGGCCAGAAGGGCTATACCTCGGGAGCGTCCGGCACCGCCGACTCCACCGGTGATGCCTGGGTGACGTTCCGGCTGATCGCCCCGCCCACCGGCGCCGAACTCGACATCCTGTCGAGCGTCAGGGACACCTCCCCCCGCACCTACCCCGTGCACAAGTGGGTCACGATCGCCTGCTGACCGGACGGAGTCACTGGGTCGGGCCTTCCTTGACCCAACCCGAACCGCCCAGGGGATACTTGGCGGGCCGGCCGTTGTTGCCACTCGTGCGGAACGGCCGGCCACCGTCGTTGATCACCAGCGTGCCGCTGCGTGAACCGCTGGACCAGTCGACCTCCAGCCCCCGGCTCGCTTCGTGCTTGGAGGCAGCGATAGCGGTGTGTGCGCCGGGCCAGCATCTGACCTGCGATCAGGGTTCGGTGGGATCACAGAGATCCCACAAGTTCCGCCCCTACCGTGCCCCGGTAAGAACTGGCAGCAAGGGGGGCACACCGGTGGATCGCACACGTTGTCTGGGCGGGCGCTACCGTTTGGAGCAGGTGTTGGGCCAAGGAGGGATGGCCGAGGTATGGCTGGCGTACGATCTGCTGCTGTTTCGCTCGGTCGCGGTGAAGATGCTCCGTCCGGAACTGGCGGCCGATGCCGAACAGTGGGCACGCTTCCGCCGTGAAGCCGTCTCGGCCGCTCTGCTTGGCCATCCGTCCGTTGTCGCCGTCTACGACGCGGGCGAGGACATGACGGACGGTGCACCTGTCCCCTACCTCGTGATGGAGTACGTCGAAGGCATCACACTGCTCCAGCTGGTGCGCGACAAGATGATCACCAGCCCGGAGCACGCCCTGGAACTCACCGCCGGCGTCCTGGAGGCGCTCGAGCATGCTCACCACCATCACATCGTCCACCGGGACGTCAAACCGGCAAACGCCATGCTCTCTCACGAGGGCACGGTGAAGGTGATGGACTTCGGCATCGCCCGGTCCATGGCGGATACGGCCCTCACCCGAACATCGATGGTTCTGGGGACAGCCGAGTACCTCTCACCGGAACAGGCTCGGGGCGAGCAGGTGGACTGCCGCACTGACCTGTACTCGACCGGCTGCCTCCTGTACGAGCTGCTCACCGGCCGCCCCCCGTTCACCGGCGACGCACCACTGGCCGTGGCCATGAAGCATGTCTCGGATTCGCCGGTCCCTCCGTCCGCCCACGCTCCCGGGCTCCCCGCCGTCTACGACGCCGTGGTGCTCCGCGCCCTTGCCAAGGACGTCGCGGACCGATACCAGACAGCCGAAGAGATGCACGGCGCCATCAGGGAGATACTCGCGGGCCGTCCCACAGCGGCCGTCTCGCCGCTGCCGGATCCGCCGCCAAGGGTCCACACGCGGCAGTTGCCGTCTGCAGGCTCGCGCAAGACGCGCCCCGTGCGCCGACGCCGAATCCGCTGGGCCCTGCAGGCAACCGCGGCACTGCTGACGACCGGCCTGGCCACCTACACAATCAGTGGGTGGCAGGCTACGGCCCGGACTTCAGTCTCGGCGCCCTCGCTGATCGGCACGACGATGGCCGAAGCCCGATCGAATGCTCAGGCAGCGGGGGTACGCATACAGCGTGTGCGGCACCGGGTGTGCCCCCAGCCCGCCACACCGGCGGGCCGAGTGTGCGAGCAGGTGCCTTCACCTGGGACTCGGGTATCGCGTCACACTGTCGTGCGCGTCACCCTGTCTCTCGGCACGCCTCAGTAGGGTTGGAGCGAGGTCGGCGCACCACATGTCCCGTCGGAACGTGGCTCGGTAGCCGTTCACGTGCTTGCCCGTGGACGGTCTCCCGGCATCGGCCGGCCGATCACGCTTGCGTACCTGATGCTGCTGGGCCTGCAGATTTACACGGCGACACGCTCTGCCGGACGGGCACCATATACGCCACCAGCGCCTGGCCCCCGACTACGACGGCTCGAGTCAGCCTGCTCAGGCTCCAGGCAACCCGAGGTGCCCACGGCGGTCCCGGTCACCGTGAGGCGGGAGCCCTCGACCGCGCGGCGATCCCGAAGTCCACCAGCCAAAGCAGCCTGAGCGCCATCCTCAGGTGCGAGGACCAGCTGAAACCTCCGGCGCGGGGCGGGGCAACAGGACCCGCCGCATCCCGACGACGGCCGCGCTCGATCCAGTCGGTGAGCCGCGGGGGCTTGCCCCTCCCCCGGATTGCTCAGGCCTGCTGGGCCCGGGCGATGAGCAGAGCGACGTCGTCCTCGCCGCCGGGCGGCCGCAGAATGTCCAGGATGCGGTCGCAGGTCTGTTCCGGATCCTGGCCACGTGTCGTGGTGAGGGCGTCGAGGAGGGTGTTCAGGCGGGCGTCGATGGGTTCGTTTCGGGTTTCGACCAGGCCATCGGTGTAGAGGACCAGCTCGTCGCCGGGGCTGAAGGAGATGGTGGCGGCCTCGAAGGGGACACCGCCGACACCCAGCGGTGCTCCGGTGGGCAGCTCGAGCAGTTGCGCTGCACGGCCAGAACGCATCAGGGCCGGCGGTAGGTGGCCGGCAAGACAGATCCGGCACTGGCCCTGGTGAGGGTCGTACACGCAGTAGATGCAGGTGGTGATGGCCTGCTCGGTGCCCTCGGTCAGGTGATCGAGGTGACGCAATGCCTCGGCGGGGGCAAGGTCGAGTTCGGCGAAGGCGCGGGCGGCGGCGCGGAGTTGCCCCATGGTGGCGGCCGCATTGATGCCGCTGCCCATGACGTCCCCGACGACCAACGCGGTCTTGTCCCCCCGGAGAGGTATGGCGTCGAACCAGTCGCCGCCGATCTCGCTCGTGGCGCCGGCAGGCTGGTAGCGGCAGGCCACCTTCAGACCCGGCAGGTCCGACGGCGGCTCGGGAAGCAGGCTGCGCTGGAGGGTGAGAGCCGCATGGCGCTGCGCCTGGTATCCGCGGGCGTTGTCCATGGAGACCGCAGCTCGGGCAGCCAGTTCGGAGGCCAGGAACGCGTCGTCGTCGTCGAAGGGCGCGGGGTTCCGGGTGCGCCTGAGTTCGAGGGCGCCGAGGACTTCACCCCGGGCCACCAGCGGTACGGCCAGGTAGGAGTGCACGCCGGCCTGCGCGAGGAGGGAGGCTGGCTCGGCATGGGGGGCGATGCTCGCCGGATCACGGCGGGCCGTGCGGGGCACGAGGACTGGCCGGCAGGTACGCACGCACTCGGAGATCAGGCGGTCGTCGTAGTCGGCGAGTCCCGCGGGATCGGCCGCGGAGACCGCCTCCGTGGGGGGCGCCGCGCGGACGGCAAGGGCGCGGAACGGGACAGGGTCCGTGTCCGGCACGGTCCGGCCGTGCAAGGCGCCGTCGAGCAGGACCACGGCCGCCGCATCGGCCAGGACCGGGACGACGAGATCGGCGAGCTCACGCGCCGTCGTCTCCAGATCGAGGGTGGTCCCCACGCGGGCGGAGGCCTCGGCGATCAGGACCAGCCGTTGCCGGGCCCGTGCAGCTTCCGTAGCAGCTTGATGACGTTCGGTGACATCGATGACGGAGTAGGCCAGGCCCAGCACCCGCCCACCTGAGTCCTCCAGCCGGTAGTACGACACGGACCAGGCATGCTCGTGGTCCGGGTCGCCAGGAGGACGACAGACGATGTCCCGGTCCACAACCGACTCGCCCGTCTCCAGGACACGGCGCAGACGTGCCTCGGGGTCCGTGTCCAGGAAAGTCAGGACCTCGCCGGCCGACCGGCCCAGACGCTCGGCGGCGGACTGACCGGTGATGCGTTCCAGAGCCGGATTCACGGCCAGGTACCGCAGGTCGGGGCCCAGAATCGCCAGCCCGACCGGGGACTGGGACACCAGACGCATGGCCAGGGCGGCATCTCGCTCGACCCGTTCCACGGTTGCCTGGTCCGCGACCAGGCCCAGGGCGTAGGTGTCCCCCAGGTCGTCCAGCAGCCGCATGTTGCGGAACTCCACCAGGCGCGTACTGCCGTCCTTGCGCCGAATCGGGAAGGCCCCTGCCCAGTCGATGCCGGACTCCATGACCTGGGCAAACAGCCTGATCACCTCGTCCTGGTGCTCCTCGTCGACCGTGAGCTGCGCCGCGTACTCGCCCAGCGCCTCTTCCGAGGTGTAGCCGAACAGTTCCTCGGCATGGGGACTCCAGAAGACCACGCGGCCCTCCGCGTTCAGCACCACGGCGGCAACGCTCAGCAGATCGAGCAGGCCACTGGGCGGCGCAGCAAATCCCGCCGCCGGCCGGCCAACGCCTGCTTGGGAGGGATCCCTCGTGCCCATGCCTCATTTTCCTTCCCGCTCGGCGCCTCGGCTCGTACCGGCGGGCGTTCTGCCTTCACCCATGGTCATCCCAGACCCAGGCAGCGCACACCTCGTGGCCCGGTCCTCGACCCGGTGGTGGGTCACGCCCGGCGGACCATCGACGGTCGCGCTGTGCAAGCAGGTGGCGGTCGCGCGCGTGCGGTTGTCGTCCGTCGTGCGGCACGGGATGCTAGGGAGCACGAAGGGACGCGGTGCCATGGATCGTTTTCCGAATGCGGCCAACGTCGACTTCCACAGCCCCTTGGACCTCACCAAAGCCGCCGCCGCGGTACTGGACGCCGAAGGCCGCATTTCCGGGTGGGGAACCTCGGCCCAGCGACTCCTCGGACATTCACCCGAAGATGTCCTCGGCCTGCCGGCCGCCCGGCTGCTGGCAGCGACCCCCGGACAGCGGCTGTCCGCCCTCTGCAAGGCGCCCAAGCCCCGCAGTGCCGTCCTGGACCTCTGCTGCCGGGACGGACGTACCCTGCGCGCAGCCGTCGCGTTCAACCCACTCGAGCACCGGGGCCACGCTGCGACCATCGTGCTCGCAGCCGACCTGCAAGCGCTCCGCAGCTGGGAGGCACAGCTCGCGATGCTCCAGGGACTGGCGACCGAGTCTCCCGTCGGCCTGACGATCTTCGACGCCGACATGCGCGTCTTCTGGGGGAACGTCTCCACCGAACTCGAGCTCGCCGGGATCGCCCAGTACATCGGCCAACCGGCCTCGGCTCTCTTCCCCGAAGGCGAGTTCATCTCCCGCCACCACCCCCCGGACGAAGACCAGGTCATGGAGCACGTGTTCGCAACGGGGGAACCGATCATCGGCATGCACTATCGCGGACGCGCCCCCGCCGACCCGGTGCGCGAGCACGTCTGGTCCTGCTCGTACCACCGGTTGCTGGACGCCCGGGGCGAACCGCTGGGGCTGTTCGAGGAGTCCCTGGACATCACCGACCAGTACCGCGCCCAGGAACGCCTGTCGCTGCTGGTGCGGGCGGGAAAGCGCATCGGTGCCTCGCTGGACGTGCGTCGCACGGCCGCGGAGCTCGCCGACGTGGCAGTACCACAGCTGGCCGACGAGGTCCTGGTCGACCTGCCGCCGGCGGTCATCGAGGGGCGACAGCCGCCGACCGGCTCGGCACCGGGGCACAGCCTGCTCCGCATGCACGGCCGGACGCCGGAAGAGTTCCGGACCAGTCCCGTCTCCTACGCACCATCGTCACCGCAGGCTCTGAGCCTGGCCACCAGCCGCCCCGTCGTCGACGACTCCCCGCCCGAGGCACCGGGCGAGGCGAGATCAGCCCCCTCGCACCACTGTCTCTTCGTCCCGCTGCTGACCCGCGATGCAGTCCTGGGGCTCGCCACCTTCCGGCGCCGCAGCAACCCCGACCCCTTCGGCCCCGAGGAGCAGACACTCGCCGTGGAACTGGCCGAGCGAGCCGCTGTCGGCATCGACAACGCCCGCCAATACACCAGCCAGCACGCGGCAGCGCTGGTACTGCAGCGAAGCCTGCTGCCACAGCAGTTGCCCGAGCAGAGCGCGGTCGACCTGGCATACCGCTACCTGCCGGCCGACAGCCGCGTGGGCGTGGGTGGCGACTGGTTCGACGTGATCCCGCTTTCCGGTGCCAGAGTCGGCCTGACCGTCGGCGACGTGGTGGGCCACGGCGTCCACGCGGCTGCGCACATGGGCAGGTTGCGCGCCACCGTACGGACTCTGGCCTTGCTGGACCTCGATCCGGCCGAGCTGCTCACCCGGCTGGACGACTTGGTCGCGCAGGACTCGGAATCCCAGTCGGATGACGGGCTGAGCGACGAGGCGCTCGGGGTGACCTGCCTCTACGCAATCTACGACCCGGTCAGCGGCCGGTGCGTCTGGGCGAGCGCGGGCCATCCCCCGCCGATCGTGGCCGATGCGAGCGGCTCGGTGGCGTTGTCCGCGCTGGCGCCGGGGCCGCCCCTGGGGCTGGGTGGCCTCCCCTACGAAAACGTTGATCTGAACCTGCCCAGCGGCAGCGTGGTGGCGTTCTTCACCGACGGCGTCGTGGAGGACCGACGCACGGACATCGACAGCGGAATCGACCGCCTGGCCCAGGTCCTCAGCTGGCAACGATGCCCCGTGGAGGAGCTGTGCGACCGGGCCCTGTCGGCCTTGCCACCCGGACCACAGGCGGACGATGCCACACTGCTGCTCGTACGCACCCGGCGTCTCGACGCCGACGATGTGACGGACCTGGAGCTGCCACCCGACCCGGCCACGGTGGCTCACGCCCGCACGCTCACTGAGCGCCAATTGGCGAACTGGGGTCTGTCCGAACTGTCGTTCACCGCCGCACTCGTGGTGAGCGAGCTGGTCACCAACGGCATCCGGTACGCCACCGGGCCGGTCATGCTGCGGCTGATCAGGGATCGCTTCCTGCTGTGCGAGGTCTCCGACAACGCCCACACTGCACCCCATCTGCGGCGAGCGCGCCGGGACGATGAGGGAGGCCGCGGCCTGTTCCTCGTCGCCCAGGTGTCCCAGCGCTGGGGCACGCGGTACACCTCGTCCGGGAAGACGATCTGGGCCGAGCTGGCCATGCCCTGACTTGATCTTTGCCGTCCGGCGTCCGGCGTCCGGCGTCCGGCGTCCGGCGTCCGGCGTCCGGCGTCGAATGGTGCGTCGAACTTGATCACTCGGTCCGGTAACTGCCGTACACGGAAGCGGCCTTCGCCTGGACGGGCTCCGGCGGACGCTCCTGGCTCGACGACAACCTTGTAGAGCACGCCTCCACGGAACCTTTCCTGCGGGCTGAGTAAGGGGCCAACCAGCAACGTTCCTCCGCTCGAAGTAACGTCAGGGCACATGGTGTCTTTGTTCGCGTTGTTCGGCCCGCCCGCGATCACGCTCTTCCTCTTCGCCGTCGGGGCAATCCCGTACGCGTTGTGGGTGACCCGGAGGAAGCCCTCGCAGGCGGCCCGCTGGGCTGTGATCGGCAGCGCGGCAGCGATCGCCGCCTACGGGGCCGGAACCGTCTACGGGCTCGCCTTCACGAACCCGCTCGACGTGTGCGGGGACCAGACAGGCGACGGCGTGTACAGGGATGCCGGCCGGGACTACAGCCTGACATCGGTGAACGTGGACAGCTTCCCTCCGTCCATCACCTGCCACTGGACCAGCGACAGCACCGACGTGGTGTGGTTCTGGGCCCCGCCACTGCTGTACGCAGGGCTGGCCTGCTCCGTCGTCTGCTTCGCCCTGCTCATCATCAACCGAACGCGAAAGCCCTGAGCGCCTCTCACATCGTCCATCCCGTTGGGTGTTCCTATTCCGTTTCCCCTACGCAGCATGCTGATCAGCGGCGGCTCGTGGGTCGGCGTCGGCCGGGTACTTGGCCACGCTTGCCATGTCCTGCGCCCTCGACGTGAGCCGCTGCCCGGTGCGGCCGGCCCCGCCAAGGGGGCCGAGCCGGGTGCCCCGCCGGGCGAACAAGCAGTATTCAGCGCATCCGAACCGCTGTGAGCACCCCGTCGCCCACTTCCTGTAGATCCACCGCGAAGTCACCGGTCTCCGCCACGAGGGTGCGGAAAGCGGTGAGCTGTTCGCGGTGGCTCACGGCGTTGTCCACCGCCACGATGCCGCGCGGCGTCAGTACCCGGCGCACCTGCGGCCAGTACTCCACGTACGCGGCTCGTTCGGCGTCCAGGACGACGAGGTCGACCGACGCATGCGGCGTGCGCTCCAGCAGCTTGCCCCCGTCGTCGTGCACGACGTCCACGTGCTCCGACACCCCGGCGCGTTCGAGGTTGCGCAGGGCTGCCTCGACCCGGACCGCGTCCGTTTCGACCGTGGTCAGCCGGCCCCCGGTATCCCGCACGGCGTCGGCGAACCAGATGGCCGAATAGCCGTTGGAGGTACCGATCTCCAGCACGGACTGCCCGCGCTGGGCCCGGATCAGCAAGGCGATCAGGCCCGCCGCCTCCGGCGTCATGTTGCGCAACCGCAGCAACCGGTCGGCCAGCGGCCCGTCGTGCGCCCGGCCCTCCTGGTAGAGGCTGTCGAGAAGAGCGGCCAGTGGGCGGTCCATGCAGGCTCCTGTGACGTTCGGATTTCCGGGCTGACGCTGTCCTGACCGTTGCTAGCACGATCCGCGGTGATCTCCCTACGCCTTATCCCGTTGATCTCGTTGGTCTACTCGCCTACGTCGAGTTGGGCCAGGACCAGGCCGGAGAGGTGGTCGCAGGCGAGAACTCCATGATCTTGGAAGCCTGTGCCTGTCACGTTCCCGGAACCCCGTCGAACTGGCGGTTCGTCATCATCGGGCGTACGTCAAGCGACCATATCGAAGCCCTGGCTGCCAGCCCAACGACGAACCCCGTCCTTCTGCGCTGGAAGGACGGGGGCTTGCGGTGGGAACACGTTCGCAGGTCGCGATCGTCGGCAGGGACGGTGCGGTGCAGGTCAATCGGAATCTGCCCAACGGGGTCGAGATGGCGCTGCGGGTGATCGGCGATCCATGTCCATGCGGTCCCCGTGCCGTGACACGGGCCGGTGGAGCCAGGCGTTTTCACGCCCGCCCTGGGGCACGTCATCCGCCGGCGGCGTCCTCGGCTTCCCAGCGCAGCAGGTCGCCCGGCTGGCATGCGAGCACCTCGCAGAGCGCGGCGAGTGTCGCGAAGCGTACCGCCTTGGCGCGGCCGTTCTTGAGTACCGCCAGGTTGGCGGGCGTGATCCCTACGCGGTCCGCGAGCTCGCCCACGGACATCTTCCGCCTGGCCAGCATCACGTCGATGTCGACGGCGATGGGCATCAGATCACCTCGTCCAACTCGGCCCGCATCTGCGCCGCTTCGACGTCGCGTGCGACGGCCTGGGCGAGCAGCATCCTCAGCACGAGCACGATGAGCGCGACCCCGAGGATGGCCAGGCCAATCCCGCCCATGATGACGGTGACGCCCGGGTCGTCCCGCTGGCCCGGCGCATTCAGGGCCGTGACCGCGAACCACAACAGGGCAGCCGCAACGATCGCGCCGATCACGGCGTCCACGTACCGGAAGGCGGCGTGGGAGAACACGGTTCCGCGTCGCACCATCGTCACCAGCCGCCATACGCAGACCAGGGCGACCTGGGCCGAGATCATGCCCAGGATCGTGATCAAGCGCAGCGGGGTCAGCGGGAGCGACCCGTCCTCCGGGTCGGTGGCCAACGCCCACACCATCCCTGCCTGTACGAACACGGTGCCGGCGAGCACCACCGCGAGCACGGCGCGCAGCGCACGCACTGTCAGCTTCCCCATGACCCATCCTCCCATCGAATTGCGATGGGAATCTATCGAATGTCGATAGGAGAAGCAAGGGCTTGGAAGGCGGGGCGGCGTCGCCCCGCCACCACCGCCCCGACGAAGGACTCGGACGGTCCCGGGGCGGTCCGACCTGCAAGATCCACCTCGCCGGTGAGGGTGGATGCCGACCGATGGCCTTCCTGGCCACGCCCGGCCAGTGGGGCGATGCACCGCAGATGATCGAGGCCCTCGAACGCATCCGCGTTCCCCGTCCACAGGGCGGTCACCCCCGAAGACGGCCGGACCACCTGGGCGGCGACAAGGCATACAGCTCACGCCGAAACCGGCGCTACCTGCGTAGACGCCAGATCAAGCACACCATCCCCGAACCGAAGGACCAACGAGCCAACCGCAAACGGCGCGGCAGCCAGGGCGGTCGGCCCACGAGCTTCGCCAGGGAGATCTACAAGCGCCGTAACGAAGTCGAACGGACGATCAACCGACTCAGTTGCGGACCGCCCGGGTCGAGATGCCGTGCTCGCCGGCGAGGTCGGGAGCGGGTCCCGCTTCCGGCTTCCCCCGGTTCGTCGTGCCGACATCCACGGCGCTATCCGTCATGGCCGAGTCCCCCCAGGCGGGCAGCCAGGCGTTCCTTGGCCGCGGGCCACTCCGAGGCAAGTATCGAGAAGTACACCGAGTCGCGCCAGGTACCGTCCGGCCGCCGGCGATGACGGCGCAGCACCCCTTCGCGCTGCGCACCGAGACGCACGATGGCCGCCTGCGAGCGGTGATTGAGATGATCGGTCTTCAACTGCACGCGCCCCATGCCGAGGTCGTCGAAAGCATGGGTGAGGAGCAGCAGCTTCGACTCGGTGTTGACCTCAGTGCGCCAGTGCGCACGCCCGTACCAGGTCCAGCCGATCTCCAGCCGTTCGTCGGCCACGTCGATGTCCATGTACGTCGTCCAGCCAACGGCCCGGCCGCTCGCACGATGGATGACTGCGAAGGGAACGTACTCACCCCGCCCGCCGGCCTCCAGCACCGTGGCGAGCTTGTCGCCCAGCTCCTCCTGAGTCCGTGGGGCCGGCCCACCCTGCCACCTCCACACCTCCTCGTCGCGGCCTCCCGCCGCGAACAGGTCACCGAGATGGTCCATCACCAACGGCTCCAGGCGTACGTGGCCACCGGTGAGCGTGACGGGCAGGGGAAACGAAGCAGGCATGACGTGGAAGGTATCCGATTTTTGCACTAGAGACAACTAAGTTTTGCACTAGTGCAATCAGCTCGTGCGGCAGTTGTTCACCTTGGCGGCATCCGTGCCGGGCTCGGGATCGAGCCCGGCACCCGTCGTCCACGGCGTACGGCCACTTTCCCGCGTGGCCGCGACCGAGTACGGCCGGCCCGCGAGCATCCGGTGTCTGCCCTTCGCATGGCAGCGGCATCGGCATGTGTCACCGGAACCGGCGGGCCACCGTGTGGAAGCACTGCTTGGGGTCCCAATGCCCGGTGTCCGCGTAGCCGCCTCGTGTCCCGGTGGGGAAGGTCTTGGCCCGCGCGAAGCTGGCGACGTCCAGGTCGTAGCGGAGCTGCGGGGAGTAGGGCGAGTCCGGGGCGATGAAGTTGTAGACGAACGCGCCGTGCACCTGCTCGGCCAGGTAGAGGTCCAGCAACTCGTCTATTTCGTCGGCTTGTTCCCGCTCGTTGCGCACATAGCCGTCCTTCACCACGGGCGGTTCCCGCTCCCAGTCCACCACTGTGAAGCCCATCCCGCCCAGCTCCTTGGCCCCCGTGAAGGTGCAGCAGCCGAACTCGATGATGACGACGGGCTTGCCGTGTCGGTGCAGGGCGCGCACCTTCTCGGTGTAGGTGGCCTTGTTGCGCGCGGTCAGGTACAGATTGGCCCCCATGACATCGAAGCCGCGCCAGTCGACCTCCTCCCACCCCCCCGGAGCTGTACGTGACCCGCCCCTTGAACAGGGGCCCGCACGGTCTTCAGAGCCCGGCTCGGAAAGATGTTCAGCCGCTTCTACTGGCCAGCCGACTCGGGGCGCCTCAGGGCCTGGCCGCGCTCGGTGTAGTTCTTGCCCGGCACCAGGCCGGACATGGAAGTGGTCAGCTCGGTGCCGACCGCCATGCCCACGTGGGGGTGGCGGGCGCGCAGCCGCTCGGTGGCCCGGGCCACCGAGCCGGGGAAGGCGAGCGTCTGCTCGGCGTCCTGATCGAACCGCCGCGGCTCGAGCCACACGAACAGGCCCTGCGGGGCCGCGATCGACGCGGCCTCCGTCAACCGGCCCCGTGACCAAGGAGTAGGACCGAGTTGCAGTGCAACTCTTTCCTGATGTCCGCGATCTCCCTCCCGACGTACTCAGTCCACCACACCTCGCGGCTTGTATCGAAGTTGACGCCCTTGTAGGTGCGCGCTCCAACGGTCTTCGGCGACTGCGTCGCGTCGTGCGTCGTACGTGCACGCCCGTTGTCGGCGGTACAGGAGGAGGCCAGCGCCACAGTGGAAGCAATCGAGTGCCCGTCGGCGCACTCCAGCACGATCCGTGACCTCTGGACATCCGGGACGAGGGGGCTTGCGCCTCGGTCCGGATGCGGATGCTGCCGCTGCTCGCGGACCGAATCCGTGACACCGAGGGCCGGATCACAGAGTTGCGTGCCTTCATCGCCCACCTGGCCGACGTCCACGCCGCACGGGCCGAGCCCGTCGGAGAGCCGCGCCCGCCTGGACCGGGTGCGCGCCTCGCTGGGCATCGCATCCCTCGCCCTCCAGCACATCGAGGACGACCTGAACGCCGACGCCGTCGACCGCCCTGAGCTCGCCGCGATCCTGCGCGAGCTTCACTAGGACATCGACGCACCCAGCGGCCCCTTCACGACCCTCGCGCAACTGGTCAGCGCCGCCGTACGCAAGGTGAAGCAGATAGAGCTCGACCGCGACGGCGACGCCTCCTGCTACCTGCACGAGGCTGGCGCACGAGGTGTGCCCGGTCGAGTTCAGATGACAGACCTGGCCGCCGCCCTCGGCCTCGCCTCGCCGCGGTCGTGCCCAACGTGAGAGAGGACGGGATCGGTGTGAGACTGGGCATGGAAGGGGTGATCCCGGTGCCGGACCCACCGCACGCGTCCTCGGGTCCCGACACCGCCGTCGACGAGAATCGGCTGGAAGAGCTGATCATCGAGGCGCAGACGGCTCTGCCAGTCGAACTGCCCGGCCTGGCGAACCGGTGCGCCTCGGCCCTCGGCCTGGAGACCGCACTGATCTACCTCGTAGACCTGCAACAACGGCTGCTCATCCCACTCGACGAGGCCTTGGAGCCCCTGCCGGTGGACCGCTCGTCGGCCGGCTGGGCCTACCGCACGGTCTCCCCACGAGTCGCCGAGGCCGACGACGACATGATCGTCTGGATGCCTCTGGTCGACGGTGCGGAGCGACTGGGCGTGCTGGCGGTGCGGACCGCTTCGCTGGACGGGGCGCGGATGCGGCGCACCCGGATGCTGGCCCATCTGTTCGCCATGCTGATCACTTCCAAGCGCGCCTACAGCGACTGGCTCGCCGCCCGTACCCGCACGGCGACCATGGGGTTGCCAGCCGAGATGCTGCGGGCCTTCCTGCCACCCCGCACCGTCGGCAGCAGGAGGTGCGTCTCGACCGCGGTGATGGAACCGGCGTACGACGTCGCCGGCGACGCCTTCGACCACGCGGTGGTCAAGAACCTGCTGCACACCATGATCCTCGACGCCATGGGTCACGATCTGACCGCCGGCCTGACCACGTCGGTCGCCATGGCAGCGGCGCGGAACGCCCGCCGCGGCGGTGGCGACCTGGCCGACGTCGTCGGCTCCGTCGACCAGGCGCTCGCCCAGTGGCTGCCCGACCAGTTCTGCACCGGCGTGCTGTGTCGACTCGATGCCGAGACCGGGGTGCTGACCTGGGTCAATTGCGGTCACCCCCCACCGCTGCTGATTCGTGCCGAGCGGGTGCTCCCCGCGGTGCTGGACAGCCCCCCGCAGCCACCGATCGGCCTGGCCGGCCCACTCGCCCCGGCAGACCGGCAGGTCCACGAGACGACACTGGAACCGGGCGATTGCGTCCTGCTCTACACCGACGGTGTCGTGGAGGCTCGCGACGCGGACGGTGCGGAGTTCGGCCTCGACCGGTTCACCGACTTCATCATCCGCTCCAACGCCGCCGGCCAGCGCCCGGCCGAGGTGCTGCGGCTGCTCATCCACGCCATCCTCGATTACCAGCGCAACCAACTGCGGGACGACGTGACCATCCTGCTCTTCGAATGGCACCCGCAGTAGCCGTGACGCGAACATTTCGTATGCCGCGAGACGACCAGCTTGCCGCGCCCATGCCAGGACATCGACCTTCGGGCCTCACGTCGTTGGGCGGACGCGATACGTGATCCGGCAACGACCTCTCCGCAGTACAGGTCGGTCTCTTCGACGCGTCTGCTGCCCTCGGCGAGCGATTGTCAATAGTTGTGGGTGCGGCCGTTGACGAAGCGTGTGTCAGGGCAGGTGTGCCAGCAGTAGTCTGGTGAGGGATTCGGGTGTGCGGAGTGGCAGGTAGTGGTCGGCGTTCGAAATCATCTCGCCGCGGGCGTCGGGGATGCTGGTGACGAGCCGTTCGGCGATCACACCGATCTCCGGGTGGTCGCGGTCGCCGTGGACTACCAGCGCTGGTGCGGCGATGTCCCCGAGGTGCGCTTCGGCATTGGGGCCCGCGCTGGAGTGCTGTTCGCTCACAACGCGCTGCTTGGCGTTCTGGATCACCATCGCCTCGATGAGCTCTCCTCCAGGGGCCGTGTTGCCCATCGCTGCCCAGATCGACAGTTCCAGCTCTGCCAGGGCTGCCGTGTCCTGCTCCCGGCGCGCCGTGGCGTAGGCCGACAACTCGGGACTTCGCGGCCAGACGTGACCACTGACCGAAGCGCCGATCAAGGCCAGTGCAGTGACCCGCTCCGGGTGGGTGAGGGCGAAGTCCAGCGAGGTCTCCCCACCCATACTCAACCCGACCAGGGCAGCCTGACGCAGACCGAAGTGGTCAAGAACGGCACGCAGATCGTCGATGTCGCTGAACGGCTCACCCGGTGGCGTGGAGCGTCCCAGCCCCCGGGCGTCGTAGCGGATCACGTCGCGGTGACGAGCCAGCTCGGGAACAACGGCGTCCCACAGACGAGAGTCCATGCCAGCGCCGTGCAGCAGCACCACTGGGCTGCCATGACCGCTGCGCTCGGCCCACAGCCGACCGCCAGCGGGGACAGGTATGCAGACTTCGCGAGGAGCCGAGACGGCCGGCCCGTCAGTGTTCGATGTCACGCTGCGATCATTTCAGAACGTTCGACGAGTCGGCCACGTTCGAAGCGGGCTTCTGCTCGGACAAGCGCGACGAGGTGGGCTCCGGTGATCGCGCGCCAACGGGCCTGGGCGGACTCGAAGTTTGAACACCATCGCGAGGGCGGCGGTCGGGCTGCCGGCGCCGCGGGTGACCTTGGTGCGGAGCTCGACCGTGCGGAGGGAGGCTCGGTCGCGGCGGCCGTTTCCTGGACCGATGTCTGGCTGGTGCGGGCGACTGCCCATCAGCGGTAGCCGGGCCGAGGGGCGGACCGGCTACCGCGCGGCTGCGTGTCTTCAGGGCGTGGCGGCGGGATCGATGCCCAGCACCACGGTGCCGGTCACTCCCTTGCTGAGGTCGCTGCCCGTCTGCGTGATGGTGAGCAGGGTCGAGGATCCGCCGTTGCGGTAGATGCCGTCCCTGGCGTTGAGCGTGCGGGCGGCCGTGTTGTTCCGGTAGGGCGCCAAGGCGGCGATCCTGCCGTTGTAGCTTTCGGGGAAGTAGAGCTGGCCGGTGTGGGACACGTGGCCTCCGTGGTACGTCCCATTGGACACGGTTCCTCCCACGTGCGTCTTGACGTGGATGTGGAGAGCACGGCCGACATACCAGCCGGGGTAGATGGTGGTGAATTGAGCGACGCCGGTGGGGTCGGTCAGCTGCACTCCGCGCAGGAAGGTGGTGTCCGGTGTGGAGCCGCCGGCGACATACCCGGAGTAGACCCCGAGAGCGTCACAGTGCCAGATGTCGACCGCCGTGTTGGGCAGCGGTGAGCAGGTCGTTGTGTCGATCACCGTGATGCGCAGGGTGAGCGGTACGCCGGCCTTGTGTTCGGTTATGTCCCTGCGGACCGTTTCCAGGTCCAGGTAGTAGGGCCCTTCGGTCTGCTCGGGAGTGAGGGTGCATGTCGCAGCCGGCCCGGGTAGGGGCCGGGCAGCCGGGTCACGGTCGACGGCCGCAGTCGCCTGAGCGGCTGTGAGACCCAAGGCGCCAATTCCGAGGGCCGCGGCACCCAGGGTGGCGATCGCGGATCTGCGCGTTGTTCCGGGCGGACCATCGCCCGGGACAGGCAGTGCTGCGGGTTCCGCTCGATTGGGCTGGGGGGTGTCAGTCATGCTGTGAGCATGGCGGGTGTCGAAGGGGCGTGGCATCGACCAGAAGACCGGTGATTTGGGCGCGTAACGAAACTCGCAGCGGCGACTGGCCTATTGGTGATTCGTCGACCGTGCGGACGCTCCGGCCGGGGCCGCCGTCGGCGAGCCCCGCGAGATCCCGGCTGCTGAGGCTTCTGCAGCGTCAGTTCGTGTTCACGAAGACGGGGCTGTGGAGATGGGACTGACACCGTCAAGTGCAGCATTGGTCGCAGCTGGTTGAGCCGGCGCCGACTGCACCGCTGTCCTTTTGTACGTTACGCATGGCCATCCTGCCTGGGGCCGGTGCGCACACTGTCGCCGTCGGGTGTCTGAGCGACGGCCCACAGCGCAATCTGCGTCCGGGACCGGAGGCCGAGCTTGTCCCGGATGTTATTGAGGTGGGAAGCCACGGTCGCCGTGGCCCGCCCCAGCTTCTCGGCGATCTCGCGGTTGGACAGGCCCTCGGCGACAAGCAAGGCGATCTGGTGCTCGCGTGCGGAGAGCTGCAGTTCTCCGCCCGCATGCCTGCGTGCGGGCCTGTGACCAGGAAGCCGCAGCGCGTAGGCAACGAGCCGGTCCCCGTCCAGGAGGTCTTCTCTGGCTACCGGGCTCTGCGTCGTCGGTCGTCCGTGCGGCCCGGTGCGAGCGACTGCCTCACGGACCTGCCTCTGCCACTCAGGCTCGGCAGGCAGACCGGTGCGGGCTCGCAGAGCCTCAGCAGATGCCGCCAGTCGGACCGCGCGCTTCGCCTCTCCACGCTGGGCCGCCACGATGGCGAGACCTTCCACCGGGTACAGGGCGTGCACCGAGTGCGGGGGCGCCTTGTGCAAAGAGCCGACGAACGCGGCGTCAGCGGCATCGACATCGCCAAGGGCCAGATATATTGCGCCGGCGGTGTGCAGCGCGGCGCACTGGTGCCGCTGTGGCGCTTCGGCGTGAAGCGTCGGCAGGCATTCCTCCATCAGCTCGCGGGCTTCCTCGAGATCACTGGTATGGAACAACGCCCAGGCGAGTCGATGACGGTAAATCGCCGTCACCAGTGGACGGCCGCTGCCTGCCACGATCTCCAGGCACTCTTGGTAGACGCGCTGGGCCCCGGTGAAGTCGCCCCGCGTCAGGAATGCCACGGCCAGCGCATCCAACGCGTCCACTGACCGCCGGGGTTGATCAGGGCCGGCTTGACCACGGGCAAGGGCGACTGATTGCTGCGCCAGGCGTAGGCCCTCGGCGTCATCCGACTGCATGCATGCCAAGCGGGCCGCCAATGCAAAGGCACACCCAAGCAGATCGGAATCTCCGACAGCGTTCAGTGCACTGCCCAGAATCCTGCGGCTCTCCGTGACCTGTTCCTGGTGGTGCCGCAGACCGGTCAGGGCCATGGCGAACAGAAGGTGACGATCGCTGTGCTCATGACGGGTCCACTTCACCGCGGCGGCTATGTTCTCCTGCTCCTGTTCCATCCGCTGGAGAAGCAACTCGTCTCCTGGGTCTGTGGATGACAGGGGCCGGACGAGGTCAGCCAGCCACGTCAGGGCCCGTTGCCGGGTGGCGGCCAATTCGCCTGTGGAGCGCAGCAGCTCGAGACCGTAGGCCCTGAGGGGGCTGAGCAGGCGGAACCGTGCGGCTTCTCGCGATTCGCGGCTGTGCACCAGGAGCGACTTCACCTCAAGGGCGCACAACAGCCGCAACACCTCGTTGGCAGAGATGTCTCCCGCAGCACACACTGCCTGCGCACCCTCGATGCTGAAGTCGTCCACAAAGACGGACAGGCGGCGGAAGACCGCCTGCTCAGCAGGTTCGAGCAGGGTGTAACTCCATTCGAATGCGGCTCCCAGCCCACGGTGGCGAGAGGGGCCCGTCCTGCTGCCGTCGTTCAGCAGAGTCAGCCGATCGTCCAGGCCGGCAACAATCTGCGAGACGGGCAGAGACCCGGCGCGACGAGCGGCCAGTTCGAGGGCGAGCGGCAGCCCATCGAGCCGTCGACAGATCTCCGCGACTGCTTCGGCGGTTTCGGAGGTGAGCCGGAATCCAGGCGCACTGAATCGCGCGCGTTCCACGAACAGCTGTACCGCTTCCGAACTCAGCACCGAAGTGCATGTCGCCGGGACGTTGTCGGGAGGCAGACTCAATCCTCCCACCCGGAACACCGACTCTCCCGGCACCCGCAGCGCCTCGCGGCTCGTGGCCAGAATGCGGAGCTGAGGGCAGCGGTGCAGCAAGGTGGCGGCCAACTCCGCACAGGCGTCGATGATGTGTTCGCAGTTGTCCATGAGGAGGACTGTCTGCGGACCATCGAGAGAGCATGCCAGGGCGTCGAATAGGGACAGGCCGGGGCGCTCACCCACGCCCAGGGCTGCCGCCATGTGCGGAACGAGGCGATCACTGTCATGCAAGGCATCGAGTTCAACCTGACGGATCATCACCGTCCGTCCCCCGGCCCGGCGTCGCAGGAACTGAAGGGCCAGCCGTGTCTTGCCCACACCTGCAGGCCCGAGGACAGTCAGCAGGCGACCGGAACGCAGCAAGCGGCCGAGCGAGGCCAGCTCGCGCCGACGACCGACGAAGGTATCGAGCGAAGACCGTAACTGTCCGCGAGGCGGGGCAGAGCATCCACCAGGTGGGGTACCTGAAGGTTCCGCTCCCTCCTGGTCCCTCTCCAAGGGCGTCTCCCGGTCCCCCGTGATGAGTTCGGACGTCTTCGCATGCGCCGCTTGCAAACGGGCGGCAGCCGACCGTGGTGAAGGCTGTTCTTGGTGTGGAGCGCTGCGGCGACGAAAGGCCCGCTGACGGCATGCTCCCGAGCAGTACTTCGCGGGTCTGCCAGGTCGTGCTCGTCCTGCGGCAGCGATGGTCTTCCCACACATTTCGCACATCAGCATCAAGGTCTCTTGAGATAGGGGGATTACACGAGGAGGTGCCGCATGCCGATGCCACCGGGGGCGTCTTGTCGGCTCCATGTCTCACCGCTTCCAGCACCTGGAGCGACTCCAGCTGTCGACCGACCCTCCGGCACACGCGCCTGACGTGCGTTCGACATCCAGAAATTCCCTCGTCAGGAGCTCGATCGCCTAGACGCCACGATCGCGTCGACTGTGTGCTCGGCCCTTGCCAGTCGCTGTACGCGCTCGCAGGACTCCGGAGACTGCGGTGCGAGCGCAGGCTGAACCGGTGCGTCAGCGATATGCACGGTTACCCTCCAGTTCTGTTCGTTCGAGCGAACACTAGGAAGGATCGGTGCCCCTGTCCACCGGCCACGAGCTACGCAGAAGGCAAGCAACCTCAACGAGGGCGAGAGGCAGCTAAGGCGTGTTGCACAAGGCTGTGAACAGGCCATTTCCACCGCATGCGTGCGGCGTTGAGGGGTGCATCGGTGTGGATGGAGACATTCGCGGGGCTGAGGACGCGACAGTTCGACCGCCTGTTGAAGGTGATGCGTGACGAGGCGGGAACGGGCCTGGAGGCGGCCGGTCGTGCGCCTGCCGTTGGCGGACCGCGTACTGCTGGTGGCGGTCTGACACAGCACGAAGTTTCGTAACGCATCGCAGATCTTCGGTCATCCAGTCGATGCGGACCACGACACGGCCCGAGAAGGTCGGTGATCGAAACGTCCTCCCAACCCACACGGATCAACGCACGGTTCTGCGCTTGACCACCGTGCCATGAGGAGTTGTGATGTCCCAGGATCACGTCCAGGCAGCTGCTATGGACAGCGCCTCCTTGTCGCCCCCGGCGAGCGACGCAGACGCCCCGCCGACGCCCGGGGCCGGTTCAGAGGACTCCGAGAGCGGCCCGCGTTCGCGCCGGGCTTTCATGCGGGTCGGCTCCATCGGCGTGACCACGGCGGCGTTCGCCGCCTCCGGCGTAGCCGCCACGGTGGCGCAGCCGACGACCCCGCACCCGGCGCCGGCAAAGGCGGGGAATGCGCCGATGGCTCTGACCCCGTCGTGTACGGGTGAGGAGACGCCGGCCCTCATCGAGGGGCCGCTGTTCAAGCCGGACTCGCCGGCGCGCACCGATCTGGTGACGCCTGCCGTCAGTACGGGTGTCCATCTCAGGCTGAGCGGCGTGGTGTACGACACCGCCTGCACGCCCATTCCGGGCTGCCAGATCGAGTTCTGGCAGTGCGACCAGTACGGCGACTACGACACCGCCGGGTTCACGCTGCGCGGCCACCAGCGCACGACCGCACGTGGTGGATACGAGCTGGAAACCATCATCCCGCGCGACTACTGGGGCCGCTGGGGTCAGCGGGCTCCGCACATCCACGCCCGCGTGCAGGCGCCCGGTGGGCCCGTGCTCATCACACAGCTCTTCTTCCCCGACGACACCGAGGCCTATGGCCGCGACTTCGCCGTCCTCAACGCCCGGGACCGACTGCTCAACCGCGCCTGCACCATCGCTTTGGAAAGACAGGCGGCAGGCGGCTACGCCGGTACGTTCCACTTCGTCATCACGACCAGGGCCTAGGCGGGGACCATGACCGAGGACAGCAGGAGAATCGTCATGGCAGCTTCGGCGCCGCGCGCTGCATGCGCGATGCGCAGGAAGTGGCGGCCTGCGGGGCTGACGGGCCTTGCCGCTTGTCTGTCGCTGGTCACCACCGCAGTGCTCACCCTTCCCGGCACCGCGGCAGAGCCTGCCGCCGCGACTCGACCGGCGCCTGGGGCAGGCTCGCGGACACCATCGGCAGTGCCGTTCGACAAGGGCGACATCACCGCCGTGGAGGCTCTGAGCGAGCGGCAGGCGTGGGCCGTGGGCTACCGGCTGACGGACCTCAAAGCGATCGAGCCGCTCGCCCTGCGCTGGGACGGCACCACGTGGAAACAGGAGTCCACGCTTCCGGCGAACAGCTTCCCGCAGGCCCTGGCCGTGCGGGCATCCGACGACATGTGGGTGGCAGGCAGTAGCACGGCCCATTGGGACGGCACCACGTGGACGGCACGTCCGCTGGCGCGGGACCCCGTGGGCCGGGTATTGCCCGATGCCGTGGCCACGACGTCGGACGGCACGGCGTATGTGGCTGGACGAGCCCTGCCCCTGGGGGTGAAGGACGGCGTGCCCGCGATCCAGGTGTGGGACGGCAGCCGATGGCAGCGGCAGACTCTGCCGGACCTTGGCAAGGGCGAGCTGAACAGCATCGCCGCGTTGTCCACGAACGACGTGTGGGCCACGGGGCTGCTCTTCTCCGCCGATGAGAGTGCTCCGCAAACCTCCCTCGCCCTGCACTGGGACGGTATTTCTTGGAAGCGGGTGCACTCCCCCACCGTGCGCGGCACCGCAACCTGGCTGAGCGGTGTGACCGCCCTCGACCCGAAGGACGTCTGGGCCGTCGGTGGGAGCATCACCGGTGGCGGGGACCACCCGTTCGCCATCCACTGGGACGGCAAGCGCTGGACGGCCACTCGCACTCCGAACGTGCCCGACGGCCGGCTGCGCACGGTCATCCGTACCAAGGACGGTCGGCTCATGGCCTTCGGTGGCAAAGGTGCGGTCTCTGTGGTTCTACGCTGGGACCGAACCGCGCGGAGGTGGAGGCGCGTGCAGGCGCCCGGCATCGTGTTGCGGGACGCCTCGAGCATCCCGGGCAGTTCTTCGGTGTGGGCCGTCGGTCTGGCCCGCACAGGCGACCTCGTGCCCACAGTGACGCAGCTGCACTGACCGGCTGCACCTTCGGATATGGGCCCCGGCCACGAGAGCGCGGCCCACGCTACCCGTGTCGCAGAGCGAAGGGTTAAACCCCGGGCAGGGCCACCAGATCAAGGTCTCACTGTCGGCAAGGCACGCTGGAGGCAAGGCTGACCAGCGGCCTCGACGACGACGTACTAACCAGCAGCGCGGTCGGTCAAGCTGGTGCCTGTACGAAGTGGACAGTGGTCCAAAGGGACCTCTAGGCCGCAAGGGCCTGTGGCAGGCCGAGCGTGATCCTTATGTGAAGGTGACGTGCCGATGCGCGCCCCCATGGCGGTGAACCCACAGGAAAGCCCACTCGAAGCCGAAGCCGCGCGCGTATTGCTCGCCCCATCGGCTCGCCAGCGGTCCCTTCCGCGCCCCCGGGCCAGCCAAGAAAGGCAGAATCCGCCGGTGTCCCAAGAGACCCCGATCTACAGCCGTCTCGTCGCCGAACGGGGTGACGTGCCTTCCCAAGTACGTGGCGAGGCACGACGCATACGCCGTGATCTGGCGCGGATCATGCGTGACGCACCTCCGCCCGTCGCCGGCCCGACCGAACAACGGTTCCTTTCCGACCAGCATGCCCACTCCCCCGACCAGTGAACGCCGCCCGGCAGACGCGCACGACTTCGGCGTCGTCGACCTGCGCAGCTCCGGCAACCACCCTCGCCTGAGATGAGCATGCCGAGGACGCCGGTGGCGATGGCTCGTTTGCGGCCCGGGCTCTTCCTTCCCGCATCCAGGCCGGTCGAGTTCAAGCGTGCTCGGTACCCCCGTCTGCGTCGTGCGACGCAGAGCTGGACAGCGCCCCGTCGGTCGATCGGTGTCAGGCCGCTGCTGCAAGTGCCGGGGGCGCCCTTCGCCCGTTCCTCACGTGCCCACCAACTCGACGAATCGCCTTGTTCATGCTTGCGGCATCACTGGGTAGGCGGGGCCGTCGAACCGTATACACGGAGGAACGGAACTCCTATGCCCAACCCACATCACCTCGCCGCAGACATACCGCTGTCCGCCCCCTGGTCCGGCTGGATCAGCGACCACACGGCAGCACTCATCGGCATACCGCTGCGCATCGCCGTCATCGTCATCGTGCTGGCCGTGGTCCGCTGGGTAGCCAAGCGGGCTATCGCCCGCGTTGTGCGGCACATCCTGGAACCCTCGGCCGGTGACAGCGACAGCGGGCAGGTGCGACGGCCGGGCCGAGGACCCACGGTCTTGCGCAGGGACCGATCGCACACCCGCCAGCGCCGCGAGCAGCGAGCGCGCACGATCGGCTCGGTCTTGAGCAGCACCGTCACGATCGTGCTCTTCCTGGTCGGCGTAGCCATGGTGCTCGACCAGGTCGGCATCGCGCTGGGCCCTGTGCTGGCCAGCGCCGGAGTGGTCGGCCTGGCCATCGGCTTCGGCGCGCAGAGTCTGGTGGCCGACTATCTGTCCGGTCTGCTCATCATGATCGAGGATCAGTACGGGGTCGGTGACTCCGTCGATCTCGGCGAGGCCGTGGGCGAAGTCGAACACATCGGCCTGCGCCTGACACACGTACGCGATCTCAACGGGGGTCTGTGGCACATCCGTAACGGCGAGATCCTGCGCGTGCGCAACGACAGCCAGGACTGGGCGCGCGCCGTGCTGGACATCGCCGTCGCTTACGACGCCAACCTGGACGCCGTCTATCGGGTACTCGAGGACACCGGGCGCGCCCTGCGCGAGGACCCCTCTTTCACCGATCTGCTGTTGGAGGACCCGTCGGTGTGGGGAGTGCAGTCCCTGGACGCCGACGGAGTCGTCGTGCGTCTGGCCGCCAGGACGGCGCCCCTGCAGCAGTGGGCCGTCACCCGCGAACTGCGCCACCGGGTCAAGGAAGCCCTCGACGAGGCCGGCATCGACATCCCCCTCCCCCGCCGCACCATCTGGCTGCGCACCGACAGTCCCGCGCCCGACCTCGCCCAGCCCGGACATTGACCAAGGCGTAGGGCGGTATCAGTTCAAGGCCACCCGACACCTGTGCGCCGCACCGGGCGCGGACGTCACCATCGCCAGCTGGGTACCGGGCTTTCAGCGAGCTGAGCGGGTCGGCTGAAGAGCCGGGGCCGGCTGGTCCCCGTCACTCGGTCAGCGGCCGGCCCTGGACCCACCGGAGTGGGCGCCGGCGGGCTTACAACGCGGTCGTCCGGGGCTTGAGCTCGGGATCCCCGGGCACCCGGCTGGTATGGCGAAGCTGCATCGTCCCGGGCGCAAAGAGCATCACGGGCATGACCAGAACACTGCACCACACGTGCCGGCGCCGGACGACGTCGGGCCCGGCCCGCAGGTCGAGCAAGCGGCGCCGAACAGCCCCCTGAAGCTGCCGAGGAGGGCGTGGGTCGCAGCCCTCAGAGGTGCATTGCACGAGTTCCAGGACGACGAGCTGACCGACCGGGCTGCCGCGCTGACCTACTACGGCGTTCTGTCCATCTTCCCGGCCCTGCTGGTGCTGGTCTCTCTCCTGGCGATCGCCAGCCGGTCTGCCACGGACCAAGTGCTCGCGAATCTCAAGCACCTTGCGCCGGTGTCCGCACGGGATGTCATCACCCGGGCTGTGGAACAGTTGCGGGACGGCGCCGGAACCGGCTCGGTCATCGCCGTGGTCGGCATCGTGCTGGCGGTGTGGTCGGCGTCCGGGTATGTGGCGGCCTTCATCCGCGCCGCCAATGCCGTCTACGACATGCCCGAGGGCCGCCCGGTATGGAAGCTCCTGCCCGTGCGTGTCGGCGTCACGGTGCTGCTGATGGTGCTCGCCGTGGCCAGCTCACTGATCGTGGTCTTCACCGGCTCCCTGGCCCGTCGCGCCGGACAGGCCCTCGGGATCGGCGACACGGCGCTGACCGTGTGGTCGATCGCCAAGTGGCCGGTCCTCGTCCTGCTGGTCACGGTGATGATCGCAACCCTGTACTGGGCGAGTCCGAACGCCAAGGTCGCAAGCTTCACATGGGTCACTCCGGGCAGCTTCCTCGCCCTGATGGTCTGGACGATCGCCTCTGCCGGGTTCGCGTTCTACGTCGCAAACTTCGCCTCCTACAACAAGACCTACGGCACCATGGCGGGTGCGATCGTCTTCCTGGTCTGGCTGTGGATCAGCAACCTGGCGATCCTGCTGGGTCTGGAGTTCGACGCGGAGACCATGCGCCAGCGGGCCATTGCCGGCGGGCATCCGCCCCTGGCGGAGCCCTACACCCAGCCCCGCGACACCCGTGAGTGGGACGAGGAAGACGTACGCCTCGTGGAGGAACACGACCTATGAGCGTATGAGATCGGGCGATCTTCGCTGGGCGCCCGCTGTCCACTGTGGCTGGCGGCGACTGCCGACGGTCCACGACCTTCATCAGAGGTGCGAGGAACAGTGGCAGAGCCCGTCACGGTCCGCAGGCTCACGGACCTGTTACTGAGCACTGGACCTGTTCCATGAGCGCTGGACTTGTCGTGCTGTGCATTCGAGTTGGCGGGCAGGGTAGCCCCCGCAGGGGCTGATCTGCTGATTCCCTCCTCGTTCTCACCAGACCCGTCACGGGACCCGTCGGACACGCCCTAGGAGACACCGCCCGTCGCGCCCACCGCTGTTCGCGCCGCCGCCACGAATGCTGCGATCGCCGGGTGCGTGCCGCCGCCCGCGCGGAAGGCGACCTTCGAGCGGCGGAAGAGGGGCAGCCGGGTCAGGACCACGCCTTCGGGGGCGTGTGCGGTGGCCATCTCCGGTACGAATCCGGCTCCTTGCCCGGTCGCGGACAGTGCCAGGACCGTACGGAAGTCGTTGACCCGATGGCGGATGCGCGGCTGGAAACCGGCCGCCTGACAGGCGCGTACGGCCATCGCGTGACCGGTCGTACCGTCCCGGGCCGTGATCCATGGAGACGCGGCCCACGGCCCGAGCAGCTCCGCCAGTGTGTCGCCGCGGGCGGCAGGACCGGTGGCGGGAGCGCCGCCCGTGGCCAGGTACATCGGCTCCTCCAACAGGGGCACCTGATCGACCGTGGTGTCCGGTGACGCGGGAACGAAGTCGTAGTCGTGGACGAGGGCCACGTCGAGTTCGCCGGCGCGCAGGCCGTCGGAGACTCGCGCCGAGTCGATCTCCTGCACCATCGGTTCCAGCGCGGGGTGCCGCAGGGCCAGTTCGGCCAGCGTGGCGGGCACGATCGCGGGGCCGCCAGAGGGAAACGTCCCGATCCGCAGCGGCCCGCCGATGCCCTCGCGTGCCCCGGCCAGCTCGGAGACGGCCAGTTCGAGGCGTTCGAGAACGGCGTCGGCGTGGGTGACGAGGGTGCGGCCCGCAGGTGTGAGCACCACCCGTCTGCCACTTCGTTCCAGCAGGGGCACGCCGGCCTCGCGCTCGAGCACGCCCAGTTGCTGGGAGACGGCCGAGGCGGTGAAGGTCAGCGCCTCGGCCACGGCCGCGATGGTGCCGCGTCGGTCCAGTTCGCGCAGCAGGTGGAGACGTCGGACATCGAGCATAAGTTGATCTTACGTATAAGCGAAGAAACATGAACTGGATCTACTGGGTTTGTGTCGGTCAGGCTGGGCGCATGAAGCCCGAAGCGAACCTCACCGGCCTGTTTGTCCCCTTGGTGACTCCGTTCACCGACGACCTGCACCTCGCCCCGGACTCGCTCGCCCGCCTCGCCAACGAGGCGCTGTCGGCCGGCGGCGCTCGCGGACTCGTTGCCCTGGGCACCACCGCGGAGGCAGCCACGCTGACCACCGAGGAGAGGCGGGCCGTGGTCCGCATCTGCTCGGCCGCCTGCCGGGCACACGGAGCTCCTCTGATCGTCGGCGTCGGCACCAACGACACCGCCGCCGCCATCATGACACTGCGGGAGCTCGCTCAGAGCGGTGACGTCACCGCGGCGCTGGTTCCCGCGCCGCCCTATACCCGGCCCGGTGAGGCGGGCACACTGGCGCACTTCACGGCACTCGCCGAACACGGGGGCCTGCCGCTGGTCGTCTACGACATCCCGTACCGCACCGGTCAGCCCCTCAGCACCAGCACCCTGAAGGCGCTCGGGCAGCTACCGGAGGTCGTGGGGGTCAAGTACGCGACCGGCGCCATCGACGCAGCCGCGATGGAACTGCTCGGCTCGTCGGCACCGGGCTTCGCGGTGCTCGGCGGCGATGACGCCGTCATCTCGCCGCTGCTCGCTGCGGGCGCCCACGGTGGCATCCTGGCGTCGGCCAATGTCCGCACCGCTGACTTCGCCGAGCTGATCTCGCTGTGGCAGCGCGACGCTGGCGGACCGGCCCGCAGGCTGGGAGCCGAGCTGGCCCGGCTGTCCGCCGCGCTTTTCGCCGAGCCGAACCCGACCGTGATCAAGGGGGTGTTGCACGCCCAGGGCCGTATCCCCAGTCCGGCCGTCCGGCTGCCTCTGCTGGCTGCCTCCGCCGCTTCGGTCCGGCGGGCGGCGGACCTGGCCACCGCCCGGACCCACCAAGCCCACCAAGAAGCCGCGGCCTGACACGGGCACGTGGTCCCCGGGGGAACTGAGGGGGAACCCGGGGGAACCGAGGGGGAACCCGGGGGACCACGATGCAAGCCGATTGCGCCCGCCCACTCCCGTGCCACCAGACGCTCCACGTGGGCGAGCTCTCCAGGCGGCCGAGGCGGGCGGGCCGGTCCATAACGTGGACCTGTCAGCGGCTGTGATGATGAGGTTGGGACGATGCTCAAGTGACTGATGAGATCCGGAAGACATATCTGCAGGCTGCCGAGAAGGCGGTGCACCTGCTGGCCACAGAGCAGGTAGCCCGACGCTGGGAGACCGAGTCCGTGCTCCCCGGGATGTCAGTGGGTGGGCTGGCCGGTCACCTTGCGCGTAGCGTCCTCCAGGTCGAGTGGTTCCTCGACGGTCAGGTATCCGGCGCAGAACCGGTGTCACCGGTTCGGTACTACGCGCGGCTCGCAGATACGTCGTTGCCGGACTCTGCGCTGAACGTCGGGGTGCGTGCCCGCAGCGAGGAAACTGCCGCATCGGGCGCCGCTGTTGTGGCTGAGCAGGCCCGGGCAGCCTGGGTGCGACTGTCGCAGCGGCTGGGCATGGAGTCGGCCGATCGGCGGGTGGCAGTCCTCCACCGGCCGGGAGAGGAGATGTTGCTCGACGGATACCTTCAGACCCGTTGTGTCGAGCTGGCGGTGCACCTCGATGACCTCGCGCTCAGTGTCGATGCGCCATGCCGAGTGCCCGATGCTGCGCTCGCCGTCGCGGTGGATGTGCTCGTTGCCGCCGCCCGGGACCGGCACGGCGACCAGGCCGTGTTGCATGCGCTCGCCAGGCGTGAGCGTGACGTTGACCAGGCCCTGCGTGTGTTGTAGGTCTACCGCACTACAGTCGGGTTCTGGGGTGGCCCCGGGTTGGTCGGGGCCCCGCACTCTCGCCTGCGCACCGACCAGGAACACACCGGTCGCGTCAGCAGCAGGACAAGGGGCGGGCGACGCTCGCGGTGCCGGTGAGTGGGAGAGCCGGCGCCAGAACTCCCCCACCGACGACGCCGCCTCGGGCGACGCCTCCGCTCACCAGTGCCGCGTTGATCTCCCACCAGCTCCGATTTCCAAGCCGGCGACCGCGGTGAAGCCGTACTCGCAGGTCTTGCCGAATCCCTGTACGAGGAGCCTCGTTCGACTCAGACGCCGAGCACCTGTGTCTCTGTCTGATGGAACTGGTTGGCGGGTACTGGCAGACCGTAGTGCTCGCGGAGTGTCGTGCCTTCGTACTCCTCGCGGAACAGGCCCTTGCCGCGCAGGATCGGCAGTACCTGATCGATGAAAATCTCCAGGCCCGACGGCAGGGCGGGCGCCATGATGTTGAACCCGTCCGCGGCGCCGCCCTCGAACCACGTGATGATGGTGTCCGCCACCTGCTCGGGTGTACCGATGAACTCGTAGTGGCCGCGACCGCCTCCGAGTCGCGAGATGAGCCGGCGAACGGTCAACTTCTCGCGCAGGGCGAGTTCGATGATCAGGTCGGATCGGCTCTGTGATCCCTCGAGCTTTGGCCGCGCGAGGATGAAGTCCGGCAAGAGTGCGTCGAGTTCGAACACCGAAGTCTCGGTTTCGAAGACCGCGGCCAGCTGGCGCAGCCCGTACTCCGGAATGCGCAGGTCGTCGAACTCCTTCGCCAGCGCGCGGGCCTCCTCCTCGGTGGACCCGATGTACGGGACGATTCCCGGCAGGACGATCACGCCGTCCGGGTCACGTCCCGCAGCCCTGGTCCGCGCCTTGATGTCGCCGTAGAAGTCGGCCGCGCGCTCGTACGTCCGGTGTGCGGTGAAGATCGCCTCGGCGTGCCGTGCCGCGAAGTCCTTGCCGTCGTCGGAGGAGCCGGCTTGGACGAGCAGCGGGTACCCCTGCGGTGGACGCTCGACGTTGAGCGGGCCGGCCACCGAGAAGTATCTGCCCCGGTGGGCCGGTTTGTGGATCCGCGCGGGGTTGGCGTAGCGCCCTGTGGCTTTGTCCGCGACGACGGCCTCGGACTCCCAGCTGTCCCACAGCGCCTTGGCGATGTGCAGGAACTCGTCGGCACGGGCGTAGCGTTCGGCGTGGTCGGGGCGGTTGTCGAGGCCGAAGTTGGCCGCTTCGTCGGCACCCGCCGAGGTGACGATGTTCCAGCCTGCGCGGCCGCCGCTGACATGATCGACCGACGCGAGCCGACGCGCAAGGTTGTAGGGCTCGTTGTACGTCGACGACACCGTCGCGATGAGTCCGATCCTGCTGGTCGCCTGGGACAGCGCGGTCAGTAGCGTCAGCGGTTCGAGCTGGCCCGGTGGTCGGAACTCGCCGGTGCCGGTGATCGCCGGGCCGTCCGCGAGGAACAGCGAGTCGAACTTGGCGCTCTCGGCCAGCTGGGCCAGCCTGATCCAGTGCTGCAGGTCGAAGTCGGCCCGGGGATTGCTGTTGGGCAGTCGCCACGATGCCTCGTGGTGACCCGCCTCCATGAGGAAGGCGTTGAGGTGGAGCCGGCGTCCTGTCTCGCTCATGCGTGCTCTCCTTTCCGAGTTCTGAGGGTGCCGAGCCTGCTCAGCCCTGCAGCTTCGAGCTGTCGTAGCCGGCCGGGAGCAGGTTGTCGGTGATCGACGGGACATCGACCTTCTTGGTGATCTGGCCCGCCTCCAGGAAGGCGTCGGCGAGCTTCTGCTCCGCCGCGATGTCCGACTTCTCCACCGGGGTCACCCGGGTCTCGAAGGCCTTCAGGGACGCCTTGGCATCGTCCAGGGGGATGCCCTCCTCCCTGGAGATGGCCTGTGCGTACTTGTCCTCGTGCTTGATCGCCCAGGCGAACTCGTGGGCCAGACGCTGCAGGACATCGGTGAGAGCCGCCCGCTTCGTCTTGTCATTCAGCGACTTTTCACTTGCGACGTAGTAACTGCTCGTTTGGTCGATCGGAGGGAGACCCTTCGCCAGGATCCGAGCACCGTGCTTGACCGCGATCGCCGACTGCGGGTTCCAGATCGACCAGGCGTCCACCTTGCCGGTGTTGAACGCGGTGGCGCCGGCCGCCGGGTCGAGGAAGACCAGGTGCACGTCCTTGGGGCTGAGGCCGACGCTCTTGAGCGCGTTCAGGATCAGGCCGTGGGCCGAACTGCCCTGCGGGACGGCGATCTTCCTGCCCTTGAGGTCCGCGAGCGTCTTCAGCTTCGAGCCCTTGGGAACGATGATGTTCTCGTTCGACTGAGTGGGCGTGAGCGACCGATTGACGGCCACGACCTTGAAGCCGTACTCCTTCGCGGCGCCCGTGATCGGAGGTACGTCGCCGACGGCTCCCAGATCGATGTCG
The DNA here is from genome assembly GCF_053593975.1 of Streptomyces sp. NPDC002004. NCBI lineage: Bacteria > Bacillati > Actinomycetota > Actinomycetes > Kitasatosporales > Streptomycetaceae > Streptomyces > Streptomyces sp. NPDC002004. The sequence continues at coordinate 56,195 of NZ_JBSFDP010000012.1, forward strand.
CCTGACGCGGCGGCCTGTACGAGCGGCGGGCCGTAGGTGAAGCGGGCGAACTTCACCTTGTAGGGCGCGTTGTCGAACACGCCGGTGATCTTCGCCAGCTCCTCGCTGCCGTCACCGCCGTTGTCACCGATGGTGAAGGTGTACTTGCTCCACTCGGGGTGCCTGTGGGCGCTCGATCCGCTCGGCTTGCTCAGGGGCGCGGCGGCCTCCGACGTCGATGCGCAGGCGACGAGGGTGCTTCCCAGAGCGAGCAGGCCGACGGCGGAGACGATTCGGGAGGAACTTCTGGACATGGGTTCTCACGTGCTTTCTGTGCTGTGGTTGGGAGAGGTCAGTGGTGTGATGGGGGAAGGGAAGTCAGCGCCGGTTGGCCAGACCGAGGTCTTCCAGGAGGGCGGAGCGCAGCTCCTCACGCGTGCTGCTCGCCTCGCGGTCCGCGGCCGGCAGATCGACGAGGTGGGAGGTGCCGATGCGTCCGTTGCTCATGACGACGACCCGGTCGGCCAGCGCGATCGCCTCGTCGACGTCGTGGGTGACGAGGAGCATGGCAGCGTGGTGCTTGCTCCTCAGCGCCCGCACGAGGTCGTGCATGCGTAGCCGCGTGATCGCGTCGAGCGCCGCGAACGGCTCGTCGAGCAGCACGAGTTCAGGCTCCGAGACCAGCGCCCGAGCCAGCGACACCCGTTGGGCCTCGCCGCCGGACAGTTCCTTGGGCCACGCCTTCTCGCGGCCCGAGAGTCCGACCTCGGCGAGCACGTCGAGGGCCCGCTGGTCGGCGTCCGGTCCGTGCAGGCCGAGGGTGACGTTGCGCAGCACCCGCTGCCACGGCAGCAGACGGTCGGCCTGGAACACGATCGCGCGCTTCGCCGGAACTTCCACCCGCCCGCCGTCGGGCCGGTCCAGCCCGGCGAGCAATCTGAGGAGGGTGCTCTTGCCGCAGCCGGAGGGGCCCAGCAGGACGACCAGTTCCTCGTCGGCGATGGTGAGGTCCAGGTGGTCGAGGACGACCCGGTCCCCGAACCGGCGGACGACCTTCTCGACGACGGCGCCGGTCTGCCGGCGGGGCTGTGTGCTTGACGTAGCAACCGTGGTGCTCATGCTGCCTCATAACTGGGGCGCCACCGCAGCAGCACCCGCTCGAGAGCCCGGACGAACTGGTCGGCGAGCAGGCCGAGGAGCGAGTAGATCACCAGCCCCACGAAGACCTGGTTGGTCTGCAGGTACGTCTGACCTTGAGTGATGAGGAAGCCGAGACCCTTGTCTGCGTTGACCGTCTCGGCGGCGACGAGGCCCAGCACGCTGTACGCGAGAGAGAACCGGAGGCCGACCAGGAACCCCGGCAGTGCTCCGGGCACCAGGACGCGGGTGACCAGGCGCCAGGTGCCGGCGCCCGTCGTCCGCGCCATCTCGATCAGACGCTGATCGACACCCCGTATCGCGGCGAACAGGTTGAGATACATCGGAACGCCTGCACCGAACGAGATCAGGAGCACCTTCGTGAGCTCGTCGATGCCGAACCACACGATCATCAGTGGCAGCACCGCCAGCAGCGGGATCGTGTTCAGCACCTGAACGACGCCGTTGAACAGGTACTCCCCGCTGCGCAGCAGACCACCGAGCACCCCGGCGACGATGCCCACCGTCAGACCGATCGCGAGACCTATGCCGGCCCGTTGCAGCGAGATCGCCAGGTCCGGCCCGAGGACGCCCTCCTGCCACAGGTCAACGGTGGACTTCACGATGGATGTCGGTGCCGGGGCGTAGGTCTTCGCCAGCACGCCGGCCCTGGCGAGGGTCTCCCAGGCGATGAGGACCACGATCGGAGTCGTGTAGATCCCCAGAGGCCAGCGCAGGCGCTTGCGGAGCATGCCGAACACCGTTTGGCGGCGGGTGTCCCGCGGCAGGAAGACCTCGCGCCCACTTGTGGTGCGGGGCTTCTCGGCAGCCGGCTCTACAGCCGGCTCCCTGAGGCTGACCTCGGTCACGCCGCCACCTCCAGGACGCTGCTGTAGTGCGAGGCGTCACCGACGAGCGGGTCGCTGCGATTCCTCGTACCGTCGGCGGCCGACCCGTTCGGGTGGGCGGTTGTCGGGCCGCCGAACCACCCGGCCATATGCTCCTGGCCGGCGAGGTTCACGTCGTCGAACACGATCACCTTGTGCTCGTTGAGGGCATGACGGAGCGTCCTGATCGTCGAGGGGTCGGGGCACGCCGCCAGGTCGACGCCCTTGACGAGCACGCCGATGCGGCCCGTGAGCTTGCGGATGGACGGAGACATGGGAGGTCCCTCTCAGAGAATTTGGGGGCACTGCCGGGCACCAAGAGCCGGAGCGAGCGGGTGATGGGCAGGAATGGCCGCGAAGTCAGTACTCGGTCTGAGCGCGATGCAAGAGACCGCCGACTACTCGAGGAGCGCCCGATGAGGGGCGAGGTGTGGTGGTGTTCGTGTGACGCTGACTGACGGAACGTCGCCTCACCGGCTTCGGGCCGTTCCGGACGGACTTCTCCCCGGAGTCAGAGAAGGAGGGGAGGAGAGAGGAGCGGAGAAGAAGCCGTCAGGCGGCGGGTACCGCGGTCCTTGGGGGAAGCACCGCTGGGGCGTCGGCCTTGCACCGACCAACCCGGAGGTACGTCACCGGCGCGCACCAGCCACTGCCGAGGGCCACCCTGCGGATCAGCGACACGCTTTCCGGATCAACGGCAACAGAACGCGCTGGAGACGTGCGCCAGGTCGATGTGGCGTCGCCGAGTCAAATCCACGCGCGGGGTCATGGAACGTGAGTTGAGCAGACGTCCACCCCCTCGGTCAATAGGTTCCGGACAGGTCTCACATTGCGGAAACCTGGAACGCCTCCGCCCTTCCACAGCGGCCCCGCGGCGCCTCCCAGGCCCGCCGCGAGGCCGACCGGGCCACCTCCCACAGCGTCGGGTCCGGGCGCGGGTGCTCCACCACCGCTCCCGATCCGGCTTTACCTACGTAGTGGGACCTTCTCGACCGTGAAACTCCGTGCCAAGGTCACCCACGGCGCGGGCAGCCCGGCAGCCGCACTCGCCATGGTCTTCAACCTCGCCGAGTCCGTCTACGAAGTCATCTCAATTGGCGTGATGGTTAGCCAGTCCGCTGTGATGACGATGGTGGAGCGTCTAGTTCCGGACGGCTTGTGGGAGTTGTTCCAGCGAGTGCTGCCCTCTGCTCCGGTGCGACCGCAGGGCGGTGGTCGTCGGCGGCATGGTGATCGTGAGGTGCTGGCCGCGATCATGTTCGTATCTACGTCAGGCTGCACGTGGCAGCAGTTGTCCGCGGCCTCGTTCGGGCCGTCAGGCGCGACGGCGCACCGGCGTTTCACCGAATGGACGGAGGCCCGGGTGTGGGCCAAGCTCCACCGCCCGGTCCTCGACGAACTCGGGTCCCGCGGTGCCCTGAACTGGTCCCGCTGTGCGATCGACTCCGTGAGCATACGAGCCCTCAAGAGGGGGAACTAACGGTCGAGATCCCTGGACTGTAGAACGGGGCATGGCCTGGCTCGCCGGCTGCCGTCGGCTCCACCGACGCTATGAACGCAAAGCCGAACACTTCCCAGCCTTCACGAGCATCGCTTGCACCCTCATCTGTTACCGCAGGCTCAACGAGACGCGCGTCGAAGGTTGTTCTTGTTCACGTGTTCGCGAACGGCTCTCGCCCAAGGTGGGTGCTGAGCCAGGGGGAGGAGTAACTGGGAGAGCTGGCCACTCGTCACTAGGCACAACGGCCCCCGACCGTTGTTTGTTCCCCTTACGGATGTGACGTTTCACCAGGTCGGAAGGGCTGTCGCGGTGGCCCTGGCCCCGGGCATAGTCCCGGGGTGGCCACGTGGCCCGCAGGAAGGGGATTCCACATTGGTGAGGACCGGCACGGCATCCAGCGACGCACCTGTCAGCACTGGGCCGCAGTCGCAGGGGTGGCTGATCGGGCGCGGGCTGCTGCCCGAGCGCGGATCCCGGCGGACGCTGGCACTGGCCACGTTCATCAGCATGGTCGGCAACGGCCTCTTCATGACCGCCGCCGCACTGTTCTTCACCCGCTCGGTCGGCCTGTCGGTGACCCAGGTCGGGCTGGCCATGGGAGTGGCGGCCCTGGTGGGTCTGGTGGCCGGCGTGCCGGCGGGACGGGTGGCCGATCGGCGCGGCCCGCGGGAGACCTATCTGGTGATCCAGTGCGTGCAGGCCGCGGCGATGGCCGCGCTGGTGCTGGTGCACTCCTTCTGGGCGTTCGTCCTGACCGTCTCCCTCACCCAGCTCGCAGCCTCGGCCGGAGCCGCTGCCCGGGGGCCGCTCACCCGCAGCCTCGCAGGACCGAACCCGACCAAGTACCGGTCCTACCTGCGGGCGACGGCCAATCTGGCCGGCGCCTGCGGTGCGGCCATGGCCGGTGTGGTGGTGCAGGTGGGAACCCGGGGCGCGTATGTGTCGCTGATCCTGGCCAACGCCCTGAGCTTCCTGCTCTGCGCGGCCGTCGTGGCCCGGCTGCCGCAGCTGCCGCCGATGGGCGGCGGACCGAAGCCCGTGTCCATGCATGGGCTGTCCTCCGCCGGCCGTTGGGAGGTGCTGAAGGACCGTCCGTATCTGGTGGTCACCGCACTCGACTCGCTGCTGTCGCTGCAGGGGCACGTGCTGGTGTTCGCGCTCCCGCTGTGGATCGTTGGGCACAGCCGGGCGCCACACTGGCTGATCGGAGCCTGCGCGGTGGTCAACACGCTGATGGTGGTGGCGTTCCAGGTGCGGGCGAGCCGGGGGGTCGTGGACAACGCCTCGGCCGGACGGGCCGCGGTCCGTTCCGGGGTCGCGTTCCTGCTCGGGATGACGGCGATAGCGGCCGCCGCGGGGATGCCGGGCCGTTTCCCCGCCGTGCTGATCGTCGTCGGCGTCGTCGTGCACACGGTTGGTGAACTGTGGCACACAGCGGCCTCGTTCGAGCTCAGCTTCGGGCTCGCGCCCGCTCGAGTCCAGGGCCAGTACTCCGGGCTGAACGCCACCGGCACGGGCCTGGCCAGCTCCCTCGCGCCGTCGGTACTGGCCCTGTTCTGCATCACCTGGGGCGTCCCCGGCTGGCTGGCGCTGGGCGGTGTCTTCGTCCTCGCCGGGCTGGCGATGCCGTACGCGGTCCGGTGGGCCGAGCAGGCTCGCGCGGCAGCAGTCGAACACGACGCCGTTCCGGCGTGACCCTGACCTCTAGCCTCCGGCGGGACGTGCTGGAACGCTCCCCCGACCCACCCACCGCCAGTCATTCACGACCCTCACTGAGTCCCACACCTTGAAGCCGCCGAACGAGATGACCTCTAAGAGGAGCTAACAGAATGTCTCCTCCTTGGTCCGGTCGTTGACCGGATGTGGGGAAGCGGAAGGGTGGGCCGCCGTGGCTGGTGTCGGATGACCTTTGAGAGCGGGTAGTGCCGTTGTTGCCGGCTCGTCGGCGGCATGCGCGTCATCCCGGGCGTCGCCCTCTGGACGATCGTAGGTGCCTGCAAGGGATCCTGTCCGAGCTGCAAACCGGTATCCAGCGGTAGTGGCTGCCGCAGGAGCTCGGTTTCGGCTCCGGGATGACGTGTTGGCATCGGTTGCGGGACTGGAACGAGGCCGGGGTGTGGGACAGCCTCCACCAGGTGCTGCTGACCGAGCTGCATCGGGCCGGGATGCTGGACTGGTCGAGGGCGGTGATCGACGGCTCGCACCGCAGGGCACTTCGGGGCGGCACGAAAACAGGGCCGAGTCCGGTCGACCGTGCCCGGGCGGGCTCCATGCACCACGTGATCACCGACGCGCACGGCACCCCGCTGGCCATCACCCTCCCCGGCGGAAACAGGCAAGACGTCACCCAGCTGCTGCCCCTGCTCGATGCCATCCGCGCATCAGGGGGCACACAGGGCGACCTCGCCACCGACCCCGGCAACTGTTCGCGGACCGGGGCTACGACTTCGACAAATACCGCAGACTGCTGTGGAAGCGGGGCATCAAGCCGGTCATCGCGCGCCGCGGAGCGGCTCACGGCTCGGGACTCGGCGTCGTCCGTCGGGTAGTAGAGCGCACGAACGCGTGGATCCACGGCTTCCGACGCCTGCGGATCCGCTGGGAAATCCGCGACGACATCCACGAAGCCTTCCTGAAGCCGGCCTGCTGCGTCATTGCTTTCCGACGCGTCAGGGCCCTGGGTCAGGTCTCTTGAGTGGATGCGGTGCGGAGGAATCGCCCAAGGATCTCGTTGAAAGTATCCGGTCGTTCCATGTTGGGGTAGTGAGCGGTGTCTTCGACAGTCGTCGCACGGCCATTGACAACGGTGTGTACGAGTCGTTCGGCCATGCCGATGTGGTCGTCCGAGTCGACGCCGCCATTGATCGCCAGCACGGGGACGGTGATCTTCGCCGCCCGTGCCCAGGTGTCTGTCACGGGCACCATGTGCATGGGTTCGGCACTGGTGTGCTTGGCGACGGTCCGCCGGGTCATCTCCCGCAGCCTGCGCACGACATCCTGGTCGACGTCGCCGAGCGTGCGGCGCGGTCCCGCCGCGAGCCGGGTGAATGCCTCGACCCAGCCCTCGGTGTCACCCGCGGCCAGCGCGCGAGCCTCCTCGGCCTCGATCTCGCCGAGCCAGGGATCCTGGAATTCGGGTTCGCTGGTGCCGACGCCGCTGACGACCAACGCACATACCAGATCGGGGTGTTCGAGCGCGGTATCGACGGCGATGGCTCCGCCCATCGACAGTCCGACGAGGATCGCGGGACCGACGTCGAGGTGACGCAGCACAGCTGCGAGGTCATCGGTCTGACGGAACGGCTTGTTCGCATTGGAGGATCCTCCGTGTCCGCGGGCATCCGGTGCGATCACTCGGTAGTCCGGCGCGAAGACCCGTATCTGGTCGTCCCACATGCGGTGGTCCAGTAAGCCGCCGTGCAGCAGCACCAGCGGCTGTCCTGCCCCGACGTCGCGGTAGACGAGGTGGCCGTCCCCAGTGTCGAACGAGAACATGCCAGAAGCATCAGTCATGACAACCAAGGTGCCACCTGCTTCCGGAGTTGGCAACCATGGTGTCATCCTGATCGGGTGACCGATGCCGATATGCCACTCGCGCCCGATGACCTCGCCCACCGGCTCACGGAAGTGTTCGCCCTGGTCGGCCCGTTGTACCGACGCGTGCAGCGCAAGGTGGAACAAGCCGCACCGATCGAGGGTCTCTCCGTCGGCGTGCGCGCCGTCTTGGTCCTGCTCCTGGAACACGGGCCCATGACCGTCCCGCAGATGGGCCGCGCACAGGCGCTGAGCCGACAATTCGTGCAGCGCATGGTCAACGACGCGGCAACCCAACTGCTGGTCGAGATCACCCCCAACCCCGCCCACCAGCGGTCCTCGCTGATCCGACTGACCGACAACGGCAGGGCGGCCATCACCGCGGCAACCATCCGTGAGCACGCCCTGCTGCGTCAGGTCGGCGGCGACCTGACCGACGCCGACCTGACCGCATGCGTGCGTGTGCTCACGCAGATGCTCGCACTCTTCGACAACGTAGACGTGAACTGACTTTCACGCTGTATGCCAGTGCCCAAGTTGGGAGCGGCTCAATGACACGTGCCCACCGGCAGGAGCGGCTCGATCCGCGCCCACAGGGCATCCGACAACAGCTGCGGCCCGTTTCCCTCCCCGCGAACTGTCCAACGAGCTGCTGTAGGAGAGACCTGGCTCGCAGCTCAGCTTTCTGTTAGCTCTTCCAAGCCCGCTGGCGCGCGATCACGGCGCCTCATCTCGTCGCCCTCGCCCGAGCCGGGGCCCGCTTCGAACGTGACCTGCTGGTCGAGCGCCAGGATCAGGCGCCGTAACGCAGCACTCGGTGGTTGCCGGGGCGGATTCCGAACGCCCGCCGCGCTGTTGGAGCCGGCGGGTAGGGTCCGCACCGACAACGAAGAGGTCGGAGAAGGGCAGGAGCCGGGGTGGGCGCGTCATCGTGGCATTACATCGAGCCGTATGCCGGAGACATCGTGGTGGCCTTGGCCACCGTGCGACAGCGCGAGTTCGAGAGGCTCTTCGTCCACATCTTCGGAACCGTGGAACCGACCCGAGCAGACTTCGAACAGGCGCGGGAGTGCTACGACGCACGGCAGCCAGGCTCGGAGGAATTGTGGGAGATGCCGCAGTGGTCAGCGTGGTGCCGGCCATTGAAGGACGCCAATGGCGCGACCACCGCGATCGCCTTTTGGGGCCGGTCTGGCGACTAAGAAATAGCGTGATCCACAGGCCTTGACGATTGCTCCCTTGATGAGGGGCGAGGACTCAGTCGACGAGTGATCCGACCCTGGATGGCCGCCTACCGAGCAGGCGATAGAGGGGCTGATCGACCTCGTCCTGCTGGAGCCCAGGTCTGTCGTCGCATGGAGCGCGCTCGCCAGCTACCTGAATCTCGTGGGCCATGAGCGTGAGGCGTCGCTGGTCGAGCTTTGTGCGGCAGCGGCACGGTTCTCGCCCCAGCACTCCAGCCGTAGATCGTGATCACGGATGGAAAGGTCAGGCCCGGGACGCTCCGAGGAACCGCAGCACGGCCAGGACGCGGCGGTGGTCCGCGTCGACCACGGGCAGGTCAAGCTTGGCGAAGATGTTGTTGATGTGCTTCGCCACGGCGCTCTCGCTGACCACCAGCGCCTGCGCGATGCCGGCATTGGAGCGCCCCTCGGCCATCAGGCCGAGCACCTCCCGTTCGCGGGGGGTCAGCCGCGCGAGCGGGTCGCTGTCGCGCCTCAGCAGCAACTGGGCGACGACCTGCGGGTCCAGGGCCGTGCCCCCGTCCGCCACTCGCCGGACCGCCGCCACGAAGTCGGCGACATCGGCAACCCGCTGCTTGAGCAGGTAGCCCACACCGCTGGTGTTCGCAGACAGCAGGTCAGCCGCGTACCGCTCCTCCACGTACTGCGAAAGCAGCACCACCGGCGTCCCCGGCCAGCGCCGACGGATCTCCATCGCCGCCCGCACCCCCTCGTCGGTGAAGCCGGGCGGCATCCGGACGTCGATCAAGGCAAGTTCGGGCCGGTGCTCCGCCACTGCCGCCAACAGCCCCTCCGCGTCGCCGACTTCCGCGGCGACCTGGAACCCACCCATTTCCAGCACCTTGATCAGGCCGACCCGCAACAACACCGAATCCTCGGCGATCACCGCGCGCACGGCAGCTCCGCGGTGATGGTGGTGGGCCCGCCAACGGGGCTGCTGACGTGGAAGGCCCCGTCGAGGGAGCCGACCCGCTTGGCCAGCCCGGTCAGCCCCGTGCCGACGGCGGCGTCGGCACCGCCCAGCCCGTCGTCGGTAACGCGCACTCGCAGCACCTCACCGACCTGACGGACTATCACCTCTGCACGCATCGCGTTGGCGTGCTTCGTTGCATTGGTCAGCGCCTCAGAGATCACGAAGTACGCGACTGACTCCACGTTGGGCGCCACCCGCTCCTCCAGATTGACCCGCAGCCGCACCGGCAGGGGCGTGCGGGCAGCCAGCCCGGACAACGCCGCGTCCAGACCTCGGTCTTCGAGCACGGCCGGGTGCAGTCCCCGCACCAGGTCATTGAGTTCGGCGATCGCCTCCTTCGCCTCCAGGTGCGCTCTCGCGATCACCTCGCGGGCATCACTCGGCAGGTCCGGGCGGGTGGCAATGGCCAGACCCAGGTTGACCGCGAGAGACACCAACCGCTGCTGGGTGCCGTCGTGCAGGTCGCGCTCGATCCGGCGGCGCTCCGCGTCGACGGCCTCGATCAAGTCGGTCCGGCTCACGGCCAGCTGATCGACCCGCTCCTGGAGCCGCTGCGCCCGGCTGGGCCCGAGCAGGCCCAACGCCAGCCGCGCCTCGGCCCGGGCTACTGCCCGCGCGGTCCAGGGCAGGGCGCACAGGAGGAGGAGTCCAGCCGCTGTGTAAGCCGGCAGCTGGGTCAGGTAGCCGAACCAGTCCTGGCGGATTCCGGTTGGCAGCGCCCATGACCAGGCGTAGGCGATGACGCCCGCCAGGCACGCCGCTGCCACCGCGAGCACCAGCAGCTCCAGCAGCGCGAGCAGCGGGCCCAGCAGGAGGTGGTAGCCGATCTTGCGCCAAGGCCGCGTCGCCGCGAGCCACCGGGCGGTCGAGGCCCACGTCCATTGTTCCGGCGCGGTGGGGGTGAGCCGGGGGACGTCCACACCGATGAGCACCCGGTAGCGAGCCCGCTGAACGGCCGTCAGCACCGGGGTGCCGAGCAGGACCAGGGCGGCCGACATGGAAACCGTAAGGAGCCAGTTCCCCGTCCTGGCGGTAGTCGCCGCCGCCCAGGCCCACACGGGCACCAGCGCCAGGTGCGGCAGCACACCAGCGGCAAGAAAGCCGGTGTCCCGCTGCGCCCGGAGGACCGTGCGTCTCAGTCCAGCTGGAATCGTCATGGCACGACGCTAGGGCACCGCAGGAGGACGGTGCCATGAAACCTGTACCCGACCTCATGGTGAACCTAGTACCAGCTGTAGATCTTGATCTCGGCCTGTGGGCGGACAGCATCTCGGGTTTCTTCCTTCTTACGCTCTGGGCACTGAGCGTCGCATTGGGCACCATCGATGTGGGCATCGGCTACGCGGTCTGGGCGGGAATAGGATCGGTCGGCGCGGCACTGCTGGGCCCCGTCCTCTTCGACGAGACCCTCACCCCGGCCCAGGCATGCTGGCTGGGCGTCATCATCGCCGGAGTGATCTGGCTGAAGCTCGCCGACAGGCCGAGGGAAGCCCAAGGCCTGGAGCGCTGAACGGTAGTCCCCCAGCGCCCCATGCATGCTGACCCGGCGTGTGCGGTAACGGCGCAGTGGTCGGTGCCGAGCCCGCCGGGTGTCCGCGACCGACAGAGCCGACCGCAGCCCGTGGGCAAGTGCTCCTCAGCGTCGGCCCGGCCCATCACAGCGGAGGCAACGGCTCGATCCGCGTCCACGGCGCTCCGGTCATCGGCACCCCGGGACCGACGGCCTCCTGGCTGGTCCAAGGGAAACCGCAGAGTCGTGGTCAGGTGTCCTGGGGATCCGACTCGAACGTGAAATAGATGCTCAGACAGTAGGGCTCGTCCTCGTCGTGGAAGAAATCCCACGACACGTCCACCGGGCGGATTCTTTGCTCACGCACCCACTCATGGGCTTTCTTGAAGGCTTCCGCGGCCGTTGTGGCGGGGAACAGCTTCCGGGCGATGGGATGTACCCCGGTCTCAGCGTCCGAGTCGTCGAAACCCTTTGGAACATCCAGGCAGAAGTTGGGATCCAACACCATGGAGTGCGTCCTTCCCGGTCGGTTCACCAGTACGAGTCGACAGCGGCTCTGAGCGCGACGGCCTGTAAGACCGCCGCACACCCAGGGAGGGTTGCTTCTGCCGACCCTGCGGCGAGGTGACGGAGTAAGTGTCCTGAGCCGCCCAGATGGCCACCCCGTGCCCCCGCGCACGTCAGGGGCAGGGGCGACCCGTCCGGAAGGTGGTGGTGGCCGCGGCGATGACGGTGTCCAGCCTGTCCCGGGTGTCCACCAGGGTGCCGATCTGGGTATTGATGCGGTCCCGCTCCGCCGAGAGCCGTTCGAGCAGCTCCGGCGTCACCTCGCCGGTCACGACACATGGCAGCAGTTCCACGATCGACTTACTCGGCAGTCCTGCCGCGTACAGCTGCTGGATCAGCAGGACGCGGTCGACTGCACTGTCCGCGTAGTGCCGCTGCCCGCTGGGGCTGCGTTCGGAGGCGAGCAGCTGCTGTTCCTCGTAGTAGCGCAACGCTCTCACGCTCACACCTGTTCTGGCGGCGAGTTCACCGATGCGCATCACGTTCCCCTTGCCTCTGACGTCAACGTCAGGTTTTAGCGTGACCGATGTACGGGCCTGTGGCCAGAGATTCCATCGAGAGAAGGACGAAATGCCGTACGACGGTTACACGGGACTGCGGGTGGCGATCGACGCGGGCGTGGCTCATGTGACGCTCGACAGCCCGCCGGTGAACATGCTCGACGCGACGCTCATCAACGAACTGCACGACTTCGTCGGAGCCGTCCGCGAGGACGAGCGGGTGCGTGTGATCGTGCTGCAGAGCGCCGACCCGGACTTCTTCGTCGCCCACGTGGACCTGGGCTTCATGCTCGAGCCGGAGACCTTCGCGGAACTGGCCAACCCGGACGCCATGACCGGCGGCGACGAGTCACTGATCAACCCGATGCAAAAGCTGATGCTGCGCCTGCGGGCGCTGCCGCAGGTGACGATCGCCAAGCTCGCAGGGCGCCTTCGCGGCGGCGGCAACGAACTGGCGATGGCACTCGACATGCGCTTCGCCGCCAGGGGACGGACCTGGCTCGCCCAGCCCGAGACCCGGATGGGCATCATCCCCGGAGGTGGCGGCACCCAGCTGCTGCCCCCGCTGGTCGGCCGCGCCAGGGCTCTGGAGGTGATCCTCGGCGCAAACCTCTTCGACGCCGAGACAGCCGAGCGCTACGGCTGGATCAACCGCGCCCTCCCGGCCGAGGAACTCGACGACTTCGTCGACGCCCTCGCCCTGCGCATCGCGGCGCTGCGCCCGGAACAGGTCACCGCGGCGAAGGCGGCGGTCGGGGCCGCAGCCACCGGTGGCAGCCTGCTGGAAGGACTCGGCGAGGAGAGCAAGGCCCTGGGCGGGGTCTACCCGGCACCGGATGCCGTGGTCGAGCGCATGCGAGCCGCTGTGGCAGCCGGCGCCCAGACCCGCGAGGGCGAACTCGACCTGGAGGCGTCACTGGACCGCATTGCCTGAGCCCTACGCGACCGTCGGCTGCACGTTCCTCTCGACCAGGCTGTTGCGCTCCGAAGCGACCGCGGCCCTCGACTGAACTGGTGCTCTTCACGCCGCGGTTGGAGTGACACCACCCGCCGTGTCGCGTGTGCCGGGCGGCGGTCCTCCGGTTTCGGCCTCCCGTACGTCCCGCCAAGCGCCGGGCCGGAGGCGGTACGTGGCGCCTCCGGTCGGCAGCGCCGAGGCTTAGTCTCGCCGGCTCCGTGATCAGTCCTCGGCCGCCGGTCCCCGTACGGGACTGCCGAGGACTCCGGCGGTGAAGATCGCCAGTTGCTTGCGCATCTCGCTGCGGGGCATGTCCTTCTCGCCGGCCAGCTACTCGACGAGGTCGGCCCGGGTAGCGGCAAGCAACGCATGGGCCGCGAAGTCGCTGTCGGTCAGGCCAGGGATCTGCTCCAGCAGGTCGCGGAGCAGGGTGTGCCATCGCTCGTACGGATCCGTCCGGTAGGGGCTGTCCGTGCCGGTTCCCTCCAAGGCCAGGGCGAGGTGGCGGTTGTCGAGCTTGAAGCACAGGACGGCGTCGCTGGGAGGCGACCGGCCCGGCCTCGCGGAAGGTCCTGGCCTGCATGGACGCGGCCGCTGGGCTGACAGCGAGTTCACGGGCGGTTCGGTGGTGGTGTGCTTCCGGACGAGGAGGCGCAAGGCCCGTGCCCGGGTAGCGCCGACCAGAGCGGTGAGCGGATGGTCGGATGCCGAGGTGTCTCGGAGCGGCAGGGGCGTGACGGCGATGTAGAGCAGCGGAAGCCGCCCGTCGGGGTGGAATTCGCAGCCGGCGCCCGCTTCGAGAACGGTCACCTCGCCGAACGAGACGAAACCCTCGCAGCATGAACCTCCTCGACTACTGAGGGTGTCACTTCGAGGTGACGTGCTGGTGGGGTCGGAGGGCGAACCCCGTCCTCGTCACTGGCCCACCCTTCCGTCAACGCACTCGCGCAACAGGTCGGCGTGCCCGCAGTGGCGGGCATACTCCTCGATCCTGTGCACCATCAGCTCCCGGACTGCGATTTCGTCCTTCCCCACCCGCTCGCTCAGATCCGGGTGCTCGGCCAGCGCGGCGTCGGTCGCGGCCTGCTCGCGCTCCAGGTCGGAGAATGCGGCGTCGACCACGGCCTGCTCGGCGACCGCCTTGTGGAAGTCCGCGTCCTTCTCGCCGTACAGCTTCGGCAGCGGGTCACCGTCGGTGATCCAGTTGCGCCAGTCCCGTTCCACCTCGGCGAGATGCCGCACCAGGCCGAGCAGCGACATCGTCGACGGCGGAACCGACCGACGGGCCAGTTGCTCGGCATCCAGGCCCTCGCATTTCATCCGCAACGTCAGACGGTAGTCCGTCAGGAAGCCCTGCAGCGTCGCCGGCTCACCCTCCGGGCTGGCCCCGTCCGTGTTGCGGGGGTCGTCGTCCGGGTCGGCCCACATGTCGGGGTAGACGGTTGCAGGGCTCCATCGCGTGGGTTGATCACTCATGCGTTGATGCTCGTCCGTGACGGCCCGAGCCCGCTACTGAGTATTGTCGCGCCGGCCCCGCCTATGCACCCGCCGTTGGGACCACTGGCTGCCGGTGGGCGTAGCGGTTGCGCATGGCGTCGCTGGCCGCAGGCCCCGCTGCGAAGACGTAGGCATGGCTGTCGTCGAGTCGGCGGCCGGTCCTGGCGTCGACGACCACGGGCTCGACCTCCTCGCCGCTTTCCGCGTCGACGAGAATCATGCTGCGTTCGTGCGGGTCCAGCCGGGAATTGCCCCACCCGGCCAGGGCGACGATCACTGGGCGGAGGGAACGCCCGAGGTCGGTCAGCACGTACTCGTGGCGGACCGGGTTGGTCCGGTAGGGGCGGCGCTCCAGCAATCCGTCCGTGACGAGGGTCTTCAGGCGGGCCGTGAGCATGCTCGAGGAGATGCCCAGGTTCTCCTGGAACTGGTCGAAGCGGGTGTAGCCGTCGAAGGCGTCGTGGAGGATCAGCAGCGTCCACCACTCACCGACATGTTCCACAGTCGTGGACAGTGGGCATTCCCGGTCCTCCAGCCTGATGCGGCTCGCCACGGTGGCCATCCCCTCGGTTACTGCTAAAGTCGAAGTCAGTAGCTTCTATTTTAGCAGTAACCGAGGGTTGCGCCGGACGTGCGCACCAGTGATCGGAAGGCACCATGACCAGCCCCATCAACGAATCGCTCAAAGGCCGCCGTGCACTGGTCACCGGCGGCACCAAGGGTGCTGGGGCCGCCATCGCCCGGCGGCTCGCCGAGGCCGGCGCCGACGTGCTTGTCACCGCCCGCAACAGCCCGGACAAGGTCGAGGA
This sequence comes from Streptomyces sp. NPDC002004, assembly GCF_053593975.1. NCBI lineage: Bacteria > Bacillati > Actinomycetota > Actinomycetes > Kitasatosporales > Streptomycetaceae > Streptomyces > Streptomyces sp. NPDC002004. Next base: position 71,291 of record NZ_JBSFDP010000012.1, read on the forward strand.
GAAGACCTTCATCGCCGCCGACCTGTCGGCCCCCGAAGGGGCCGACCGGGTGATCGCCGAAGTAGGCGCACGCATGGGAGGTGTCGATATCCTGGTCCACACCCTCGGCGGCTCCGAGGCGCCGGCCGGCGGATTCGCGGCGCTCGGCGAGGAGGACTGGGCCAAGGAGCTCAACGTGAACCTGATGGCCGCCGTCCGCCTGGACCGCGGCCTGTTGCCCGGCATGATCGCGACCGGCAAGGGCGTGATCCTGCATGTCACCTCGATCCAGCGCCGCATGCCACTGTGGAACGGCACCCTGGCCTACGCAGCAGCCAAAGCGGCGCTGACCACCTACAGCAAGGGCCTGGCCAACGAGGTCGCCCCACATGGCATCCGCGTCAACACCGTTTCACCGGGCTTCATCCGGACCACCGCCGCCGACAACCTGGTGGCCCGGATCGCCCAGGAGGCCGGTGTCACCCAGGAAGCCGCCCTGGGTCGGCTCATGGACTCACTCGGCGGCATTCCCCTCGGCCGCCCCAACCGGCCGGAGGAAGTTGCTGAACTCGTCGCCTTCCTCGTCTCCGACCGCGCCTCGGCCATCGTCGGCGCCGAACACGTCATCGACGGCGGAACGACCCCCACCGTCTGAGCCCCACAGTCAAGAGAACCGTCATGCCGAGCCATCAGCCCCGCACCATCGCCCCGAGCGACTTGCCCAAAGCGATCACCCGCTACCTGAGGGCCCACCAGGACCACGACACCGCCACCGCAGTCACCGCCTTCACCAGCGACGCCGCCGTGACCGACGACGGCAGGACATACCAGGGCACCACCGCAATCGAAGGGTGGCTGAACCGCTCCGCCACCGAATTCACCTACACCATCGAGCTCACCGATGCGCAGCAGACCGATCCGACCCATTACGTCGCCACACACCACCTCGAAGGCAACTTCCCCGGAGGCACTGTCGACCTGCGCTATCAGTTCACCCTCCGCGACGACCTGATCGAGCGTCTGGTCATCGAGCCCTGATCCGCCTGAGCGTCCTCCTTCCCGCACTCGGATGAGCCCCTCCGTCCGGGGGCGTGTCCGCGCTTTCATGAAGCCTCCGCCTGGTACAGGTGCCCCCGGATACGTGCCCCGGCGCAGGCGGCACGGAAGCCCGGTCACAACCCGATGGTCGGGTGCACTGAGCGTCGCAGTTGGCCGGACCGGGGGCGGGTTGAACGATTCCTGAACGGCGGCCCGGTGCCGAACCGCCCGGGGCGGGAGCACGGCGACCGGGATACCTGGGATAGCGTCCCTCTCACTTTCGGACAAGTGAGAGGGATGTCGTGCAGGTTCAGGTGCGTGGGCGGGGGGCCCGCCGGTGGATCGCCTTCGGGGCGATCGCGTTCGGGGCGCTGTTCTTGGTCGTCGGGCTGATCCTGGCGGGGGTGTCGGTCTCGTTCCTGGCGGATGCGGAGCGCGCCCGGGGCACGGTGGTGGCCCTGGAGTGGCGGAACGACCACAACGGCGTGTCTCGCAAGAAGCGGGTGAACGACGGGCCCGTGGCGTACCCGGTGGTCGAGTTCACGTCGTCGGATGGCACGTCAAGGACGTTCCGGAGTTCCACGGGTTCCAACCCACCGGCGTACGAGGAAGGAGAGCGGGTCGAGGTCCTCTACCAAGCAGATTCCCCCGAGGACGCCCGGATCAACGGGTTCGCCTCGCTGTGGCTGCTGCCACTGATCTTCGGTGGGCTCGGCCTGGGGATCACGGGGACCGGGACGGTCATTGCGTTGGCGATGCGGAGACGTTCTTAAGCCGTGTCGGGCGGGTCAGGGTGCTCCCGGGCGGGGATTCATGCCGCGGGGAGCCGGTCGAGGAAGCCGAGGACGGAGGTGATCCTGCCGTCCTCGCCCAGAGTGATCACGTCCGAGCCGGCGACCGGCGCCGAGCCGTCGGCAGTGGACACCAGCTCCCAGCTGAAGCGGGCGATGTGATGGTTACCGTCCACATCACCGGACAGCCTGAACTCAAAGCCGGGGAACTGCTCGTGCGCGGCCTCGATCACCGCGGCAATCTGCCCGTGACCGCGCACGTCTGCCAGCGGGTCGGTGTACGTGCCGTCCTCCGACCATGCCGCCGCGACCGCCTTGACGATCGCCTCGGCGCCGACGGCGTTCCACGCCTCGAAGTAACGGGCAACGGCGGCAGCATAGTTCGACATGACAGGACTCCCGTTTCGGTGAAGTGACCTGGCCATCAGGTCGGTTGGCCCGGGTTCCGAGGCGGGGGTG
>NZ_JBSFDP010000012.1:73567-171982 GCF_053593975.1 Streptomyces sp. NPDC002004
TTGGCCCGGTGCACGCCCCGGGAGGCCGCCGGCTCGGAACCCGATGACTCCACCCTGCCGCGCCCCGCCCGCCCACGCGATTACCACCCAGGTAATAGGCCCCCGACTCAGCCCAGAACCGAGGCCCTGAGCGGAGCCCCCACATCTTCCGAGGCCCATCACGCCGGCACCTCGCAGGGCGTGGAAGACACCATGGCCTTCGCGCCCTGCACAACTTCCGGTCGATGACCGAGGCCGTACCGCTGGACCGTGCGGATGAGGCCTACCAGAAGACGCTTGCCTTGCAAGGCCCGCTTCCGGATGGTGCTCCCAGTCGGCTGACAACCGTCAACGACGCGGCGCTCCAGTCACCCGGCCCCGGCCGAGTCGCTCGCTTGCGAGGCCACCCGGCAGGGTGACTCCGGCAGCCCTTGCCCTGGTCCGGCTGTCCCGGGCTTCGTCCTACTGGCCGCGGGACCCGCCGAGCCAGTCTTACTCAGTCCGTGCGCCAGAGCGGCTCGCCCGGTCGATGAAAGAGGGACGATGAGATGCCTGTGCATGTGATCGTGTTGCCAGGAGGCGGCTACGAGGTGTACGCCGAGCACGAGGCCCAGCCGATCGTCGATTGGCTCGAAGCATCGGGCTGGGAGGCGAGCGTTTTCCGGTATCCGCTCAACACACCGCATCCAGCCCCGCTCGCCGCACTACAGAGCGAGATCCGGCGCTAATTGCGTCGTTCGACCTCGCTCGACGCGCTGGTGACTCCGTCGTCTCCTCCGTTCTTCCTCTGGCACACGGCGGAGGATTCATTCGTTCCACCGGAGCACACCTATCGCCTCGCTGCGGCACTGGCCGCCGATCATGTGCCACACACCGTGCATGTCTTCCCCCACGGCCCCCACAGCCTGGGTCTGGCCCATGGGGCCGGAGAGGCCTCGACCTGGACACGCTTCGCTGAGTCGTGGATCAGCGAACAGACCGGTCCTGGGATGCACCACGGGGCTTGATAGCGCCAACCCCATCGCGATGCAGTGCGGGACGGGCGGGGAACGCGGCGTCCTCGGTGAAGATGCCGGTCAGCAGACCGTGCGCGAGCGGGTCATGGACCAGCACACGACAGGCGTGTGCTGATGTGCTCGGCCAGGGAGTGTCTGAACGAAAACTGCACGACAACTCCCCTGCGATCGTGCAGGGTTGGCGCATGTTGGATCACATTGCCATCCAGGTACACGACATCGCAGCCAGCGCCGCTTTTTACGACGCCGTGCTCGCTCCGCTAGGTGGTGAGCGCAAGAAGCAGTTTGGCGAGAACATCAGCTTCGGGGTCACGGGCCACCCGTTGTGGCTGGTCCCCGCGACCGACCCCGCGGCTGCGCGTGAACTGCACATCGCGTTCGCTGCGGCCGACCGCGCTGCAGTGGACGCCTTCTACGCAGCAGCCCTCGCGGTGGGCGCCGAGGGCCTGCACTCGCCCCGGCTCTGGCCGGAGTACCACGAGTCCTACTACGGAGCATTCGTCCGCGATCCCGACGGGAACAACGTCGAGGCCGTCTGTCATCAGCCCTAAGCACTGCCCGGCGGTCATCAGCGGAGCCACATCCGAATGATGCGGGAGAGGCCTGCACTCAAGAGATCCGGTCGACGACGTCACTCCCGCGTCCGCGTCCCCCCGCCGGCAATGTCGCCTCGGAAGATGCGGTCCAGATGGTGGTCCAGAACTGTGGCGGCCGCCTCCGGGCTGCGTTGGCCGACGAGAATGCTGGTACCGAGTCCCGCTGACATGGCGAGCAGACTGACGGCTTCCACCTTCGCGTCCACGCCAGGCTGAATGAGATCGCTCTCTTCTGCCTGCCGGAGGAGTTCGACGAGGGCGCTCTCAGCGGCATCCGGGTTCGTGATGAAGGGCTGAGCGGCGAGCGCCTCGTCGGTGACGGACAGAACGGCGTATGAGGTGTAGACGAGGTGGAAGATGCGGCTCTCCTCGTCGACCGGCAATGCCGCCTTCAGCATCGCCTCGATGATCGCGCGCGGCCCCGAATCGTGGCCGGCGGCCCGAATCCGGGCGGTGACCCGCTCCCCGAATCTCTCGGCCAGATGCTGCAGCCCGTAGAGCAGCAGTTTCTCTTTGGTCTCGAAGTAGTACTGCACCAGTCGCAGTGAGACGCCCGCCTCCGCTGCAACATCGCGCATGCCCACGGCATGCAGCCCGCGTCGCGCCGCCACCCGAAGGAGCGCCTCGGCGATCTCGGTACGCCGCTCTGCATGGTCCACGCGCTTGGGCATCGACCGCTCCTCCGCTCGCTGTTTCCATCGGCCGGGTGGGCCCCACCCAGTTGATGATACAGCCGTACCATCATAGTGATACGTTCGTACCACGAAGACTCGACACCCGGAGGTGGCCATGCCCCAAACCGCGACCCGCATCCAGGCCGATGTCGGCCGCTATGTGAGCGATGCCTGGCGCGACCGCTACTTCGCGGCCTGCGATGCGCTCTATGCGCTCGGAGCATCCGCTCACGCGGAAACGGACGTGGAGACCTCCTTCGGCACCACGCACGTCTACAAGTACGGCCCCATGGACCCGGCCGCCCAGTCGCGCACGCCCGTTGTCCTCCTGCACGGAGCGGGCTCCTGCTCTGCCATGTGGTACCCGAACAGCCCCGCCCTCAGCGCCGCCCGCCCGGTCTACGCGATCGACACCCCGGGCGATCCAGGACGCAGTGTCCAGCGCGAACCCATCCATCAACCGGAACGCGCCGCTCAGTGGCTGGACGAGACACTCGCCGAGCTCGGGCTCGCACGCGTGCACCTGGTCGGCTCCTCCTACGGCGGGTGGCTCGCTCTGAACCAAGCGCACCGCAGGCCCGACCGCCTCGCCTCGGTCACACTCCTCGACCCCGGCGGCCTGGAGAAAGTAGGTCTGCGCTTCTTCGTCTGGATCTTCGCCAGCCTGTTCGCGACCTTCGCGCCCAGGGCGCTACGCCCACGACTGGCAGCGTGGCTGGAACAGCCGGTCCTCATCGTGCCGGAGCTACGCACCATGATCAGGCTGGGCGTTCGCGCCTACCGCATACGCCGTCCCGCCCCGCTGCCTCTGTCCGAGGACGAACTGTCCACCATCCGCACCCCGCTCTACCTGGCGCTCGGTAAGCGAAGCCTGCTCGTGCACCCGCGTAGGCAAGTCGAGCGCGTCCCACGCCTGGTTCCAGGGGCCCGAGCCGAAGTCATCTCCGACACCGGCCACGGGCCCCAGATCGACCACGCGGACGAGATCAATCGCCGGATGCTGAGCTTCATGGACTCCATCGACTGACAGCCCCCGCATCCGGCGGGCCCGAGGGACGGCCCGAGCCTGCCTGTCCGCCGGCGAACCAGCGCCGTCCCGGACCGGCAACGGCCGGTCGCTGCTGCATGAGTGCACCCCCAAATGGCGTGTCCTCGGAGGTGCGGGATTGCGCCTGAAGGGCGACCGAGCTGGTTGCCTCCTGGTGACCACGGCCGAAGCCGGGACGGTCGACGAACTCGCCCGCCCCGGCTCAGGAGGGTGGCCGACGTGCCCTGACGGCTCGTGGGGTCAGCCGACCGTGTCAGGCCGTTCACGGTGGCGGTGATGGCTTCGGAGTTCCCGGCGGTGGCCAGGACGACCCTGGCGCCGCCGAGGGACTGCAAGGCCTCGCCGACCAGCTGAGGGGTGCATACGCGAACCCATTCACCATCTGCACTCACACATGTGAAGATGGGTGGGACTCACCTAAGCGGACAGTTGGGGGAATCAGGGTGCCGCCCGAAGCAGACCACACAAGGCCGGACGAGGACCGTCGGGTAGCCGGGCTCGTCGCAGCGCAGGAGAAGGCGATCGCTCTCTTCGACGAGGTCGCCACACGCGGCCTGGTGACGCCCGGCGTGGGTGAGCGCGAGGTCAGCGACCGCATCCGGGACCTGGCCAACGAGATGTTCGGCACCACCAAGCACTGGCACAAGCGCATCATCCGCTCGGGCCCCAACACCCTTCTCCCGTACCGGGAGAACCCCCCGGACCGGATCATCGGCGAGGACGACGTCGCGTTCGCGGACTTCGGCCCGATCTTCGAGGAGTACGAGGCGGATTTCGGCCGCACCTACGTCTTCGGTGACGACCCGCACAAGCACCGGCTTCTGAGCGACCTCCCCCGGATCTTCGACGCGGGTCGGGCCGCCTTCGCCGCCGACCCCGCCATCACCGGCCGCGGGCTCTTCGCCGAGGTGGAACAACTCGCAGTCGAAGCAGGCTGGGAGATCGGCATCTGGCACGCCGGCCACCTCGTCGGCGAGTTCCCCCACGAGGTGAACGACGGCGCCAAGGCGGAGTCCTACATCACGCCCGAGAACGACACCCCGCTGCGACGGACGGACAGGACCGGGCGGCACTGCCACTGGATTCTCGAACTCCACCTCGTGGACCGCGCGCGCGGCTTCGGCGGCTTCTATGAGCAACTCCTGGATCTCGCCTGAGAAGTCATCTCAATCGGCGAGTCCCCAATAGCAGATGAGGGTGCAGGCGATGCTGGTGAAGGCCAAGGAGCCAGCTGAGTCCCACCGGACAGCCATCACCCTCGCGGGGCCTTGTCGCTGTCGTAGCCGCGGTCCAGGTTCGCGTTCGCCTGGTCGGGAAGGCCGCCGACCTCCTCGTCGGCGGCCTTGAGGGTGGGCGCGAGCAGCGGGGAGTCGTGACGGTTGGGCCCGGCCGAGATGATGCTCAGCACCACGCCGAAGCACGCTGCACATCAGCGCCGCCTGCCAGCGCTTCAGCCAGCCCGATCACCGTTGGCTGAAGTGCTGCGGCAGCGGCTGAGACAGCGGTTCCGTGCAGAGATTGCGGCGGCCCGCCGGAAGGCTCGGCCACCTCGGCGTACATGGTGCCGCTGCCCTTCGGGGTGTGGCTGTGGCTGGCCTTCCCCGAGCCGTACCTGCCCGTCCCCGCGTCGGGCGGCATGCCCGACGGCGTCCTCCGCGACGACCCGCCCGCACCGCGCCCCCATCACCTGTTCCGGGCCGACCCGGAAGCGTTCCAACACACCCTGGTCCGGCTACCAGCCGTCCGCAGCCCATGGCTGCGCGAGACCCTCGAGAACCTCACGCAGCACATGCGCGCCCGCCTCTTCTAGCCAGCCGGCAGAAGGTGCTGACACCCGGTCTCCGACCCATCGGGTGGCCGCGCTGCCATCGAACGGTGCCAGACAGTGGTGCCGCCCGAGGTGTGGAACATCTGCTCTCCGCGGTCCGCGCCCTGCGGTCAGCGGGCCGACCGCCGAAGCGGGCGAGAAGGCAGTTCAAAGGGCCCTGGCATCACCGGAGGAACCGGCGGGGGCCACCATGGACGAGTCGGCGCACTGGCACACGGCCGCTGAGCGGGCGGCCTTCGTACGCGACATCCTCGACGGCATCGGCGACAAGTGGCCGGTCACCGTCATCTGCCGCCTCGGGAAAGGGCCCATCGTTTCAACGAGCTGCGCCGGGCCAGCGACGGAATCACAGAGCGCATGCTCAGCTCCACCCTGCGCGCTCTGGAACACGACGGCATCGTCACTCGTACGGTCCACCCCACCTTGCCGCCCCGGGTCGAATACGCCCTCACCGGGATCGGCCGTACCCTGCTCGACGTCGTGAAGGCTCTCGGACCGCGATCCAGACAGCCGCATGATGCACATCGAGGTCTCCGACGGAGGCCCTGCCGATAAGGACGGCGACCGGGCTTTCGGCTGCACCCCCGACGAGCACGGCCGCGGGCCGGCGATCGGCGACCGGACCACCGCCGCACACGGCAACGGTGAGCACACGCACACGCCGTCCACCGGTCCGGTGCAAATGGCGCAGCGCGAGCCCACCACACGGCCCTGCCCCCGACGGCGAGGTGCTGGCCGGAGCCGGGTCCGACGGCGCCGATCACTCCCGCGGCCGACGTTCGGCACGAAGGGAGGTGGGCGTAGTTCATCGCCATCGGCCATACGCCTGACCAAGGGCGGTCATAAGTGCTGCCTGTGACCAGTGCGCAGGCTCTGACCAGGGGCCCCGGCTGCGCAGGCGACCGATGGACGGTAGGAAAGGTATGGCGACTCCGCCCTGACAGCGGGTATCGCATCCGCCTATGGCCGAGCCGGAATCCCCGGAAAGGCACAGGCGCTTTGGACTCCCGTCACCTCACGCACGAGGTGACAGGACGACGGAACGCGGGCCCGCCCGCGCCTCGTTCGTGCTCACTTTTCCATGCGAAGGACGGCCCTCATGGGTTCTGTTGATCTGACCGGGAGTGTGGCGCTGGTGACCGGAGCGACCAGCGGTATCGGCGCCGCGACGGCGGCGCTGCTCGCCGAGCAAGGCGCGCACGTGCTGGTCGCGGGACGCGACGCGTCCCGCGGCGAGACGGTGGTCGCCGCCATCCGGGCACGCGACGGCAAGGCTGACTTCCTCGCGGCCGACCTGCGGGACGCGGCGTCGGTTCGGCAGCTGGTACAGAAGGCCACCGAGCTGGGCGGAGGCCATGTGGACATCCTGGTCAACAGCGCGGGCATCTTCCCGTTCGGCCCGACGGCACAGGCCTCGCCCAGCGACGTCGACGCCGTCTACGACCTGAATGTGAAGGTTCCGTTCCATCTGGTGGCGCAGCTCGCCCCGGCGATGGCCGAGCGCGGGCACGGTGCGATCGTCAACGTCAGCACCATGGTCGCCGAGTACGGCGTCGCGGGCATGGCGCTGTACGGTTCCAGCAAGGCCGCGCTGAACCTGCTGACCAAGGCGTGGGCCGCCGAGTTCGGCCCCCACGGGGTACGGGTCAACGCCGTGGAGCCCGGTCCCACCCGTACCGAGGGAACCGTCGACATGGGCGAGGACCTCGACGCCCTCGCCGCCCAGGCCCCGGCCGGACGGCCCGCCGAGGCGAAGGAGATCGCCGAGGCGATCGCCTACCTGGCCGGGGACGGGGCGAGCTTCGTGCAGGGAGCCATCCTGCCCGTCGACGGCGGCCGTACAGCTGTCTGAGGCGCGCCGACCCCGGTAGGGGGCGTCAGCTCGGTGTCCGTCCGGCGCTTCCTGCCCGTAGCGCACCTGCGTGGGGCCTGACCCATTCGCTTTCGCTCCGGGAAGGGCCGGGCTCAGTTGCTGACCGACCGGTCGAGCGCGGCGATGAACCGGCCGAGGTCACGGCGGTGCGATTCGGCCGGCCACACCGCCCAGGTACGCCGCACCAGCGGATGCCCGACCAGCGGCGACCAGGTCACACGCTCGGGCAGCGGCTGCTGCCACCCGGGCGGAGCCAGCGTGAAGGCCCGCCCGGCCGCGACCGCCGCCAGCTTCACCTCCGCGATCAGCGCCTGCCCCTGCGGAGCCTCCGGTCCCAGGTCCAGGCCGTGCCCACGCAGGATCGCGGTCAGCTCGTCGTACCAGGTGGGGCTGCCGGAGCGAGGGAATCCGACCCACTGCAGGCCGACGAGCGCATCCAGAGCGATGCCGTCGGGACCGGCGAGTTCGGCGGCCTGCTCCGCAGCCAGCAGCACACCGAGATTCTCGCGTACGACGAGCAGCGCGTCGAACTGAGGGCCCGACGGACGCTCCCGCAGGAAGCCGACGTCGAGCTCACCGCACTGCAGCGCCGTCAGTTGCTCGGCCGTGGACAGGTGCCGGGCCTGCACTCGTGTGTCCGGATGAGCCTCGGCCAGGTCCGCCAGGGCAGGGTCGAGCAGCCCCGTGGGCAATTCGAGCGGGATCCCGATCCGCAGTGCCCCGCCACCGGGGCCGGTGTACCGAGCCATCACCCGTAGGGCCTGATCGTGCCGGGCGAGTACCGAGCGTGCCTCCGCCAACAGGGCGATTCCCGCCTCGGTGGCCCGCACCCCGGTGCTGCCGCGCACCAGCAGCTTCACCCCGAGCTGCCGCTCAAGTCCGCTCATCGTCTGGGACAGGGCCGGCTGACTCACGTGCAGCCGCCGCGCCGCGGCGGACACCCCGCCCTCCTCCACCACCGCCACGAACGCCCGCAGCTCCCGCAACTCCATGTCCTCATGCCACCACGCCGTCCCGAGCGTGTCGCGCTCGGAGCAGTGCGTGACGAGCCGGCGGGCTAGCAGAAGGGTCAGGTGCTGGGCTGCTTCCCTGCGCCCTCAGGGACCACAGGAGCCTCCTGGCCGACAGATCCCGACGTCCGCTCGCGGAGGCCTGCTCGACTTCGACCAGTCACGTACCCGCTCCCGGTCGGCGAGAGCCGACTGGAACAGCGGACGCCGGCCCGCACCCCCAAACGTCTACACATCCTCCTGCACCGCGGCTGGAAGGGCCGAACCGAGTACGGAGCGCCGGGGGCGGACGGCGCGCACCTGCACGGCTACGCACGGCCGGAAGCCGCCTGCGCCGGGGCCATCTCGGTCGGTGACGTGTCCTACCGCACCATCGAGGGCATTCTCTCGCCGGCATGAGTCCAGGAACGGCACCGCGCTGTACGCGGCGGCGGAGCCGGGCCCTTCGGGTCCGGCTCCGCCGTTCGACGGTCAGCTGTCGCTGCTTCAGCCTCGGCTCCGCTGACGGAGCTCGATCCGGTTACCGTCGGGATCGAACGCCGTGACGCGGATGCCGAAGGGATAGGGGATCGGCTCGGGATCGGCGAACTCGACGCCACGTGACTGGAGCACTTTGAACTCTGCGGTCAGGTCGTCGGACTCGAGAAATATCGGGCCCGGCACGGGGCTGGACTCCGCGCCATCGCCGGCCCGGCCCTGCCCCGGGTTGCCCGGCCACAGGATGATCTCGACCGAGTCATCGCCAGGAGCGACCGTCAGGAACCGCCCGTCAGGACCCGGGTAATCGACTCGCTTCTGCAGGCCGAGACCGTCTGTGTAGAACGCCAGAGCCCGGTCCTGGTCGGTCACATAAACCGTCACATACATCAGGTTCTTCAACATCACCTTCTCCTCGTTCGTTCTTGCGCCTCGTCAGCGGCTCGGTCACATCGACCGTGCTGTGTGGTTCGTCCATATGACGCGGCAAGACGAGGGAATGTGACAGCCGGACGACCAGGTGCAGCTGACCGTGCGGTTCGAACAGCACCGACCCTGCCTCGGCAGCTCTCGAGCCGCTCGGGTTCGCGTGCCGCTTCGCGACTGCTTGCAGGTGTAGCGGCCGTTGAAGGCGCCCCCACGGCTGGCCCGTCTGCTGTCGGCGGAGAACGATCCGACGGTTCGACTCATGGCGGCCCTGGCCCGCGCTGCCATCGACTTCCTGAGCGGCTCGCAGCGCGAGCAGTTGCGCGCCTGCACCGCGCCCCGCTGCGTGCGCTACTTCGTCAAAAGCCATGGGCGGCGGGAATGGTGCAAGGCATCGTGCGGAAACCGTGCCCGAGCAGCTCGCCACTACCGGCGTCAGCCGCGTCGTCCGCCCCTGCCCATCCCCGAACCGGTCGAGGGCTCAAACAAGGTGCTGCTGGAAGAAGGCGGCCGCCTCCCTGCCCACCTGGACGCGGACAGCGGAGTTGGCGGGTTCCGGCGTGAAGAAGTCTTCGTGGCGAACGTCGGGGCCGACCGAGCAGCCATTCGCTGTGGGGATGTGTTCCAGGTACGGCCTGGTGTCGACTTCGTACGGGTTGACCGTGTCCGCTCCACCCCAGCGGATGCCCACTGGTACCTGGATGGTTGCCAGGCTCTCCGGGGTCACGAGAGCGCCCACTCCGGGGGCCACTTGGAAGACTGCCCGCACTCGGGGATCCGAGAGGTCTGCCCCAGCGGTGTCCAGCGCACGTCGTGACGAGTCGTCCAGTGGGTACTTCTTCCGCAGTGCCTCGAGTGCGCCGGGAAACTCGGGAATCTCCGGCAAGGGGACCGCCCCCGTCATCACCGCCCACAGGATTTGCGGATCGACACGAGCGCCGGCAAGTGCCACCGCCGTATAGCCGCCCAGGGAGAAACCCGCCACACCGACCGGGCCAAGGGGCTGCTCACGAGCGAGCGCGTCGAGGGCGAAGGAAACGTCTCGCGGCCGTTCCCACACATGCAGGAAGCCTTCCGGCTCGTAGCCGTCTACGAAGTTGTTTCCGTGGTGGTCCAGGGCCACAACTCGGAAACCCGCCTCGCGTAGCGGCCCTACCAGCCACTCCATGCTGCTGCCCGAACCTCCGGTGCCGTGCGAGACGACGGCCAGTGGGGCGGGGAGAGCAAGCGGATGGTGCGGCTCCCACAGGTAGAGACGGACCGGACGCGGACGAGTCGGATCCCGCAGGTCACTGCGGGACTCGTCATACAAGACACGTATCAGCGGCTGCTTCCGCCCAGAGATCGTCATGGCGACATCGTAGGAATTCCGCCTGACCTGTACGGCTGTTCACCGTGAACCAGACCCGACGATGAGGATCAACCGCGGGGCGGTGCCAGGCTGTGCGCTCCCTTGAGCGTACGCCTGCGGAGGCGGCAGCAGCCATCCCTCGGCCGTCCATCTCCGCTCCAGCCCGCCCCTGACGGTTGGACGGCAACCTAGCCCTGCGAGTCCGGCTTCCAGTCCTGGACGAGGAGCCCGAGCAGCACCTCGTCCAGGAACTCGCCCATCACCCAGGCCGAGGAGCGCATCACGCCCTCGCGGACGAAGCCGTTGCGCTCGGCGGAGTGCAGCATCGCAGCGTTGTCCGACAGCGTCTCGATCTGCAGCCGCTGCAGGCCGCGCACGACGAAACCGTAGTGGCACAGCACCGCGACGACGTCGGTGCCGTAGCCCTTCCCGCGGGCGGACGGCCGCAGTCCAAGGCCGATGTGCGCGGACCGGTTGTGGTTGTCGATGCCCCACAGCACCGCGGTGCCGACCAGCGTGCCGCCGCCCAGCTCCACCACGGAAAACGGGACGCTCCCCTGCTCATTGTCGTCCACCACGAGCCGCGGATCCTTCGAGCCGGGTGTGATCGGCCGCCACGGCCCGCCTTCGGCCCGTGAGGAGTTGACCACGTCGTCGTAGAGCTCCGCCCGCAGGATCGGGATGTCGTCCTCATGCCGGGCCCTGAGCCCGACCTTGCTGCCTTTAAGCATGCGCCTTTCCTATCCGGCCGGACTGGCCGGCGGCAAACGAATATTCGATCACCCCAGTTGGTGTAGCGGCGGAGGGTGCCGGCGATGCCGACGAAAGCCAGGAAGTGCTCGGCCTTGCGCTCGTAGCGGCCGTACAGGCGGCGGCATCCACTGAGTCAGGCCATCGCCCGTTCCACCACCCGGCGGTGGCGGCCCAGACGGCCGGAGGTTCCCCCGGCGACGGGGCGACGCGCGGCACAGTCTGCCGCCGACGCAGCCGCCCGCAGCTGCCCGCAGCTGCCCGCAGCCGACGATCACCCTGCCTCGAGCTGAAGGAGGCGCTACGGCACAGCCTCCGTTAGTCGTACCAACGATGCTCGTACGAGCACGAGTTGAGAGTCGAAAGGCGACGTTGATCGCTCACATGCCTTGGAGGGCCTTCTGTTGCAGCGAGCCGTGCTGCGAACAATCATGGCCGTCATGGAACGACCGAGGCAGATCATCGAGTGCGGAGACTTCGTCCTGCGACGCTGGCGAGGGCAGAGCGACTTCGCCCCGGCGTTCAAGTTGATCGAAGAGTCTCTGGACCACTTGCGCCCCTGGGAGCCGTGGGTCGCCGGTCACAGCGAGAAGAGCACCCGAGACTTCCTCGCGAAGTCCGAGTCGAAGTGGGCAAGCGGTGACGTGTACAACTACGCCATCGCCAAAGACGGCAGTCTCATCGGCATGTGCCAGAGCTACCGCGGGGTCGAACCTCAGGGCCGGCGCATGGGGTACTGGCTGCACCCTGCCGCCACGGGCCAGGGCATCGCCACGAGGGCGGCGGCGGCCATGGTCACCGAGATGTTCACCCTGCCGGACGTGGAGTACCTGGAAATCGCGCACGACCTGGCCAACACCTCCAGCGCCGCCGTACCACGCCGGTTGGGCTTCACAGAGGTCTGCCGTGAACAGGTAACACCGCCCGCAGCTCCCTCAGGCAGCGGTATCGAAGTGGTCTGGCGGCTGAACCGCCCTACACCGCCCGTTAACGGCACTCCCTGCCCCTGAATATCGAAGCGACCGTGCTGGTCGCAGCGATCAACGAGTGGCTATGACCAGTTCGGTCATCATTCGATGCCTGGCTCGTACAAAGGCAGGAAGTGGATGACCGGTTCCTCATACGGATGGGCCGCGCGTACTGCTCGCAGCACGGCTGCAGCCTGCTCGGCATCGCAGACAGATTCAACCCTGCTCTCCTCGCCCTGCTGCACTTCGCCCACTTCGCCGTCATATGGCTGAGAACCAGGCAAGGGCCTCCATGTTCCCGTGACCCGCCAGGTGCTGGCGCATCGGGCATAGTCGCCGACCCGCCCCGCGCCAGCCGCTTGGAGAGCGTCGATCACCTCCTCGACATGACTCTTCGGGACGGATATCTCGATCTTCAACCGCGCCATGCCCGGACCCTAGCAACCAGCGTCAGCTGGCACTTTCGCAACAGACCCTAGTCGCGGCGTAGAACAGGCATGGCGGCGTCCTGCATGCCTGTCGTCGACTCCCCCCATGTGACTGGTGACGATCGGCAGGCGACAGTCCGCAGAAGGCAGGATGGGACCTGGCCGCGCGGGCGTGTTTGATCTTCACACATCAGACAACTCGCGAGGCCGTCTCCATGTCCCCACACTCACCGACCGAGATCAATAACAGGTCGGGCCCATTAGGGTCGGAGGCATGACGACACCCCTTGCCGGCAGCGCCTTCGACTCGCTCCGCCTCGACGCCGTGCCCGACCAGGAGGCGTTGCGCCGGGTCTACGAACTCCCCAGCGACGCGGCCGTGCGGAAGCAGACGACCGAACTCACCGAGCAGACCCGGCGGTTGATCGGCTGCTCATCGCTGGTCCTGGTCGCCAGCGCGGATGCCGAGGGCAACTGTGACGTCTCTCCGCGCGGCGGCCCCGCCGGGTTCGTCGCCGTCCTGGACGCACGCACGGTGGCGATACCGGACGCGACCGGCAACAAGCGTCTGGACACCCTGCAGAACGTCGTCGCCACCGGACGGGCCGGGCTGCTGTTCGTCATCCCGGGGCGCACCACGACGCTCAGGGTGAACGGCCGGGCCTGCGTCTCCACCCGCCCAGAGCTGCTGTCGCAGCTGACCGCCGTCGGCAAGCCGCCGGCCAGTGCGCTGGTGCTGGGGATCGAGGAGGTCTACCCGCACTGCCCCAAGTCGCTGCTGCGCAGCGCGGCATGGAAGCCGGAGGAGTGGCTGTCGGCGGACGCCCAGCCGGCCTCGGCCGAGGTGACGCTGGCCCAACTGCGGATGCCGGAGCTGACGATCGCCGACATCGAGCAGGCGGAGGCGGACTCGCTGAAGTACCGGTACGAGTAACGGGCCGGCCTGCGATCGCAGAACCACCTCCCCGAGTGACGGTTTCACCTTGCGGACCGGAGCCTGCGAAGGCAGAAGGTGTGGCACACCAACGAGCACTCGCCGCCCGCCCGGCCACTGGGGACCGGGCGGGGGTACTGCCGGCTGGTGGCGATGCAAGTGCCGTGCCCAGGTGTGCTCCCGAGCTGCGCGAGGTCTTGCCTGTTCCAGCCGTGGCCCCCTGTCCCGGTCTTCGTCCTAGCAGTAGTAGTAGTGGCCCTGATACCAGCCACAGTGCTGTGCGGTGGAAGCAGGTGCCGATGCCGTCGCAGGTGCCGCACTTGCAGCAGTCGCTCCGGCGAACCCGAGGACGGAAACAGTGAACAGCGCCACGATCGCGCGGCGGAGCTTGATCGATTTCGTACGCATCGCGCTTCCCCTTCGGGGCGATCCTGTGATGAGTTTCTGCGGCCCGCCCCACGTCGCACGAAGTCCTCATGCGCTCAGGGCCGGGACCTTGGCATCGCACCTGGCGGAGGCCTGCGGCTCGCGCGCGGCCTCGAATGCCGCCCATGAGGTGCTGAGCCCTGTGATCATGCGGGTGAGGCTCGTCCTCAGAGACCCTCACCTGGCGTACCGGCGTCGTTGCGAGCAGATCCGGACGTCACCATCAGTGTATGGCCGACTTCCTCTGCTTGCTTGGTGGATGGGTTTGATCAAGCGTTCTCAGTCGCCACATGGCGCGAACAGCGGCTCTGCCCCTCGTGGGAGGGGCGTACGGGGCTTCGGCGGCGCGCGGCCGAGGTGACGGATGTCGGCGGCCGGGGTCGGCGCACGCGCCGGCGCTGCAGGGTGCCTTGCGCGTCCACGGGGGTGCCGCCGTGGTTCAGTTCGTGAGGCGCCCGGGAAACACCAGTCCGGTCTCGTAGGCGGCGATCACGGCCTGGACCCGGTCACGGAGTCCCAGCTTGGTGAGCACGTTGCTGACATGTGTCTTCACGGTGTGCTCGCTCACCACCAGCGCCGTGGCGATCTCCGCGTTGGACAGGCCGGCGCCGAGGAGCCGCATCGTCTCGCGCTCGCGAGCGGTGAGGACGTCCAGGCGTTCGCGACGCGGTGGCGGTACGGCGGCGCCCGAGGTGAAGGCGGCGATCAGGGTGCGGGTGACGGAGGGGGCGAGCAGAGAGTCGCCCACCGCAACCGCGCGGACCGCGTGCACGAGGTCGTCCCGCCGTACGTCCTTGAGCAGGAAACCGCTCGCGCCCGCGCGCAGAGCGTCGAAGAGATAGTCGTCCTGCCCCCAGGTGGTCAGCATGATCACCCGGCAGTCCGTTTCGCCGCAGATGATCCGGGCCGCCTCGATACCGTCCATCCCCGGCATCCGGATGTCGAGCAGGACGACGTCCGGGCGGTGTGCGCGGGCATCGCCGACCGCCTCGAACCCGTCCCCGCTCTCCGCCACGACCTCGATGCCGGGCTGCGCTGCCAGGATCATGGCGAATCCGGCGCGTACCAGCTCCTGGTCGTCGGCCACCACCACGCGGATCGTCACGACACCGCCCCCACTTCCGGCGCGGCCAGAGGCAGCCACGCCCGCACTTCGAATCCCGGGAGGCCGTCCTCCCGGGGGCCCGCCGTCGCGGTCCCGCCGCAGGCGGCGGCCCGCTCGCGGAGGCCGATCAGACCGTTCCCGCCGGACGGAAGACTCTTCCCCGCGCCACGTCCGTCGTCGACGACGCGTATCTCCAGCCCGTCGTCACACCAGCGCAGCCGCACCTCGGCGCGGTCCGCGCCGGCGTGCTTGACGACGTTGGTCAGTGCCTCCTGCACGATCCGGTACGCCACGGCACCACAGTCGGCGGGCACCTGACGCGGCTCGCCCTCAGCGGTGCTCGACACCTCCAGGCCCGCCCGTGCCACCTGGCGGGCGAGCGCGGGCAGGTCGTGGATGGTCGGCTGCGGGGCGCGCGGATCGTCGTCCTCCTTGAGGACGGCCAGCATCCGGCGCAACTGGTCCAGGGCGTCGCGGCCGGTGCCGGCGATCGCGCCGAAGGCGGCCGAGGCGCGGGTGGGATCCGTGTCCAGCACCACCGGCCCGGCCTCGGCCTGGACGACCATCAGGCTGATCGAATGGGCCAGCACGTCGTGCATGTCCCGGGCGATCCGGGCGCGTTCGCGTTCGGCGGCGCGCTCCTCGTCCACCTGGCGTTCGCGTTCGAGGCGGGCGGCGCGTTCGGCCAGCGCGGCAGCCTCGGCACGGGAGCCGGCGGAGGCCCGGCCGAGCGCGTACGCGGCAACGGGGAGACAAGGTCGTAGAGGCCGGCGAACGTGGCGCAGACCAGCAGGACCAGTGCCGGCGCGCGTCGGCGCACCGCCAGGGGAAGGGATGCCCCGACCGTTACGACGTACCCCCACCAGTGCCAGGGGCGTCCGCTGTCGCTGTGCACGAACAGCAGGGGCGCCATCTGGGCGACGGTGGCGACGACGGCGAGCGTGACCTCCGACCATGGCGAGCCCGCCAGGCGGCGGAGCGAAGGGGGTACGGGCAGCGCGGGCATAGGAGATGGATTCCTCCACGGGGGCGTTCGACGGTCCCTCAGCTGTGCGCGGTCGCAGGAGAGTTGCCGCGTCGGGGAAACCGCGCGAGGCCGGCGCACAGCAACAGGCCCACGGCCGGCAGCGCGTCCAGGCCCAGGAGGGAGACCAGCACGGCGAGCACCACCGCCGCGGCCCGCCATACGGGAACGGCCCGGGCCAGCGCGAGCCGGCAGAACATGACGAGCAGGCCGAGGTAGAGCAGCACGGGTCCCGCGATGTAGACGACGAGGTGCACTCCGGGGACGCTCTGGACGTCGGCGAACATTCTCCGCATGGCCTCGTGGTCCGCAGCGAGCGCACCAACGACGATGTCGACGGAGATCTGAGCCATGGAGCAGACGGCACCGACGAGGCCGACGACGGCCGTGGCCGTGGCGAACGGGCCACGGCCCGCCAGTCGGCGCAGCTCCAGGAACACCGGCACGAACAGGATCAACGCGGCGAGGAACGCGAGGTGACCGGCCGTCCAGGCCGGACCTGGACCGCGCTCTCCGTCCAGGCCGTCCAGGACGCGGAAGCCCGCGTAGACGGTGACGAGGAGTGGGGCGATGGTGAAGGCACTGAATTTGGTCATGCCGTGGATCCTCGCCGCGGCAGCCCCCTTGGGCATCGCCGACGTGACCCATCTCCTCCTTCCCCCGGAGGAGGGAGATGAGGCTGACGGCCTGGGAGTGGACCGAGGACCTGCCTCCCTCTGTGCCGGCTCTCCGGTCTTGGCCTGCTGAGGGTCGACGTTCGACTTCACCGTGCGCCGTGACCGCTGCCCGGATGGGCAGGGACCATGTGGTTTTCACCGGCCCCGGCTGCCCGACTTGCCCGGTGAACTGCTTCCTCTGAGTTACAAGGACGCCGCCGACGAGGCACGAGTGACGTTCCGCACCTTGTCCTGACCATCGTCTCCTCGACCGGAGATTTCCTGCCGGCCCGCGCTCCGAGGGGCACCGGCAGTCGTCGCGGCTGCGGAGTCATGGCGATGTCGCGGACCCCTTCGATTGCCTTCCGCCGGGCCCAGATTCGGTCTGTGTCGCGCATCACATCGCACTCATGTCACGGACGGGCTGTCCGCTTCCATTGGTGGTCGTCAGCAGCGAGTGGAGGAGGACGGAACGATGAGCGCACAGCAGGAGACCGGCATGACGGCCACGCACCGTGTGGTGATTCTGGGGGCTGGGTACGCGGGCATGTCCGCGGCCGTCCAGCTCGCGGCCCGGGTCCAGCGGCGCGGCGGCGTGCAGGTAACCGTGGTCAATGCGCAGGAGCGGTTCAGCGAGCGAATGCGACTGCACATGACGGCGACTGGCCAGCGGCTCGTCGAGCTGAGCATCCCGGAGATGCTGGAGGGCACGGGGGCGCAGTTCGTGCGTGGCTGGGTGACGGCGGTGGACGCGGAAGCGAAGACCGTGCGGATCGACGACGACCGGGTCCTGCACTACGACACGTTGGTGTACGGGTTGGGCAGTGCGGCCGACACGTCGGGGGTGCCGGGGGCCGAGGATCACGCGTACACCCTGAGCGGCGCCCAGGACGCCGAGTTGCTGGCCGACCGGCTTGGGCGGCTCGGCGGCGGCACGGTGGTGGTCGCAGGCAGCGGGCTGACCGGTATCGAGTCTGCTGCGGAGATCGCCGAGCGGTACCCGGAGTTGAACGTCGTGCTGCTGGGCCGAGCCGAGCCCGGTGCGGCCATGAACCCGAAGGCCAAGGCATACGTGCACGCCGCGCTCGACCGGCTGGGCGTCCAGGTGCGCGTCGGCGTCGAGGTGGTGAAGGTGCTGCCGGACGCGGTCGAACTGGCAGGCGGCGAGAGCATCGCCGCAGACGCGGTCCTGTGGACGAGCGGTACGCGGATGTCGCCGCTGGCGGCCGCCGCCGGGCTGACCGTCGACGAGCGCGGACGCATCGTCACCGACGCCGCGCTGCGGTCGGTTTCCCACCCCGACATGTACGCGATCGGCGACGCGGCTGCGATCCGCCAGGGCTACGGCGTCATGCACGGCACCTGCCAGGGCGGCATGCCGACCGGCGTGCACGCCGCACTTTCGATCGACCGTGTGCTCAAGGGCAAGCAACCGAAGCCGTTCCGCTTCGGTTACTACCACACGCCGGTGAGCTTGGGACGCGACGACGCGGTGGTGCAGTTCACACGACCCGACGACAGCCCACGCAGGATCTGCCTGACGGGCCGTGTGGCGGTCCGGTACAAGGAGACGGTGACCGCCTCGCCCTGGCCGACCTATGGCCGTATGAAGAAGATGCCCGCTTCGGGCGCGTTCTGGCCGCGCGGGGGACGCTTCACCCGCGTCGGGGAGGCTCGGTGACCCACTTGTCCGCCCGCCCCGACCAGCGGGTCTTCCATGAGCACCGCAACCTGCTGTTCTCCGTGGCCTACCGCTTTCTCGGCAGCGCGGCCGATGCCGAGGACGCCGTCCAGGATGCCTGGATCAAGTGGTCGGCCGCGGACCGCTCGCAGGTGGCCGAACCCAAGGCGTACCTGACGCGCATCGTCTCGAACCTGGCGCTGGAACGGCTGCGCTCCACCCGGCACAAGCGGGAGACGTATGTAGGACCGTGGCTGCCGGAGCCCATCCTCACCGGCGGGGACGCGTCCGAAGCCGTCCTGGACGCCGAGTCGGTGTCGATGGCCATGCTGGTGGTGCTGGAGACGCTCAGCCCGCTCGAGCGCGCGGTGTTCGTGCTGAAGGAGGTCTTCGACTTCAGCCATGCCGAGATCGCGGAGGCGGTGGAGCGCTCCGAAGCCGCGGTGCGGCAGGCCGCGCACCGAGCCCGCGAGCACGTGCGCGACCGGCGGCCGCGCTTCGTCGCCGACCGGTCGCGGCAGCGCGAGGCCACCGAGCGGTTCTTCGCCGCCGCGACCGGCGGGGACGTCAACGCGCTGATGGAGTTGCTGTCCCCGGACGTCACCCTGTGGACCGACGGCGGCGGCAAGGTCCGCCAGGCCCTCCGTCCGGTGGTGGGCGCGGCCACGGTGGCCGCCTGGTTCGCGGCCATCGGCACCGTCACCTACCAGGGCGTCGAGCCCGCCGACATGAAGGCCGAACTCGTCGAGATCAACGGCGGCCCGGGCATCGTGTTCAGCGGGCCGGGACGCGTGATCGCCACCGTCACCTTCGACTTCGACGCCGACGGCCGCATCACCGCCATCCACAACATGGCCAACCCGGACAAACTCCGGGCCGTCGCGGACGGCACCGCTTACGACGTCGGGACGCAGTGAGGTTGCATCGGTGCTGATGTCATGCGGCCGGCCTGCGCGGAGTACGGCCGGTGGGGCGTCGGCCGAAGGGCCGTCCGGGGCCCCGCCGACGACGACCGAACAGACCGTGGTCGAGATGCCATCAGGTCTGCAACGCCGCTTGGCGGAGCCCTTCGCCCGGTGCCGCGCAAACGGTCGCGGTGGCGCGGGCCTTCCTGCCCCGGTTCCGCACGCTCAGCCCAGCCTGTCGATGAGGATCACCGCCACGTCGTCCGCCAGATGGCCCTCGGTGTGGCGGATCAATGCCTGGTGGAGGTGTTCCAGGAATTCCTGGGGAGCGTGGGTGTGCGCCGCCTGCATGGCCTCGGGCAGGGCGAAGAAGTCGTTGTCACGGTTGCGGGCCTCGATCACACCGTCGGTGTACAGCAGCAGACGGTCACCGGGCGCGAAGGGACAGCTCTCCGGCTTGACCATCCCGTGGGTGATGAAGTCCTCCAGGCCGAGGGGCGGCAGCGGCGAGGCCGGCATCAGGGCTTGCACCTCGCCCTTGTGCAGGAGCAGGGGTGGCGGATGCCCACGGTTGACCAGGCGCACAACGGGTTCGTCCGGCGGCACCTCGGCCATGAGCGCTGTGGTGAATCCCTCCATCAGGGCTTCCTGGCCGAACGCGCCCGGCACAGCAGCCTCCCGATGCAGCGCGGCCGCGCAGTGGTTCATGACCTCCACCAGGTCGGGTTCGTAGTGCGCGGCCTCCCGAAAGGCGCCCAGCACCACAGCGACCGCCCGCACCGCGTTCAGCCCCTTGCCGCGGACGTCCCCCACGATCAGCCGCACGCCGTACCGCGTCTGAACGGCTTCGTAGAGGTCGCCACCGATCTGTGCGCCCGTCTCAGCCGCAAGGGACAGGCTGGCCGCATGCACCGGGCCCAGTCGTGCGGGGACAGGCCGCAGGATGACTTCCTGTGCCGCCACGGCGATCCGGCGCACCTGATCGAGTTCTCTGCGCCTGCGTGTGGCAATGGCGCTGCTGGTCATGACACTGGCCACGGACACCAGGACGATGGCCAGAAGGTTGGTGTAGACCTGTTGGCTGCCCCATGCCTGGTTGTAGGTGGCGGTGGTCACCTGGACGGCCAGGGCGAAGAGCGCTGCCGAGAGGGTGCCTATGGGGCCCATGGTCACCGCGGCCAATGCCGGCGTCGCGGTGAGAATGGGGCCGGTGTACAGAAAGTGTGCGGGCGAGAGCTCGATCCCCACGACGAGCAGCGCGAGGATGAACGGCAAACTCTGCGCGAGTGCAAAGAGGAGCCATCTGTGACCGCCCGCTCCTCGCCAAGGGGACGGGCGGAAGAGCGACCGCATGGGTACAGCGTGCCTTGTTGACGTGCGCCGCTCCACTCGTCGCTCCCGTGACTTCCCGAGCGTGACGCAAGCCGCCCCGGTCGGGGAAATTCGGATCAGCGACGATTCCCTCTCCAGACGCCCCGGGACGTCCGCGCCGCCCGTCCCACCTGTCCCGCCCGTCCCCCGCCGCCCTCCAGAGGGGACATGGGAAAGCGGTCTCACAGGGGATGCCGGCGCCCCGACCAGGCCTTGATCACGTGGCTGATGTCGAACATGAGGCGGTCGACGTTCGCGGCGAGGGTGCTGTCGGCGCCGACGACGGTCTCGACTCCGCCGGGCAGCAGATCGGGCGGCCGGGAGCGGTGCCGCAGGCTGTGCGCAGCAGTGGGTGCAGCAATGGGCCACTCCGAGCACGACACACGCCCGGCAGGCGGCCACGGTGTGCTTGTCAGTGTCGGGGGCAGGTTCGTCCGAGTCGACGTAAGGCCGAGCGGGGGACGCATGCAGACCGACTCCAAGATCCACGACTGGCGGATTGAACCCCAGGAGTACGCGAGGCAGGAGGTGAGGCGCGGCAGGCGGCACGCGTATGGGCGCCTCACCCGGCGCGCACCGCGCTGATCGTGATCGACATGGTGTCCTTCCGCGAGTCCTCGGCCCGGGACGCGGCGACCAGAGGCCTGCGCGTGCTGATGGTTGCGACGCGAACGCGGCCCGGCGCGATCAGGACCACAACGCCGTACCGCACACGATCCACCGTTCATTCGGCGACGTGCGCACCACGGACGAGGTGCTGGGCTTGATCGGACGGCGGCCGAACCGACAACGGCCGGCCGGCCCCGTCCCCTCGCCCGCACGCGAGAACGAGAGGGACAACAAGGGTGAGCCCACAGCGTGTTCGCACTTGGGTATCTGCACCAAGTCACACGTATGACGCGCAACTCTGCGAAGATCGTCTTGAAGGCGGCCACCGATCACCGGGGCCGACCGACGAGAGGACAACGTAATGACGAACAAGCCGACTGTGGCCATCTTGGGTCCCGGCGGCATCGGCGGTCTGCTGGCCGCCCTGCTGTCCCGCTCCGGCCACCGCGTCATCTGCCTGGCCCGCGAAGCTACGGCACACACCCTGGGCAGCAGCGGGATCGAGGTCCACAGCCGCCAGTTCGGCGACTTCGGAGCCACCGTGGAAGCGGACACCGAACTGCGCGAGCCGGTCGACGCGTGCCTGATCACCGTCAAGCACACCACTCTGGATGCCGCGCTCGACCGCGTCACGCCCGCGGCCCTCGGCGACGCCCTCATCGTGCCGCTGCTGAACGGCGTCGAACACCCCGCGACCCTCCGCGCTCGCTACCAGCCCGACCGCGTGGCGCCCGGAGTGATCCGTGTGGAGTCCACCCGCCTTGGTCCCGACGCGACCGGGCCCGTCGTGATCGAGCATGGCAGCCCGTTCGTCGAGATCGACCTGGCAGCCGGCACGGCCCCCCGCCCACGCCTCGAAGCCCTGGCGGACGCCCTTTCCGCCGCCGGCGCGACGGCTCGCGTGGTGAAGGACGAGACAGCGGCCCTCTGGGCGAAGATGGCCTTCCTCGCTCCCTTCGCGCTGCTCACCACTCGGTACGGCCTTCCCCTCGGCGAGGCCCGCACCCGCCACCGTGAGGAGTTGGAGAGCCTGGTCGCCGAGACCACCGCGGTCAGCGGTGCCTGCGGCGCCTTCGTCGATCCGCCCCAGGCCCTGGCCCGGTACGACGCCTTCCCGGCCGCCGCCAAGTCCTCCATGCAGCGCGACGCGGAAGCCGGCCGGCCTCTCGAACTCGATGCCATCGGCGGCGCGTTGCTGCGCGCGGCCGACCGGCACGGCGTACCTGTGCCGGTGACGGCACGCCTGGTACGGGAGTTGCGAGCCGCCGGCCACTAGGGTCCGTCTTCCGAACGGATCCTGCTCACGGCAGGAACGACGCGAGGCTGACCGCCACTTCGTACGAGGTGGCGGTCTTGTCGTACGTCGAGTGGGGCGAGGAGTTGCCCCGGGCGTGTTCAGGCATCCTCATCAGAGGGTGTCGTCGAGCCAGTCGTAGATCCGGGCCAGGGAGAGGCGCATGGCGCCGGGGTGGCAGTGGGCACCGGCGCCTTCCTCGGCGGTGAACACCATCAGGGTCCTGGGGCAGGTCAGGTGGTCGTGGAGCTGCTGGGGCTGGCCCTTGAAGAACTCGTCCTCGGCGGCGTCGCACACGAGCGTGGGGCACTGGATCTGCTCGGCGATGCCGCCTTGGAGGGTGTAGTCGAGGTAGGAGGCGCTGAAGGCCCGGGGGTGTCCACGCCCATCACGTACATGCCGTGGTTCATCGCCCATCGGGCGGTCGCGTCCTGAGCCATGATCTGCTCGAAGCGGGCGTCGAGTTCCGGGTTGGAGTCCGCGCGCAGGAGCCGTTCGGCTTTGCCACGGTCGCCGGGAATGTTGCGGGTGGCTGTCTGGCCGAGGTCGTAGACGCCGTCGACGGCTATCAGTGCGGCGAGGCGGTGTTCGAAGGCAGCTGCCCTGGGGGCGAGCACGCCACCCATGCTGGAACCGAGCAGCGCGATACGGCTGTTGTCGACTTCCAGGAGGGTTTCGGCGAAGTCCACGACGGGGGTGATGACGTTCTCCCAGTCCGGGCGGAAGACCAGTCCCTCGTTGTGCCGCGGCCCGGGCTGTCCGGGGCCGTCGAAGGTCAGCACGGTGTAGCCGCGTTCGAGGGCCGCCAGCGCGCCGCTGAAGTGGAGTTCCTCGGCGGTGCCGTCGAAGCCGCTGTGCATGATCAGGGTCGGGCGAGGTGTGCCGGTGGTGTCGGCCCGGTAGAGGTAGCCGGGCAGAGTCGTGTCCTCATACGGGATGCGGACCGGTTCGATGCGGGGCGTGTACAGGGCGGCCGCGGCCTGGAAGCAGGCGACGCTGCGGTCGTAGGCGTGGTCGTGGCGGGGGTCGCAGGGGTGGCCGTGCAGGAAGAACTCTGCCGAGCGGTAGTAGTTCGAGGCTCGCAGGAACCCGTCGCGGGCGCTGACGGTGTGTCCGGCGTCCAGGGCCTTCTGGGCCTCGGCGGCCACACGGTCGGCGGTGGCGAGCCACTCCTCGTGCCAGCTGTCGTAGTCGCCTTCGATGATGCGCTCACCTGTGGCGACCACCTCGCCGAAGTCGGCGCCGCCGTAGGCGATGTGGCTCATCGAGCGCAGGGGTCTCGTACCAGAACTGGGGGTTGTCGGGGAACAGCAGTTGCTTCATCACGGACTCCTTGGCGGCCATGAGGGAACGGGTCGGCGGTGTGGGGCTCAGCGGGCGCTGCCGAGGTTGCGGTCGTCGTCGGCACCTTCGAGCATGAGGGTCGTCTCCTCGAGCCGGCGGAAGCGTCCGTCGGGGGCGAACTCGGCGAAGACGTAGACCTCCATGCGGACCGTGGTGCCGTCGGTCTTCGTGGCGTCGACGGTGTGGCGGTCTGCGTAGAGGTTGCCGTCGAACAGTTCGTCGTGGACCTCGACCTTGCCGTCGGCGACCACCTTGCGGAGGTGGCCGATGTGGGAGAGGAACTCCGCGCGGTCCGCCCAGCTTCCGTCGGTGCGCTGGCGGTAGTCGGGGGCGAAGTGACGGTCGGCGGCCTCGTCCAGATCGAGCCCGGGGGTGAAGAGGAGGTCGGTGAGAGCGGTGCGGATGTCGGTGCGGTTCAAGGTGACTCCTTCGATCGGAGGGGCAGCGCCCCGCCGTGTGTAATGCGTGCGCGGCGCACACGTATGACTGTAGCGCATAAGCGTGCGCAGCGCACGCGCATGTGTGGGGCCCGCGCCGCAGACCCTGAACCGAGCACCCCAAAATCATTTCGACAGGAGCTCCCAGTCCTCAGGGGCGTGGTGTGGAGCTCCCGATTCCGCCTTCACCGCCGGCCGACCGAGCGGTTCCGCGCAAGCCCTGCGGTCCTGACCGGAGATGCTGCGCGCGGGCCCAACGGGCGGATACGGGCGAACTCCTTGCCTGCGTCGGTGCCCTGGTCGCCAACGGCGCCGAATTCGCGGAACCTTGGACCGATCCGATCCGCATGCCCGCACCACGCGGCCGGTGCGGCATCAGCGGTTGCCGGCAATCGGCCGGCGGTCATAGCACACGGAGTCCGGATCCGCGCTCGCGGCCTGCCGGCCCTTGATCTCCACACGCGCGCCGGGCTTGATGGCGTCGTACACCCACTTACCGCCCTCGGGCGCGAGGGCGAACACAGCCGTGGGTGACGTTGCTGTGCCCGGCCTCGGTATCCGCTCGCCTGTTCTGGTGCACGTACGTCCCCGACGCCGTCAGGTGCACGGCCCAGTAGTAGTCGCCGGCGTATTCGGTACCGAGGTCCACGGTTCGGGAGTCCATGTACACCTTGCGCTGTTTGTCCTTGACGACCATCGTCCCGTTCCAGGTATCCGTCCCCGGAGCCCCGGTGGTGACTGGGATGCTCTTCGTCGTCCCGCCGGTGCGGACGGTCATCCGGTGCGCCTTCGCGTCGACCGTGGCGACCAGCGACCTGCCGATCGTGAAGTGGCTTGCGCCGTGCGAGCCGAGGTGCAGCGTGACCTTGGTGCCGGGCCGCCAGTAGGGGGTCCTGGGGCGGAAGTCGACACGCTCCCCGTAGGGGCGGCTGTTGTCCTCCACCCAGCTCCACGCACCGGTCGTGTCGGACGCGGTCTGCACTCGCAGCCAGCCTTCCACGGCCTTGCGCTCGGCAGCGGGGACCGGCCGCGGAAAGGTGACGGATATCGGCATGCCCACACCGACCGTCTGCCCGTCGGATATGTTCACCCTCGCCTGCGCGAGCGCGGCGGGCTCCGGCACCGACGCAGTCGGACGCGCTGACGTCTTCCCCGCGCCGTCGTTGTCCCCGCCCGCAGCCTTCGCGGCCGCTGCGGCCGAGCCCCGGGCATCCGGTGCGCCGCCGGCCACCCGGACACCGTAACCCGCGTCCGTCGAGCAGCCGACGGCCGAGAACAGGGCGACACCGGCCACGACAGCGGCGCCCACACGGCCAGCGGTCCGACCGGCCGAAGGGTCCACGCACATGAAATCCCCAAGTGAAGTGCGGTTATCGCCTCCTATACGCACGGGCACCGGGCCAGGTTGCATCGGCCTGGAACCTTATGACCGGGCAGCCGCATCCCGGCGATGCACACTGTGCTCGCACATCCCCTGTCCCCGCTGGCGGCCACGCCGTGCCCTTTGGAGGTGAACCATGACGCCTCCACGAACAGACCGCCCAGGCCGAGCACCCGCTCCAGCGCGCCACCCCGCACACAGATCAGCCCCTACGACCTGTTGGATTTGCATCGAGTTCCGCGAACGCCCGTTGCTCAGCGGTGAGAGCGCCTGGTTCCACGAGAGAGTGATGTCGCTGAGCTTCGAGAACATCTCGATGCCTGCGGAACGGGTACGCCCGGGACGCGCCGCAGCCCCGACCTGGGGCGCGAGAGGGTCAGCGCTGGGACACCAAGGTCCCTTCGAGCGTCCCGGCCGGGTAGCCTCTGGCCTTCAGCCCGACCTCCACCGCGGCGTTCTGGTGATTCGTCCAGATGGCAGTCGGTGGGGATTAAATGCGTGTCCGGCCGCAGTGGTTGCAGCCCTCCGGGGTGTGTCCGGTCCACGGCCAGGACTGCACGTAGGCGATGAGGTCGTGGGAGGCGTCCGCGCGGCGGCGACCCGTACGCAGCCGCTACGGCTCCGGATGTCGGGCGCCGCTGATGGATCGTGGCACCTTTGCGGCTGTGTCGGCCAGGGCGCGTAGGACCGTCGTGCCGGCGAGCACCAGCACGGACAGCGGTGGACCGACCCAGCGCGTCAGATTGCGCTCCAGGCCGGGGTCCACTTCGATGGTCACGCGAACGTACCTGCCGTGCAGCGTCGTGACGTGGGAAGACCGAGCAGCGGTGTCCCCTGTACGGTCCAACGCCGCGCGGTATCTGTCCTTCCGTTCCTTCATCGCTCTTCCTGACGCTTGATGAGTTCATCGGCGAGGTCCATGTACGCCGAGCCTTTGGCCCGAACCGGACTTCCGAACGACTGGGCGTACAGCTCAAGCCGCGCAATCTGGGTGCCCAGCACGACGAAACCCCACTCGGTGAGCGCCTCACGAGCGTCGGCGTCGGGGCCGGTGCGCGTGGCGTCGGGACGATTGGTCCGATTCAGCAGGACCGCGGCGCGTGCAGGCTCGGCGCGGAGGGTCTGCACGTCGTCCATCTCGGAGCGGATGGGTGCCATCCGGTCCAGTTCAATGGGAGCGGGCGTCACCGGGACGATCCACTCGCTCGCGTACCTCATGATGCTGCGGGCGATGCGAGGATGGTCCTCCAACTGTGGCGCATCGAGTACCACGGCCTGTCGACTGCCAAGGAAGTCGTTCACGCGGCGGTGCACGTCGCCCACTGGCAGGGCGATGACCGGAAACGGAAAACCGTCGGCCAATTCGCTCCAGCGCAGCGCGGAGGAGGCCGGGTCACCGTCGACCAACAGCGGCGAACAACCCGACTCATGAAGCGCGTGGGCCAGCCATACAGCACTGGTCGTCTTGCCGACCCCGGGCTTGAGATTCACAAAGGCACAGCTCAGAGGCACAGCACCCGACCATAAAGGGCTTGATCCACTATTAGGGTCAGGCGCGAGCGTAGAGCTTTGACGTTCACTCACAAGCACTCAGAAACCGTGCCTCTGGTCGGTCCACGCTTGCCGCAGGGGATCGGACACTCACATTCCCCACACCAGGGTCCACCGTCCTTGGCCCGAAAACCTCGCCCTGGACGCATTTCGTCGTCACCGCCCCCGCAGAAAGCGCCTACCCATCAGTGGCCTGAGCTGGACAGACGCTCGGCTGGGAAGGGCAGACGGGCGCTAAGGTGTGTGGCATGACGCTGGAAGCGAAGATGATCACCGTCGACTGTGCCGATCCCCGCAGACTCGCTGCGTGGTGGGCCGAGGCCCTGGACACGGAGATCGCTCAGGACTTCGGCGGTGAGTTCGTCATCGTGCGAGGGAAGCCGCTGGTACTCGGCTTCCAACAAGTGCCGGAGCCCAGGCGGGTGAAGAACCGGGTCCATATCGACTTCCATGCCGAAGACCGACATGCCGAAGTGGACCGACTGGTCGGGCTGGGAGCCACTGCGGTCGGGGAACGGTCCGCAGGTCCGCTGACCTGGACCGTTATGCAGGACCCGGAAGGCAACGAGTTCTGCATCGCGGGCTGATGCCCCCGGTCCCCTCCCACGGTTGGAAGGTTGCGTCTCGCCGCTCCGGACCCAGCCCGCGCTGCCTCAGGAACGGCGAGCATCAGTCGCACTGCCGCTGCAGGCTGCAGCGGTGCGACCGCACCCCGCTCTACGTGGCCCAGGCCGCGCGACCGACGTGGACCGAAGACGAAATCCTCGAACGCCTCGCCGGCCATCAGAACGGAATTCCTGGCTCAGGAAGCTAGCGGCTGAAGAGCTCGAATGTGACAGCGGGCTTTCCGCCGAAGGCCTCCGCGTTGCACCCGACGGCCTGGGTCATGAAGCCCCGGACGTACGTCTCCGGGTCCTCGTCGGTCAACGCCTCGATGTATGAACGGTGTTCGAGAAGTGATCGCACCGACCGCTCCAGGCCCGGCTCCGCGTCCACCGCGTGCGTGGGGCTGCCGGATCCGGCGACGGCGACCCAGCGCACCCCGTTCCATGGCTCCAGGCCCTGCTCGACCAGCTCCGGGAAGATCCAGCGGTTGCCGGCATCGGCCGCTGCGTCCAGGGTGGCGCGGCCTACGGCAACGTGGTCCGGGGTGTTCCAGGCACCGACGCCCCAGGTGTCCCGATGGTTGAGGGTGATCACCAACTCGGGCCGGTGTCGGCGGATGGCGGCGGCGATATCACGGCGAAGAGCGATGCCGTACTCGATGACGCCGTCCTTGTGGCCGAGAAATTCCACGACGGTCACTCCCACTACGGCTGCGCTCGCCCGCTGTTCCCGTTCCCGTAGCGGACCGCACTGCGCGGGCTCCAGTGTGTTGATACCCGCCTCGCCCTGGGTGGCCAGGACGTACGCGACCTCGCGGCCGGCGTCGGTCCAGGCGGCGATCGCCGCCGAACACCCGTACTCCAGGTCGTCCGGGTGTGCCACGACAGCGAGGGCGCGCTGCCAATCGTCCGGCATGGGCTGGAGCTGTGTGACCTCTGGCTCGGACATGTTCACAGACCTTCCCTTCCCAAAAGGGCCTCGCTGAGCCGGGGCCATTGAGCGATTCAAGCGTGCCCTCGACGGTGGCGTGAAGGAGGTTCGGTCTGTATGTCGTCCGCGTCTTCCATGCTTCACGGGACGGTCTGGACCAGGTGCGCGGAGAATCGGGTGCTGTGCACCTGCCTGCGCCTACCCGACGCCGACGCCGGCCCGCATTCGCTACCGCAGTACGAGGCAGCCGCTTGGCGAACGGCGCGGGACAGCCCACCCGTCCCCTGCATGGTCCGTGATCGCGCCCGACTGAACCCCTACGGCCACAGCTACATCACTATGGGCGCCGCGGACATTCTGCGGCGCCCGGCCGGCGAAATCCTCCTGCTGCAAGTACAGGAACGGCAGCGGCTCTCAGGCGCATGACGAGGGCGGAGCCCGAAGGCCCCGCCCTGCGGCCATGGGAAGCGGCGGGGCAGCTACGTGGTGGCCGGCAGCACGTGTCCGCCGGTCTTGTCGGTGCTGAGGCAGAGCGAGCAGACGATCGCGTCGTGGGTGACGCAGGCAGTCAGGTCCGGGCGCTCGTACGGCTGGTGGCATACATGACAGTCCAGGGTGACGGCGCTCGGGTTGCCGTCCGCGTCCAGCAGGGGCTCGGTGATGCCGTCGTCGGTGCGGCGGAGGTAGTACCTGCCCTTGGTGACGATGGCCATCAGGGGGGTGAGGGCGAGGGCGATCACGGCTGCGGCGACGGGAGAATACGGCTGGAGGGTGTTGCCGAGCAGTTGGAAGTACATGGCGATCGACAGGCCGGACGCGGCGACGAAGGCCACGACGCCGACCGGGTTGACCGCGTGGAGCATGCCGCGGCGGAACTCCGGTCGACGCGGGGACAGTTTGAGAACGTACTTGTTGACGCCGATGTCCGTGGCGACGGTGACCACCCAGGCGATCGCACAGTTCGAG
Organism: Streptomyces sp. NPDC002004; assembly: GCF_053593975.1. Taxonomy (NCBI): domain Bacteria; kingdom Bacillati; phylum Actinomycetota; class Actinomycetes; order Kitasatosporales; family Streptomycetaceae; genus Streptomyces; species Streptomyces sp. NPDC002004. Next base: position 103,212 of record NZ_JBSFDP010000012.1, read on the forward strand.
TAGAAGCCCAGGATGCTGTTGAGGAAGCTGAACATGTCGGCTTCCATCAGGGCCAGCGCGAAGCCCAGGTTGACCAGGACGAAGACCAGGCGGCCGGGGTAGGTCCTGGTGACTCGAGTGAAGGAGTTCGTCCACGCCAGTGAACCGGAGTACGCGTTCGTCACGTTGATTTTGATCTGGCTGATGACCACCAGGGCCACGGCCAACGGGATGACCATCCATGTGGGCATCATCGCGTCGAAGGCGCCGCGGAACTGCTGGATCGGTTCGGGCGCGGCTGTCGGACCGACCCTGGCGAGGATGTAGACGGCGAGAAAGACGCCGATGGCCTGCTTGAGCGCGCCGAGCACCACCCAACCGGGGCCGGCCATGACCACTGCGGTCCACCAAGTGCGCTTGTTCGCTTCGGTCTTGGGCGGCATGAAACGCAGGTAGTCGATCTGCTCTCCGATCTGCGCGATGAGGGAGAGACAGACGCCCGCGCCGAGCAGGACCGAGGCGGTGTTGACGCCGCCGTCCCCGTCCGTGCCGGTGTAGGCGAGGAACCGGTCGACCGTGCCAGGGTCGGTGGCGATCAAGTAGACCAGGGGGCCCACCATCAGCAGCAGCCACACCGGAGTCGTCCATACCTGGAGCGTGCTGAGCGCCTTCATCCCGTAGATCACCAACGGGATGACCATCAGTGTGGAGACCAGGTAGCCCAGCCACAACGGCAGTCCGAAGCCAAGCTTGAGGCCCTGGGCCATGATCGAGCCTTCGAGCGCGAAGAAGATGAAGGTGAAGCTGGCGAAGATGACGCTGGTGATGACCGAGCCGTAGTAGCCGAAGCCGGAGCCGCGGGTGATCAGGTCGAGGTCGATGTTGTAGCGGGCACCGTAGTACGCCAGCGGGAAGCCGGTGAGGAAGATGACGACGGCAGCCACCGCGATGGCCACGAGCGCGTTGCCGGTGCCATGCGCCAGACCGATGCCGGCTCCGATGGAGAAGTCTGCCATGTAGGCGATGCCACCGAGCGCGGTCGTCGCCACCACCATGGGGGTCCAGCGGCGATAACTGCGCGGGGCGAAGCGGAGGGTGTAGTCCTCCAGCGTCTCCTTGATCGCCTGGTCCTCCGTGGCCCTCGTCGTTTCCGCCGGTATCAGCGGTGACTCGGTGGTACTCATGGCGCGCCTCCCGATGGTGCTGGTGCGGAGCTTCGGTGTGGAATGTTCCCCGCTTGGCGTCATCGGCAGGACGGGGGAGCCGACGTACCGTCATGAGCCGCGTGCGGCCCTGCATACGGCTCTGATCCCACGGTCGGTCATGCTAGAAATCGGTTGTTACCGTCGGTCCCCGATGTTGTGAACGCGCCGTTTCCGAGGCCCCCCTGCTGCCGTCTTGCCTTGGGCGGCCGACCGACACCACTGCCTCGATGCCTGCCGTCGCGTGCAGGGTGGGGTGCATGCAGTTCGCGGCGGTGCGGAGGTGGACCGAGCCTGGGCACCCGGGCGCACTCCCCCAGTTGTCGCAGCCCGCCGACCGGCAGGAGTGCGGAGGGAGCATCCTCCTGCCTGGTCCAGCAGATCACCGCGCCGGGCCACGCCCGGGGTGTGAAGGGGCACGTACTCACGGGCGGGAACCCGGCCAGGGCAGTTCGGCGCGGCCCTCGTTCCACGAGGTGGCCTCCGGAGTCCTTCCGTGGCACCTGGCGCAGCTTGTGCCCGTGCCCTGCTTCGTGCGCCCGGCTTGATTGCCCAGTAAACGAACCAGGCGTGTGCCCTCCTGCAGCCGGACTTCGTGTGGCGCCCTTCATCCGTGGTGCTCATGCTGGTGCGGGGGACGCGAGAGAGGGTCTTCCATGGCTCCTGTGGATGTCCGCACTGATGGGCCGACCGTGGCCGAAGCAGTCTTCGGGGTGCTGCGTGACTTTGATGTCACGCGAGTGTTCGGAAACCCGGGCTCCACCGAGATGCACATGTACCTGCACTGGCCGGACGACCTGGAGTACGTCCTGGCCCTGCAGGAGGGCAGCGCGGTGGCGATGGCCGACGGCCTCGCGCAGCGCACCGGACGCGCCGGGGTTGCCATCGTGCACTCGGCAGCCGGTGTCGGCAACGCCCTGGGCAGCGTGATCGCCGCGTGGCGCAACCAGAGCCCGCTGGTCCTGCTGGCCGGGCAGCAGACCCGGGCCATGCTGCCCACTGAGCCCTATCTGTCCGCCATCGAAGCCGACCAGTTCCCCCGGCCCTACGTGAAGTGGGCGCTCCAGCCCGCGCGCGCGGCCGACGTCCCCGGGGCGATCGCCCGCGCACTGCTCACCGCGCTCACTCCGCCCTGCGGGCCCGTGTTCGTGTCCATCCCGGAGGACGACTGGGCCCAGCCCGCAGTGCCGGTCCCGCCGCGCGCTGTCGTCCCGACGCTGGGCGCCGACACCGCCGCCATTGCCCGCTTCAGCGGCATCCTCGCCGATGCGAAGAATCCTGCCCTGGTGCTCGGCCCCGCCGTCGACGGCGACGGTGCCGCAGCCGACGCCGTGTTGCTGGCCGAGCGCCTTGGCGCCGCGGTCTACGGTGCCCCCTGGTGCTCCCGGGCGGGCTTCCCCGAGCAGCACCCGCTGTTCCAGGGGTATCTCACCGCCACCCGCGAGGAAGTGACCAAGCGGCTCAACGGCCACGATGTCGTCCTGGTCATCGGTGCCCAGGTCTTCACCTACCACGTCCACACCGAGGGCCCCTTCCTGCCCGACGGCACACGGTGCCTGCATCTGACCGACAACCCCATGCACGCGTTTTCCGCCCCGGTCGGGGAGAGCCTGATCTGTTCGGCCCGCTCCGGCATCCGCGCGCTGCTCGCACAACTGCCGGACCAGAGCGCACACCGCACCCCTCCCACCGCGCCATCCCGCCCCCGGCCCGCGCCGCTGACCGCGCCGCTCCAGGCGTCCGCGGTCCTGCATCTGCTGCACACCCTGATGCCGTCCGCCACGCCGGTGTTCGAGGAGGCCCCCTCCTACCGCGAAGAGATCCGCTCCCATTTCCCGATGGAGGCAGGTCAGTTCCACAACGCCTTCAGCGGGGGCCTGGGCTGGGCCCTGCCCGCATCCGTCGGAGCAGCCCTGGCCGACCCCGACCGCCGCACCCTGTGCCTCATCGGCGACGGCTCCCTGATGTACTCCGTCCAGGCCCTGTGGACCGCGGCCAGGCACCGGCTTCCCCTCACCGTCCTCGTCCTGGACAACAGCGAGTACGGCGCGATGAAGGAGTTCACCACCCTCTACGGCATCGACGCCTTCCCCCCGCCGATCCAGTCCGCCCTCGATCTGCCCGGTCTCGACATCGTGGCCGTCGCCACCGGACTCGGCATCACCGCCACCCGCGCCGACGACCCCGATCGTCTCGCCGACACTCTCAGCGCAGCCCTCACCAGCCCCGGCCCCACCCTTGTCGACGTCCCTGTGCAGGCCCTGCGAGGCACCGGCCCGCTGTGACTCCCGACCCGCACCGGGTTGAGGGGTCAAGAACAGCTCGGCCCGCCCTGGTCCGCGACGAGGCCATTGTGATCAGAGGAAGCGCCGGATCACTGTGACGGAGGCTTCCTTGGCTCGTTGGAAGGCCGCACGTCTCTTCCAGCGAGCCAGATCCACGGCCACACTGCGCTCCAGGTCCGCTTCGTAGTCGCGGTCGAGTACAGCGGTGAACTCCTCGTCGAGGACGGCGAGCATGACCTCTTCGTCGTGGTCCATGGAGCGGCGGTTGAAGTTGGTGGACCCGACCAGCGCGGCAACCGAGTCCACTGTGATGATCTTCGCGTGCATCATGGTCGGCTGGAACTGGCGGATGTGCACGCCGGCTTCCAGGAGACGCGTGTAGTGGTGCTGGCCGGCCAACTGACAGGCGCGCTGGTCGGTGTGGGGGCCGGGGAGCAGGATCTCCACGCGCACACCGCGACGAGCTGTCCGGCACAGCAGGTCGATGAAGTAGGGGTCCGGCGCGAAGTAGGCGGTGGCCAGCCGGAATCGCTCCTCGGCGGAGTCGAGCATGACCCGGATGAGGGTCTGCATGTCCTGCCAGCCGATGCTGGCCGAGCCGCGGACGACCTGGACGACCGAGGAGCCGATCTGGTCGTGTTCGACGAAACGGTCACGGTCGTCGAAGAGTTCGTCGTGGCACTCGGCCCAGTTCTGCGCGAAGGCGGCTGCAATCCCGTCCACGGCCGGTCCACGCACCTGTACATGGGTGTCGCGCCACTCACCCGGATTGCGGGCGTCCCCGCACCATTCCTCCGCAATCCCGACTCCCCCGGTGAATGCCGTCTTCTCGTCCACGATGAGGGCCTTGCGGTGGCAGCGGTGATTCTGCTTGAACGGCGACAGTCGGACGGGCTTGCGGAACCAAGCCACCTCCACGCCGGCGGCATCCATCAGGTCCAGCAGCCGCTCTTCGATCTCCTTGGCTCCGAAGCCGTCGAGCAGCAGCCGCACCCGTACTCCCTCGCGGGCACGGTCGGCGAGGGCGACGGCGAAGTCACGGGCAATCTGACCACGCCAGTACACGAACGTCATCATGTCGATCGTGTGCTGCGCCGAACGAATCGCCCCGAGCATCGCCGGGAAGATCTCCTCACCGTTGCGCAGGGGAACGAGCTCGTTCCCCTCGGTCGCAGCCACACCGATCAGCCGTTCCAGGCGGCGGCGCAGGCGCTGCTTGCGGGCATCGACGTCGGAACCCGTCCGACGAGCGAAGGCTACCGGTATCTCGTCAAGACTCACGACTGATCTCCATTTGTACGGTGAACACAGGTCATGGCCGGATGCCCGACGACCTAGGCAGCACATGCCCCACAACCGCCGCATCATCCGCGCCGTCGGCCTTGAATCCCCGCCGCTGTCGTGGGCGGACTCGTGAGCGAAATATGTCGTTGCCGGTGACGAGGCGTGCCCCTGCCCGGACAGGGCGTGCCCCGCGTACCAGCCGGGAAGTCGTCAGGGTCCCTCTCCTCCGGACTCCACGCCCCGAGCCCAGCCCGGCACCGCCCCCGCATGCACCACGGGAAGGTTTGGGGTACTCCTCGAAATAGAGGGCCGCGAGGCGTGCGCACCCCGTGGGGGCAGGTGGACCTGTTCGCCCTCGTTCCAGCTTCCTACGAGACGGAGGCCATGGCCGTGGAGCCAGTCGTCACCGCGGGCCTCGACGGCTCGCCCGACACCCGGTGCCCCGTCACCGTGGTCCCCCATGGCTGTGCCTGAGGACGCCGCGGAGCCGATGGTGCCGCTGCATCAGTCCGACGCATCCGTGCTCCGGTCCGGCACAGGACTCGGCACTGCGCCGCTCCCCCGCGCAGAGGTGTGCGAGACCCACACCGCAGTCCTGTTCTTCGTCGGTGACCGCGCCTACAAGCTCAAAAAGCCGGTCGACCTGGGGTTCCTGAACTACGCCACAGTGACGGCCCGCCGAGCCGCCTGCGAGCGGGAAATAGCTCTCAACCGCCGTTTCTCCCCCGACGTCTACCTGGGCCTGGGTGAGTTCCGCGGCCCGGGCAGGGACGACGCCGAGCCGCTCGTCGTGATGCGCCGTATGCCGGCGGACCGACGCCTCTCCCGGCTGGTGCGAGAAGGCGCAGCGGTTGAGGATGTCCTGCGGTCCGTCGCTCGGCAGCTCGCCACCTGCCACGCGAGCGCGCCCCGCAGCGGGGAAGTCGATCAGCAGGGCACGCGGGACGCGCTGTCGTCGCGCTGGGAAGCCAGCTTCGCAGCGGTCCGCGCCTTGACCGAGGACGGCTTCGTACCCGACGGCCTGGAAGAGGTCGAGCGACTGGTGCGCCGCTACCTGTCCGGCCGCAAGCAGCTGTTCGACACCCGCATCCGGCAGGGGCGCGTGGTCGACGGCCACGGCGACCTGCTGGCCGACGACATCTTCTGCCTCGACGACGGAGCCCGTGTCCTGGACTGCCTGGAGTTCGACGACCGTCTCCGCCATGTCGACGGCTTGGACGACGCGGCGTTCCTCGCCATGGACCTGGAGCAGCTCGGCGCTCCGGAGGCCGCGGCCTACTTCCTCGCCCAGTACAGCGAGTACTCCGGCGACTGCGCGCCGCCGTCCCTGTGGCACCACTACGTCGCCTACCGGGCGTTCGTCCGCGCCAAGGTCTCCCTGATACAGGCACACCAGGGTGCACCCGACGCGAAGGCGGCGTCACGGCGCCTGGTCACGACGGCACTGCGCCACCTTCGTAGCTCCGCTGTCGGCCTGACGCTCGTCGGTGGGCTGCCCGGCAGCGGGAAATCCACCCTCTCCGGTGCGCTGGCCGATCGCCTCGGCATCACACTGCTCAGCAGCGACCGGCTCCGCAAGGAGCTGGCCGGCATGCCGGCAGAGGAGTCCGCGGCGGCCGCCTACGGTGAAGGCCTGTACACAGCCGAGTGGACCGCCAGGACCTACGCGGCGCTGCTCGACCGCGCATCCACCCTGCTGTCCTCCGGCGAGTCCGTCGTCCTGGACGCCACCTGGTCCGATGCGCGTCAGCGCGAAGCGGCCCTGAACATGGCGGAGGACGTCAGCGCCGACCTGATCGCCCTGCACTGCCGGGTTCCGGGCAGTGTCTCGGCAGCCCGCCTGCACTCCCGCGCACCCGGAGCATCGGATGCCGACGTCGCCGTGGCCACCGCGATCGCAGCACAAGAACCGCCGTGGGCAGAGGCCATCGCCATCGACACCAGCGGCCCCCTGGAAGCAGCGGTGGTCCAGGCACTGGCCGCCATACGCCCTTGGGGCACAGGCCAGGCCCCCGTCTACCGCCGTCCCTTCACGGAGTCGGACTGAGAAGACACGCAACGATCGTCGGGCCACTCATTCCTCGAGCACACGAACATCGGCCACCACATGGACCTCGAAGGGGCCCGACGACGGTTCACGCACCCGGCATCGACGACGAAGACACACCTCGGCTCAGCACGCCGTCCCCGCGGTGCCGACATCCTCGTCACCCACACGACATGACCTACGTGCCACCAGGTGGTTCCCTCATCTCGATGAAGCGGCCGTGCCAGGTGTGGTACCAGACATCACCGGTACGGTCGTTGACGGAGAGCATGCCGTCGATCTTCCCGTGGCGCAGCGTGTGCAGTGTGTAATAGCCGGGAAAGGCCTCGGGCTCGGCGGCCTGCAAGCCCGGACGGTGATCTTCGAGCCACTGGTCGGCAATCCGGGTTGCCTGCTGCGGGCTTATCGTCGCAGACTGGTGGTCGGCACGGGCCCGCATCGTGCCGTAGGCCGTGTTCCACATCATGGCAGGACCGAACTCGAGCTGGACGGCGCCGCTGCCGGGATCGATGAGCACCTCGGTCGCACGCCTGCCGTGAGAATCGAGAAGTTCGGCGTAGTAGCCGTTGGTGAACCGCATCATTTCTCCGGTGTGCAGGCCCCACCGTTCGCCGAAGCGGTCTGCCGCGCGGTCGGCGTCCGTCGGGCCGCGCACCGGGCCGTCCCGGGAGACCGGCGCCCTCATCGGCCCGCCGACCGGCCCGCCGAGACCGCTCGAGACCCACACGAGAGAGGCGATGAGGGCGCCAAGCGCCACGACGAGCACGGCCAGCGGTACCCAGGCGGCCCGCAGCCGGGTCATCAGGGCCTCGAACGGTGCGCGGCCAGCCGCTGCCGTGCCTCGGAGTAGGCGTCCGCGTCGATCTCGCCGGAGGCGAAGCGGCGGTCGAGGATCTCCTCCGGGGTCTCGCGCTGCCCCGCCCACCTCTGATCCGCCCACCGCTGATCAGGCCCCTGCTCATGGCCGGCCGGGTGGTGCGTGAGGCGAACCACCGCCCACACGACGAGGCCGATCAGAACGATCCACAGCAGCGGCATGAAGGCCATCCAGGCCCAGCCTCCCCCGTTCCAATACATCATCCTCACCTCCGAAAGGCTGGTGACGTCGGGAAAGTCCTCTCTGTATCCACGCTGAGCCGACCCCGCCCCCGAATACAAGGGCCGTTCGGTCCCCCTCCCCAGGGTCCGCTCGCCGAACATCGCCCCTTGGAGTGCACGAGGCGGCTCGGGTGCCGGACGGCGACCCCGCTCACCCCGCCTTCGCTGCGGACGCCCTGTTCACGGACATGTGTCCAGGCGCCTGACTGCTTGCGCGACGAAGGGCCCGGCCGGGTGTGGGCCGGGCCCTGCGGGGAGGGGGGAGCGGGGTCAGGTCACCATCGGTACCAGCGGCTTCGGCCACCGCCCGCAGCCGTCGAGCGCATGACGAAGCCGAGCAGCCACAGCACCAGGACGGCGAGGGCCACCCACCACAGAATCTTGACGGCAAAACCGGCGCCGAAAAGGATCACAGCGAGAAGCAGAACAAGGAGCAGGGGAACCATAGTTATCAACCTCCTGGCGCCCCGTGTGCCCGACTTGTTGAGCGCCAATCCTCCTCGGCACCCCTGTTTGTCGGGAGAAAGCCGGGGCACGAGCGGATTACCGCAACAGCGACTCAGAGCTGAGAGGAGCGTGTTCCATGAGTGCCGCCGAGAAGGCCGAGGCGAAGACCGAGCAGGCCAAGGGCAAGACCAGGAAGGCCCTGGGAAACGCCGTTGGCAACGACCGCATGGCCGCCGAGGGGCAGGCGGAAAAGAGCACCGGTGATGCCCGCGAGGCGAAGGAAAAGGCCAAGGACGCTTTCAAGCACTGATATCGAATCGCACCCCTCAGAAGGGCCTTCCCGAACGGGAAGGCCCTTCTGTCGTCGTCGAAAGACTGCCGCTGCTCCCTCACCCCTGATAAGCGCATGGGCCGAACCGCGGCGGCACCGTGACGGGCGGCCTGCGCTCGACACCCACGCCCCGCCACAGGAGGAGGAACCGGGATGAGCGCACATGGGTGCCGAGTGCCGGTGGGACGGGCCGGGCGGTTGTGGCTTCGCCGCGACCAGGCCACCGCGCTGCGCAGAGCGGACCTGCTGGGACACAGGCTCCGGCTGCTGCTGGACCGGGAGAGCGCGGAACGACGGGCGGCTGAGGATGCGGGCTCGGCATGGCAAGGCGCAGCCTTGCACGGACTGCCGCCCAGGCCGGCCGGTCACGGTGACGGCGGACCGCCGGACGTCCGCCGCAGGTGATTCCCTTCACGGGCATGCCGCACGGAATCGGACGTACGCTCGACCAGTTCGGGGAGGGCCGCTCGCACCGGGTCGCTCAGCCCCGCACCGAGCCCGACGTCGGCCACTTCCACTGCGTGCACGATCACCCTTCGAGGGAGCAGGTCGAGGGCTTCGGCCAGGGCCAGGCACTCCCCCAGCCCCAGGGCGTGCGTACTCGCGGTACTGCCCGCGCGGTCGGCCGCCTCGGCCGCCGTCAGGGTGTGCAGCCTGGCCGGGCGCAGAGGGAGGGCTTCCACCACGACCGCGGTGTCCGCGCCCCGCCACAGTTCGAGCATCCGGCCGGGTTCACCGTCGCTGACCGTCAGCACGGTGTCGTCGGGGACCCTGCCCCGCAAGGCCTCTACGACCGCCGGTCCTGCCCCGTCGTCACCACGGAGCGGGTTGCCCACGCCGATCACCACGTCGAGGGCGGGCAGGGCTCGACGGCCGCATGCAGGGGCCGTTCGGCCCAGTGCACGCGAAGTGGTGCGGACAGTGGTCGCAGAGGGCTCCAGGACGGGGCTGCCATGCGGTGGGAATCGGCCCAGAAGGACGCTCCGACTCGTGTCACGCCGGATCCGGGCGACTGGGAGCTGTCCGACCGTCACATTCTCCTGTCGGGATCCGTCAGGGAGGTGAAATAGACCGCCAGAGCGGTCGAGACCGCGCAGGCCGTGCCAACGGCCGACCGTTCGTAGACCACGCCAGGTCGAAGCGAGCATGGCGATTGGCATGACAACATCAAACGCAGAACCCCCACACGGAGGAGGAGTTCCAACATGCCGGTGAAGATCGACTCGGTAGTCGCACGACAGCGCGTTGACGACCTGGAAGCGGCCATCCCCTTCTACGAGCGGCTGACGGGCCGGACGGCCGGCCGCTTCGCCTTCGCCGGTGTGCATCTGGCGAGCGTCGGGCCCTTCCTTCTGTACTCCGGTCCGGAGGAGGCAGTGCAGAGGGTGGCCGGAGTGAGTGCCACTCTGGCGGTTGGAGATCTGGCCGTCGCCGTTGAAGAAGCGGTTGCAGCCGGTGCCACCGTGGTGATGCCGGCGCAGCCCACCCCCAACGGTCAGCGAGCGGTGCTGCGACACCCTCACGGGGGTGTGTACGAATACGTCGGCCCCTGAGGTGTGCGGGCTTCACCCGGTCGGAGGCGCACCGGCCTCCAGGGGCTGGCCGGGCGACCGGGTGGTCGGCATCGTGAGCCGTCGGGTACACCACCGCCGGGTCAGGTCCGGTGGATGTCCCACTGAGGCCCGACCTGCCGCCATTCGCGTTCCCAGCACGCGAGCCGGCGACGTTGCATGGTGCTCCGCACGGCCACGTGGAGGGACACGGCGCCCAGCGCCACGAGGACTGCCGCTTCGGACCCGGCGCAGCACGCACGCGTGGTGATCTCCTGGCCCCCCATGGGCGCAGATGCGATCCGACCGCGCTCGTCGAGCCATATCCGGACGCCGTCCCCCCTCGTGGTGCCTCTGCGGGCCGAAACGGTTCCGGTTCGGGGCGTGCCGGTGGAGTCCTTCCATCTCACCGTCACGACCACTTTGGCCGGGTCGGTCTCCTTGGCATAGGCGAACTGCGGAACGCGTGCGACGACTTCTGCTTGCACCGGACGCCGTGTTGCCCGCTCCATGACGGCCTGGGCACGGGCATGGTCGTATGCGGCACTGCCGGCGACGAAGGCGGCGGTGGGCATCCCCACGAGCACCGCCAGTGCGATCAGCAGGTTCGCCCATGCCTCCACGAGATAGGAACGGCTGCGCAGAGGGTTGCGCCGCCAGCGCCACCAACGGTCACGGGTTCCGGCGGACATGGTCTTGACGCCTCTCCGGTTCGGCAGCCAGTTCCTCGGCGATACGTTCTGCCCAGGACTCGATTCGGGTGAAGTCCCGGAAGTCTCCTGCGTTGCCGGAGTCGGCGATCAATCGGGCGACGAGTCCGTCGGCATCGGGGGTCAGCCGTCCGCCGAACGTGATGCAGTCCCTGGCGTCGAGACGGTTGGCGACACGTCGTATGCCAGGAGGCACCGGCGGCCGTTCTTCGAGTGCCGACACGTCCAGCGGACCGCTGCCGAACAGCCACACCGGCCGATGAACCAGCGTTCTGCGGTTGCGGTGGACGAAGTGACGGGCATCCTTGTGCCAGCGTCCTGCGTACACGGCGCCGCCGAGCACCACGCCGTCGTACGGGGCGACATCGGGGACGCCTCCGGCCGGGAGGACATCGGCCACCACCCCGGTCCGGCCCAGAACTTCTCCGATGGACCGGGCGATCTCCGCGGTGGATCCGTACTTCGATGCGTAGGCCACCAGGATCTTCCGCGTCATGGTGCTGCACCTCCTCGGCTCTCGATGCTCGTCAACGCCTTGAAGCCCGTCAGTGCAGACGTCGCAGATACGGGTCGTGGGCGTGCCGCGGCTCCAGATGCAGCCGGGCGTCGATCACGGTCGCGCCTTCGGCGCGTGCCAGGACCGGGTTCAGGTCGGCTTCGGTGAGTTGTGGCAGATCGCTCGCCATCCGGGAGAGCCTCAGCAGAAGCTGTTCCAGCGACATCCCCTCGTACAAGCCCTGCACGACATCGTGGTCACGGGGACCGGCGGGGCGGATGCGTACGGTCGTGCCCTCCGCCGGCAGTGCATGGGCCCACCCCTTGTCGTCGCTCATCGCCGCACTCCGATCCAGACGCTTCGTACTCAGCGTCCGGTGTGCGCCTTCGCCTGCCGAGAGGCCGATCGGGCCGTGGGCGGGGGCCGTCCGGCCCCGGTCGGCAGGATGGCGCAGCGCCACGCCGTCCAGCAGCGGTCGATGCAGGCACAGGTCCGATCGGCCCCCGACCGGGTCCCAGGAGTCCCTTTCACCGGGGCAAGTGGGGGTGAGACCGTCCGAGAAAAAGCCCCGTGCATGGGAAGAGACCCGGAAGGGGATGGCGACAGTGGAGCAACCTCTCGTCGTGGGGGTCGATGGCTCGAACGCGAGCCTGGACGCCCTGGACTGGGCGGTCGACGAAGCGGTCCGGCGTAACGTACCGCTGCGGGTCCTGTACAGCTCGCGATGGGTCTGGTACGAGGGCCATGCGCCGTCGTTCGACACCGGGCGTGGCCCGGCCCAGTCCTACGCACACGAGATCGCCGATCAAGCGGTCGAGCGGGCGACCCGACGATCCACCGTGGCGAAGGTGACGGGTGAAGTGCGCTGGGACGACCCTGCCGCTGCCCTCATAGAAGCGAGCCAAGCGGCCTGTGCGGTCGTCGTCGGCAACCGCGGGCGAGGCGGGCTGTCCGGGTTGCTGCTCGGCTCGGTCGGTCTGTCGGTCGCCGCTCACGCAGAATCGCCGGTCATCGTGGTACGCGGTGGGGAGAAGAACAGACTCGACACGTTCGGCCAGGTCGTCGTCGGGGTTGACGAAGCACCCGAGGCGGCAGCCGTCATCGGTTTCGCGGCGCGAACGGCCGAGCAGCGCGGCGCTGCGCTCAGGGCCGTCCACGCATGGCGTCGCCCGGCGCACGAAGGCACCGGTGACCCGAATCCCGACGACCTGGCTGCGCGGGCGGAAGAACAGGTCGCCCATGCCCTGGAACGGGCCGGCGTGGCCATGGGCCCTCACACCGTCAGCGGCGAGGCCATCGAGGGTTCCGCCTCGACGGTACTGCTGGAGGCCTCGGCCGCCGCAGACCTGCTCGTCGTCGGCGCGCGCCGCAAGAAGGGCAATTTCGGCATGCAGCTGGGGACCGTGAACCACGCCGTACTCCACCATGCGGCGTGCCCTGTGGCGTTGGTGCCGCACACCTGAGACGGCGGAGCGCGCTCGCACCGTGCATGCACCTCCGACAGCCGTCCCGATTCCCCTTCCTGAGACCCGTGGCGCCACGGTCCGGGGCCACGAGAACCGGCAGGTGATCCCCATGTCCGAGTCCCCGCACACCGTCAGTGACGTGATGACCCACACGGCCGTCGCCATCGGACGCCAGGCGTCCTACAAGGAGATCGTCGCGGTGATGGAGCAGTGGAAGATCAGCGCCGTCCCCGTACTCGAGGGTGAGGGGCGCGTGATCGGAGTGGTCTCGGAAGCCGACCTGCTACCCAAGGAGGAGTTCCGGCTCGACGATCCCGCGCGCGTGAGCTCGCTGTCGGAGCGTGCGAAGGCGGCTGCGGTGACTGCCGAGGAACTGATGTCCAGTCCGGCTGTCACGGTTCACCCGGACGCCACCCTTGCGGAAGCGGCCCGGATCATGGCCCACCGGCGGGTCAAACGACTGCCGGTCGTCAACAGCACAGGGATGCTCGAAGGTGTGGTCAGTCGCGGCGATCTGCTGAAGGTCTTCCTGCGCTCGGACGACGACATCGCCGCGGAGATCCGGCGGACGGTCCTGCACGCTCTGCCCGCCGCCTTCGATGTCGACGTGTCCGTGACCGAGGGCGTGGTGACCCTGACCGGCATCCTCCCGGACACGCAGCTGGTCCCGTTGCTGGCCCGCGCCGTGCGCGCCGTCGAGGGCGTCGTGGACATCAGACTGGACATGAGCCACGGCTCGGCCGGAACGCCCTGACCACGGACCGGTGCCTGCCGGGTGCTCCCCTGGAAGCCTCGGCACAACTCTGCCGATACGTCTTCTCACGACCGGGCCACCAGTCGCCTGGCCCACGGCCGCCCGCTCGCTCGGGCCGCCACGAAGCCCGTCAGGCATACAGCCGCCGCTGCGGCAACCTCGGGCCAGGCGAGGGGTTCCGTCTCCAGCACCGTGCGCAGGAACGGCACGGTGAGCGCCGCCGCCCCCAGCGCCGCGGAGAGCAGCACGGCCAGAGGGAGGAAAGGATTCTCCCGAGTCAGCAGTGGCGTACGCAGACCGAGGACGACCCCGAGTTGAGCGCCCAGGAGCGCGAGGAACAGCACGCTCTGCCACGGCGCCCCTCGAGCCTGCGCCCACAGCGCGACGAGCAGACAGGCAGCGGTCACGACGGCTGCCAGGAACAGCACCCGTTGCCACAAGCCGTGGCCGAGGACGTGCTGCTGCGGCGGCCGCGGAGGCCGGTGCATGGCGCCCGGGGATACGGGCTCTGCTCCCATGGCCACACCGGTGAGCCCGTGCGTCAGCAGATTGATCCAGAGGATCTGCGCGGCCCGCAGCGGCAGCGGGAGCCCCAGCGCCGGGCCGAGCAGCATCACGAGGATCTCGGCCGCGCCTCCGGAGAGTCCGTAGACGAGGAAGCGCCTGACATTGTCGTAGACGCGACGACCCTCCTCCACCGCCGCTACGACCGTCGACAGTTCGTCGTCGGTGAGAACCAGGTCGGCGGACTGCCGGGCCACCTCGGTGCCCCGGCCCCCCATGGCGACCCCGATGTCAGCATGCCGCAGGGCGGGCCCGTCGTTGACTCCGTCGCCCGTCATGGCCGTCACCGCCCCGTTGCGGCGCCAGGCCTCGATGATGTCCAGCTTCTGCCCGGGGTCCGTGCGGGCGAAGACCCGCACGGCTGTGGGATCGCCAACGTCACCGGCCGCCAGCGCGCGCCCCGTGGCGATGCGGTCGGCCGGAGCGTCTCCGGGGAGCAGCCCGACTCTCCTGGCGATCGCTCCCGCCGTCGCGGGGTGGTCTCCCGTGACGAGGACCGGGACGATGCCCGCCGTCCGGCACGCCGTCAGGGTCGCTGCCGCTTCCGGTTTCGGCGGATCACTCAGCGCTACGAGCCCGCGCAGACGCAGCCCCGACTCGGCATCCCTCACTCGGACAGGCATGGCATCGCGCGGGCCGGATGCAACAGCGAGCACCCGGAATCCCTCCGCCGCCAGCAGTTCCGCCGATCGCCGCGCCCGGTCGACCACCCCCTCGGGTTCATCGAGCACGTCGTGGTCCAGTACCGCTTCCGGCGCCCCCTTGAGGCAGACCATGACCCCGCCCTCCGGCGAGCGGTGCAGCGTCGTCATGCGCTTGCGCAGACTGTCGAACGGGGCCTCGTCCAGCCGCGGAAACGTATCGCGCAGCGTGTGCTGGTCGCCGCAGCCGGCCTTGACCGCCGCACAGAGCAGAGCGGCCTCGGTGGGATCCCCGAGCGCCGACCAGCGGCCTGCGACGCCGACACCCGAGCGCTCCGGCGGCCGCAGTCCGGCGTCGTTGCACAGCGCGGCGACGGTCAGCAGTTCTCGGGCAGGCGCCAGTTCCGTCCGGTCGGCGACATGGCCGTCGACGAGGACGTCGCCGGTCGGCTCGTAGCCGTAGCCGCTGAAGGTGACGGTCCGTTCGGGGGTCCAGACGCGTTCGACGACCATGCGCCCTTCCGTGAGGGTTCCCGTCTTGTCCGTGGCCAGGACGGTCACGGATCCGAGCGTCTCGACGGCCGGCAGGCGGCGGACGAGAGCATGGCGCGCAGCCATGTGCCGAGCGCCGAGGGCCAGCGCCAGCGTGACGACGGCGGGGAGCGACTCGGGTACCGCGGCCACCGCGAGGCTGATGGCCGTGACCGCCATGGTTTCGGGTGCCAGGCCCCGGACGATCCCCAACGTGAAAACCACCAGGCACAGGGCCAACGTCACCACGGCAAGGACGCGGCCCAGGGAGGCGAGGCGCCGCTGCAACGGCGTCGGCTCTACGCGGCTCTCCAGCAGTCCGGCAATCCGCCCGAGGGCGCTGTGGGCACCTGTCGCCGTGACCACCGCCGTTGCCCGGCCTCGCACGACGACCGTGCCTGCGTTGAGCATGCTCTCCCGCGGTCCGGAACGGACATCCTTGTCCACGGGAACGGATTCACCGGTGAGCATGGACTCGTCGACAAGGAGTGCCGAAGACTGCGCCAGAGAGGCATCGGCAGGCACGATGTCGCCTTCGCCGAGTACCAGCACGTCGCCGGGGACCACCTCCCGGGCGGCGATCTCGCGCTCGGTGCCGCCGCGCAGCACACGGGTGGCAGGTGCCGCCATCGCCGACAGCGCTGCCACGGCTCGGTCGGCTTTGACTTCCTGTGCCACCCCCACGGTGGTGTTGACGACAATCACCAGAGCGATGACGATCGCGTCCGCGTGGTCGCCGGTCAGGACGGTCAACGCAACGGCCCCCAGGAGCACCATGATCAAGGGGTCGCGGAGCTGAGCCACCAGGCGTACCGGCAGCCCCACGCGGGGGCGGACGGACACCTCGTTCGGACCGTGCTCGGCGAGGAGGTGCGCGGCCTGGTCATCCGTCAGTCCCGGGTCCCGGCCGTTCGCTCGGGCCGGGGCGCGGGAGGCCGCCTCTTCACGGTCGCGCGATTCGGGGCCCGTCATCGCGGTCGGCTCCTCCGTGAAAACGCCACGAGGTTCACGGCCGGTGGCAGGGCTGAGCGGCCTGATGCAGGGGAGACCGGGCTGCCGGGGCCGGTGGTGTTCTCTCTGCGGCGAAGACACCCTGCGGGAGTCCCCACAGGCCGATCGACCCGGTCATGACGGAGACGGTTCCGGGCGCAGACGGACGACCGCCCGGGTCATGAATCCTGCAACCGTTCGGTGCTGCATGCTGCCTTCCCTTCCAGGCCAGGACCGCCGGACGTGCCCGCTGGGAAACACGTCAGGGCCCATGGCCCACGGTGAGCCGACCGAGATCGGCACCCACGTGGACCGTAAACCCCCGTACCAGTGCGCCCGGCCCGCGGCATCACGGTTTCTCAGCCGGTGCGCCTGCGCGCCGCGCGTGGCACGTTGGGTACAGCAGCATTCTGAGGAAACGGCGGCGATCATGCGAGCTCACCTCGGCGATCACCTCGTGGTCGAAAGCCCGTCCACAGGCGCTACGAAACGGGACGGTGAGATCGTCGGACTCCACCACGACGACGGCACGCCCCCGTACGACGTGCGCTGGTCGGACACGGACGAGGTGACGCTCGTGTTCCCCGGCTCCGACGCGCACATCCGTCACCTTGAGCACGCTTCCACGAGCATCGTTGATGCTGCCCGGACGATCCCGGACGAGGCGGGTGGCGTTTCCGGCCGGCCCGCCGGGGCAGCCGGCGACATCGGTCGGCGTGTGGCCGCCGAACGCAAGCGCCAGGGGATGACCCGTGCAGAGGCGGCCCGCCGCGCGAAAATGGCCCCTGACTACCTGGCGTACGTCGAGGAACGTCCGGCGGACCCGAGTCTGGCGAGTCTCATCAATCTGGCTGCCGCGCTGGGCACAAGCGTCGCGGCCCTGCGCGGCGGGGGCATCGAGCTGCCGCCCGGACAGGGAAAGGCACTGCTGCACCCCCTTTTGATCGACCTCGGACCCGAAGAATGCCGCGCCCGGCTTTCCACCCACGGGGTGGGGCGTGTCGCGGTGTCGGCGCCGGACGGCCCGGCGGTCGTCCCGGTGAACTATGAGGTCGTCGACGACGTGATCGCCTTCCGGACGGCACCTGATTCGGTACTCGGCGCCGCCGTGGGAGCGGAGGTCGCATTCGAGGTCGATCACGTGGACGAGGCCCTGAGCCAGGGCTGGAGCGTGCTCGCCGTCGGCCCCGCTCATATCGTCACCGAGCCCCGGACGGTGCAGCGGCTGACCGAAGGCACCCATACCGAGCCGTGGCCGGGAGGTGAGCGCGAGATGTGGGTGACGATCGAGCCGAGGCGTCTCACGGGCCGCCGCATCGTGCCCGCTGATACGTAGGGATGTGCCGGGGCTTCGTCTCCGGGAGACTCTGCCGCCGGGCTGCGGGACGGAGGCGTTCGCCGTGCGGTCTGTCGTCATCACGGGCTCGATGGCCGGACTCCAATCCGCCACGGTCGGATACCGCGGGCCGAGGCGCAGGGGCGGCGACCGAGGCGCGCGGCCCGCTCGGCCCGCTCGGCCCCTGGAAGGGTCCGAGCGGCCCCTGCCCCCGCAGCACTGCCCGCCCCCAATCTGGTTCCACCATCCCGGCCGACGCCGGAACACCACCGCAGGAGGACGGTGCGATCGATGGTCCGTCCGGACGCTCATGGCCGCGGCGAAGGGAGCATCCGATGACCGCGCCACCCTTGACCTCGTCCGTCGTGACCGCGCTGGTCCAGGACGCGACAGCGGCTCCGTCGCTGCACAACGCACAGCCCTGGTCGTTCCGGTTCCTCCGCGACAGGGGCACACTCCAGCTGTACGCGGACCCCAGTCGTGCACTGCCGGTCATCGACCCTGCGGGTCGTGGCCTGCATCTGGGCTGCGGTGCCGCACTGTTCAATCTGCGCGTCGCCGCGGTGGCAGCCGGCCGCGAGCCGGCGACCCGGCTCCTGCCCGACGCCGGCGATCCGGAGTTGCTCGCCGAGGTCGACCTCTCCCACGCCGCCGGCGACGGGACACTGGCTCTCTTCCATCCGGCGATCCATCGGCGTCACACCAGCCGGCATCCGTTCCTGGAGGACGAGATCCCTGACGTCCTCCGGGACGGACTGTGCGGTGCGGCCGTGCTCGAAGGAGCACGTCTGGTCTTCCCCGACGCATGGCACGCACGATCGGTGCTGGAACTCGTCCACGACGCCGAAGGCCGTGAGGCGGTGGACACGGCCGTACGCGGCGAGGCCGACCGCTGGCTGCGAACGGACCCCTCGACCGTGGCCTCGGAGGGCATTCCCGCGGAGGCGTTCGGCCCACGTCAGCACGGGAGCACCTCGCCGGTGCGCGACTTCGGTGCGGGCCGGACGGTACCCGGGCGCGGGTGGGCCCCCTTCGAGAAGCGACCCCAGATCGCGATTCTGGGCACGGTCCACGACCGGCCCGATGACTGGCTCCGAGCGGGCCAGGCACTGGAGCGGGTCCTGCTCCAGGCGACGCTGGACGGTCTCGTGGCCTCCCTGACCTCCCAGCCCCTGGAATGGCCCGAACTACGCTGGACGGTGCGCGACCCGGGCTCGGCCATGGGGCACGTGCAGATGGTGATCCGTCTCGGATACGGCCCCGAGGGGCACCCGACTCCGCGCCGGCCCGTGGAGGAAGTCCTCGACATCGTGTGACGCGGCATCGCGTACGCGCCGGTCAGCCGTCCGGAAGGCGGAACCACCCCTGCTGTCCTGCTGCGACGGTGACCGTGCGTCCCCCTGCCAGGCGTACGGTCAGAGGAGTGTCCTGTGAGTCGGGGACGCTGATGCCCAGCCGGTGGGGCAACAGCCGGACATGGATGTGCCCGTGTCCGCGGAATTCGAGCGAGAACCCGAAGCGTGGGATCTCATGGAGGGGTACCGGGTCGAACCGCAGCCCCCGCTCATCGGCCTGCAGACCGGTCAGGCCCCGCTGCACCAGGTCCAGTGTGCCCGCCATGGCCCCCAGGTGGATCCCCTCCCCCGTCGTCCCGCCCTGCACGTCCGCCACATCGCTCAGCAGGGCTTCCTCGCAGAACCGCCATGCGTCCCTGCCCTTGAGCCGCGTGAGCACCCAGGCGTGCACCAGACCGCTCAAGGTCGAACCGTGGCTGGTGCGCCGCAGGTAGTAGGCGACGGTCCGGTGCCACGTCTCGTCGTCGAGCCGGTATCCCAGGCGGGCGAACAGCCCGGCCAGCTCCTCGGGTGGGAACAGATAGCCCAGCATGAGGGTGTCGGCCTGTTTGGACGCCTGGTATCGGTTGACCGAGTCCCCTTCGGCCTCCAGAATCCGGTCCAGTCGCCGGATGTCGACGTACCGGGCCCGGTAGGCGTCCCAGTCCAGTTCGACGAGGTCTCCGTAGCCTTCGAACTGGCTCACCACTCGGGCATGGAACGGCACCCGAAGTCGACGTGAGACGTCACCCCACCGCGCCAGCTCCTCATCGTGCAGGGCAAGCCGGTCGAAGAGTTCCTCCCGTCGGGCAGGCGGCAATTGCTCTGTCAGATCGAGTGCGCGGGCGAGCACCCAGGCGGCCGTCACGTTCGTGTAGGCGTTGTCGTCGAGCCCCGGGGACGAGGCGTCGGGATAGGCATCGTGATATTCGTCGGGCCCGACGACACCGCGGATGCGGTACCGCTCCAGAGCCGGGTCGTACGTCGCGACGCAGCCCCAGAACCTGGCGATCTGCAGCAGCAGTTCGGCACCCCGGCCGTACAGGAAGTCCGTGTCTCCCGTCGCCTGGCCGTAGCGCCACACATTGTGGGCGATGGCGGATCCCACGTGTCGCTGCAGGTTCGAGTGATCCGGGGACCAACGGCCGGAGCGCGGGTTCAGATGCAGTCGCTGGGTCTCCTCACGGCCGTCGCTGCCGCTCTGCCACGGGAACATCGCTCCGTGGTACCCCGCGGCCGAAGCCGCTTCGCAAGCCCGTGGCAGCCTACGGTGGCGGTAGTCGAGCAGGGCTCTCGCCACGTCGGGGAAGTGCAGGTTCAGAAACGGCACGACGAACAGTTCGTCCCAGAACACATGCCCGCGATAGGCCTCGCCGTGCAGTCCTCGGGCAGGGACGCCGACATCGAGCGCCGCGGTGTGCGGCGACAGTGTCTGCAGCACATGAAAGGTGTGCAGGCGCAGGATGCGGCCGGCCTCCCCGGGCACGCGCAGCTCGGCCCGGTTCCACAGTTGTGCCCAGACCGTCCGGTGCGAGCACAGGAGTTCCTCGAATTCCTGTGCCTTCGACATGTCACCGAGCGCGGCGGCCACAGGGTCCGGCGTGTCCAGCGACGTGTACAGCACCGCCGTCTTGTGCACCCTCACCCCACGCTCCCGAGAGATCGGCAGCGTGTACCTCTGCACCACCCGGCGTTCGTCGCAGTGCATGCTCGACGACCGGGGCACGTCGGTCGTCGTGCGCACCGCCATCCCGACACCGGTGTCCGAGGCGGTCGTCCGGCACCCGAGCCACGCTGTTCCGTCCTGCGTGGCACCGGTCCGGTGTCCGGTCAGGTGGCGGCCGTTCAGGTCGCGGTAGCGCGCCACTCCTTCGTTGGCGACGTCTGCGTCCAAGGCGGACTCGACGTCGATGCGACCGCTCCATCCGTATGCCCGGAACATGCTCTGCTGGGCGGCGAGATGCGGATTCCCCATGTGCACGATCCGGGTGTGCGTGACTCCCAGGCGACGGCCGAGCCGGTCCTGGAACAGCAGGCGTTGGGTGAGTACTCCCGACCGCAGATCGAGGGTTGCGCAGTAACGGCGCAGGGAGGGGTGGTCGGGCGTCAGCCAGGGGCCGGCCGGCTCCTCGTCCGGGCAACAGCGATAACGCAGTGGCAGCCAGTTCGGCAGGTTCACCATGTCCTCGTTCGTCACCCGGCGCCCGGCGACCGTGGACTCGAGCCTGTTGTAGAAGCCCGCGACATACGTGCCCGGATAGTGCACAGGCCCGGCACGAACCTCGGGTGCGGCTCCTCGAGTCGCGAAGTAGCCGTTGCCGAGGGTGCACAGGGCCTCCCTCAGACGTACCTGCTTGGGGTCGTATCCGTTGTAGGCCCACGTCCATCCCGTCGTCATGGGCGGTCCTCGGCATACGGGCCCGCACATGGTCCGCGAAGGTCCTCGAGGGCTGAGGCGACGTCGTGAGCGCTCGGTGCGCGGGAAGCAGCCGCGGTGCGCGGCACAAAGTCGGGTACCTCGGTGATCCCCGTTGACATGAGCAACTCCCTGGTTCGGCTCCCCACCGACCCCGCGTCGTCCAAGGCCGTGGTGGCTCCCTGCGCCATCATGCGTGCCCGGCGAACGGCGGTGCCCCGCACAGCACCGGATGCGGCGCGAGAGGCGGTTACACGCATCCGACCGGCACGCCGACGTGCCGCGACAGGCGCCGTTCCCGTCCGTCTCCGACCAGGTTCTTGCGGACACCGTCTTGGAGGCTTGGGCCGGACGACCCTCTGACGGGCCCTGTCGGCCCATCCGTGCGCGGCGGCCTGGGTGTGACGGTGGAAGACGACGTTCACGACACGAGGAGGCAGAGAGCAGGAGGCACATCATGACCCGCACCCCGTACATCGTGAACGACGTCATGACGAGGACGGTCGTCGCCGTCGAGCTAGACGCCCCGTTCAAGGAAATCCTGGCAGCCATGGAGAAGTGGCAGGTCACCGGCGTCCCGGTCCTGGAAGGCGAGGGACGAGTGGTGGGCGTGGTCTCGGAAGGAGACCTCCTCGCCAAGGAGGAGTTCCATGACGTGTCCCCCGGCATGATCGAACAGATGCGCCAGCTGGACGAGACCCTCAAGGCCGGAGCCGTGCGAGCGAGGGAACTCATGTCATCGCCCGCAGTCACGATCCGCGCCGACGCCACGCTCTCCCAGGCAGCCCGCACCATGGCACGCAATCGCGTGAAGCGGCTCCCCGTCGTCGACAAGGACGGTACGTTGCAAGGCATCATCAGCCGGGCCGACCTGCTCAAGGTCTTCCTTCGGCCGGACGACGCCCTCAAAGCCGAAGTACGCAGGGACGTCGTGGATCAGCTCTTTCCCCTGTCCCGTGACGGGATCAGGGTCGAGGTCGCCGAGGGCGTGGTCCGCCTCAGCGGCAGGGTCCGCGACACCTCGCTCGTTCCCCTCGCTGCTCGGCTGGCCTATGCCGTGGAGGGCGTCGTCGACGTCAAGGTGGCCCTGGAAGGCCCGTCCGAGAGCGGCTGAGCCGGTGGCGGCGCGATGACATGCCCGGCGCGCCAGGGCCGCCATCACTGGTCGGAGCAGTCAACGGACGCCGCTCCTCGGGCAGGCGGTCCACAAGGCACGCCGCCCTGCAGGAGTCCCTCCCTGCGGACGGGGCCCCGGGCGCCGCCCGGAGCGGGCCCGTCGCGTCCATGGAGGGGACCTTCGGGCCTCCACTGCGGACTGGTCGGCCCCAGCATGCGGAAGCCGCGCGCAGTGCACTGGACGTATCACGACTGCGTCATGACCCGAGGAGATACCGAGATGAACACCATCGCACGGCGGCAGCGGCTCTCGTTCCCGGAGCTGCCCGACTGGTTCGAGGCCTTGCCCGCCCGTTTCGCCATGCCCACCATGGGCGACCTGTACACGGTCCGGATCGAGGACTACATCGACAACGGTCGTTACTTCCTCCGTGCGGAGCTTCCCGGCGTCGAGCCCAAGGACGTCGACGTCACCATCGGCGAGGGCATCCTCACCGTCAAGGCGGAGCGCACCGAGCGCGAGGTGGACAAGAACCGGAGCGAGATCCGCTACGGGTCCATGAGCCGCAGCGTCGCGCTGCCCCCGGGGGCCAACGACGAAGACGTCAAGGCCGAGTACAAGGACGGCATGCTCACCGTCAGTGTCGGTCTCGGGCAGGAGAAGGCGGAGGCCAAGCACATCGAGATCAAGCACACCGCGTGAATCCGGCCTCGCAGAGGGGGTGTCGGGACTCGTGCCCCCAGGGCCCATCCGTACCCGGCGGAGTGCACGGGAGGAACAGGATGCAGCATCGCACCGTCAGTGAAGTCATGACGCGCAATGTCGTCACGGCGCGTCCGGATTCTTCCTTCAAGCAGATCGCCCAGCTGTTCCACGACAACGACATCACGGCGGTGCCGGTCGTCGACGACGAGCGACGCCCGGTGGGCGTCGTGTCCGAGGCCGACCTGCTCCGCAAGGCCGCCGGCCTGCCCGACCCGGAAGGACGACCCACCGTGCGCGGACTCGGTCCGGACGAAATGGCACGAGCCGGTGCCGAGACCGCCGAGGCGATGATGAGCCGGCCCGTCGTAACGGCGCGGCCCGGCTGGAGCCTCGTGGAGACTGCCCGCACCATGAACCGCAACACGGTCAAGCGGCTTCCCGTGATCGACGAGACCGGAAGGCTCGTGGGAATCGTCAGCCGCTGCGATCTGTTGAGGCCCTTCCTCCGCAGCGACGAGGCCATCACCGACGAGATCCATCACGACGTGCTCGGCGAGACCCTGGGGCTGACGCCCGGCGCCGTGGACATCGACGTACGCGAAGGTGTGGTGACGCTGACGGGCCGGGTCGAGGAGCGAACCGTGATCCCTGTCATCGAGCGACTCTGCCGCTCCGTCGACGGCGTGGTCGCCGTCCATCAGTCGATCGGTTACACCTACGACGACATCGGTTCCGACCTGGATCCACCGCACGTCCACAAGGTGAGCCGGGCAGGTCATGCGCCCTCCGCGCACGGCAGCTGATGCGATGCGCGACGCACAGTCGTACGTGTGGCCCTGCCGGCTCGTACAGGTCGCGCTGCCGCCATCCGAACGGGGCCGGAGGTGACACCCGCTGCCGCGGCGGGCGTGAACGGGCGTGAACGAGGCCAGGCACCGAGGCACACGACTTCCGCGTGAAAGGGGACCGGCGAGCGATGAGGCACCGCAGCGTGGGAGACCTGATGACACCCACTGCCGTCAGCGTGGAGCGGGGCACGGCCCTGAAGGAGATCACGCGCCTCCTCGACGAGTTCGACATCACCGCCGTGCCGGTCGTCGATGACGACGAGAGGCCGGTCGGTGTCGTCTCCGAAGCGGATCTGCTGCGCAGACGGACGGCCGAAAACGGTGCGCACACGGCCGATGAACTGATGACGAGTCCCGCTGTCGTCGCCCGGCCGGAATGGAGCGTCGTCGAGGCGGCCCGGACGATGGAAACGCGCAGGGTCAAGCGTCTGCCGGTTGTGGACGCATCCGGACGGCTGATCGGCGTGATCAGCCGCAGCGATCTGGTCCAGCTGTTCCTTCGCAGGGATCACGCGATCCAGGAGGAGATCATCGAGGATGTCCTCACCTGCGTGCTCGGCCTCGCGCCGTCGGCTCTCACTGTCGAGGTCACCGACGGCAAGGTGACCCTGAGCGGCAGCGTGCCGCGCAGGAGCCTCGTCCCGGTCACCTTGCGCCTGTGCGAGAGCGTGGACGGCGTCGTGGACGTGACCGGCCGGCTCAGCTACGAGCGGGACGACACAGCGGACGAATCGGCTCCGCCCGGCAACACCCGCGTCGAACAGGAGGTGACAGGGCGATGAGACACACCGAAGTCGGGGCCGTGATGGCCGATGACGTCGTCTCGGTCATGCCGTCGACTCCCTTCAAGGAGGTGGCCAAGCTCCTTGCCGTCCACGGGATCAGCGGCCTTCCGGTTCTCGGTGACGACGACCGTGTGATCGGCGTCATCTCCGAGAGCGATCTGCTGGCGCGCCAGGCGTCTGCCGGAGGAACCACCGGGGAGTGGCCCACCCCGCGAGCCGATCCGGAACAGCCGACGGCCCGTGAGCTGATGACAGCGCCCGCCATCACCGTGCACGTCGACGACACGGTCGCGGAAGCCGCCCGGACCATGCTGAGGAGAGGCGTGGAGCGGCTGCCCGTCGTCGACGAGGCGGAGCGGCTGGTGGGCATCGTCACCCGGCGCGACCTTCTCCTGAGCTTTCTGCGGCCCGATCCCGAGATCCGGAGCCGTGTCATCGAGGACGTCGTCGTGGGCACCCTGGGACTGCCGCCCGATGCGATTGCCGTCCACGTCGTCGACGGGGTGGTCACCCTCGAGGGCTCGCTCGAGGATCGCAGAGACATCTCCGCCGTGGTGAACCTCGTGCGACGGACGGACGGCGTCGTATCGGTGATCGATCGTCTCACCGCACACGAGACGCAGGATGTCCGGTCTTGAAGAAGGCTGAACTCCTGGTGGAGAGCCCCGGTGCCGTCAGCGGCACCTCGAACCGGTCTCTCCTGCAGGAGCGAGCCCGCCCGGATGCGTCACTGCAAGACCATGTACATGATGAGGGTATGGCCGGCCTCGGCCGCACCAGCCGCTCCGGTCCTCTCCGGGTTGCGGCAGACCGGCGACGCAGAGCTCCCGAGGAACAGGCCACTGCGGTCGCGAAGGAGAGCCGGGTTGGGGCCACCATCCAGTGACAGCGACCGCACGACGGCGTTCGGATCCCCTCTGCAGGCGCCCGGAAGCGGCGGCCCGGAGCCGACGCTCGGGGCCGAGCCGCTCCGTGTGCAGACGCTCCCGACCGAAAAGGTCTACACGACCCTCGCCGGCTCGCCCAGAGGCCTCTCGGCCACCGACGTGGCGGCCCGGCGGAACCGTTTCGGACCCAACGAGCTGCCGCACGCGGCACACCGGCACCCGTGGCGGCAACTGGCCACGCAGTTCACCGACCTCTTCGCTGTGGTTCTGCTCGTCGCGTCGGCGATCACCTTCCTGGCCTACGCCCTGGGTCAGCCACGGGATCCCGGCACCCTGCAACTGGCCGTGGCCATCCTCGGCGTGGTGGTCATCAACGCCGCCATCGGATTCGCCCAGGAATACTCAGCCGAACGCACGGCGGAGTCATTGCAGGCGATGGTGCCGCACACATGCCGAGTGCTGCGCGACGGAGAGCGCCAGGAGCTGCCGGCTCGCGCCCTGGTCCCCGGTGACGTCGTCGTCCTGGAGGCCGGGGACGCGGTGCCGGCGGACTGCCGTCTGGTCGAGGCGCACGAGGTGACGGTCAACAACGCCGCCCTGACGGGCGAGAGCGATGCCGTGCCCCGCACGGCGGAGCCGGTGGCACCCGGCCCCCTGCTGGAGGCGCGCAACTGCGTGTTCATGGGCACCGACGTCGCCGCGGGCAGCGGGAAGGCCGTCGTCTTCGCCATCGGCGCAGCCACGGAGTTCGGCAGGATCTTCCGGCTCGCGGCCGCGGCACCGCGGCAGAAGACACCACTGCAACTTCAGGTGGCCTCCATGGCCCGCCGTATCGCGGGTGTCGCTCTGGCGATCGGTGCGGCTCTGTTCGCGGTGCGGGTGCCCACCGGGCAGCCGTTCGTCGAGACCTTCGTATTCGCGCTCGGTGTGATGGTGGCGCTCGTCCCCGAGGGCTTGCCCGCGACGCTGTCCGTGTCGCTGGCGATCGGCGTACGCCGGATGGCGCGTCGGCACGCGCTGGTCAAGCAGTTGCTGGCGGTCGAGGCGCTCGGGTCGACCACCGTGGTGTGCACGGACAAGACCGGCACGCTCACCCAGGCCGAGATGACGGTGGTACGAGCATGGGCCGGCGGCGTCTCGCACACCGTGACGGGTGTGGGGTACGCGCCCGTCGGCGCGGTGGACGACGCGCCTGCGGTGCACGGGCTCCTCCGGGCCGCGGCGCTGTGCTGCAACGCCCGGCTGGTACCTCCGTCGGGCAGGGAGGGCTGGCGGGTCCTCGGCGACACCACCGAAGGCGCCCTGCTCGTCGCGGCGGCGAAGGCAGGAGTCGATCCGGCAGCCGAGGAGGCTGCCGCGCCACGCGTGACGGAATACCCGTTCGACTCGGTGCGCAAGCTCATGACGACCGTGCATGCCGAGGCCGGCGGCCACCGCGCCTACGTCAAGGGCGCGCCGCAGGAGCTGCTCGCCCGCTGCGAAGCCGTGGACCAGGAGGGGCAGCGGGTCCCGCTCACCGACGAGCTGCGCGCCCACGTGACGGCCGCCAACGACGAGCTGGCGTCCCAGGGGCTGCGGGTACTGGCGGTGGCGTGGCGGCCCGCGAGCGGTCCGCGCCCCCCGCAGCGCGAGGCCGAGTCGGGGCTCACACTGCTCGGCCTGGCCGGGATGCTCGATCCGCCTCGGCCGGAGGTCAGCGCTGCCGTGGATGCCTGCCGCAGGGCCGGCATCCGGATCGTCATGGTCACCGGGGACCATCCCCTGACGGCGGAGGCCGTGGCACGCCGCGTGGGGATCGTGCGAGGACCGTCGCCGACCGTGGTGACCGGCGCCCGGCTGGACGGTCTGGACGACGCCGGCGTGAACTCCCTGCTCGCGTCGTCGGCGGAGCTGTTGCTGTGCCGGGTCAGCCCCGAGCACAAGATGCGTGTGGTCACCGCCTTTCAACGACGCGGCGAGGTCGTCGCGGTCACCGGCGACGGCGCCAACGACGCGCCCGCCCTCAAACACGCGGACATCGGTGTCGCCATGGGCAGGTCCGGCACCGATGTGGCCAGGGAAGCAGCGGTGATGGTGCTGCTGGACGACTCGTTCGCCTCGATCACCACGGCGGTGGGACTGGGCCGTTCGGTCTACCGGAACATCCGCAAGTTCCTGATCTACCTGTTGAGTCACAACATCGCCGAACTCCTGCCGATTCTGGCCGCGACGTTCGTGGGCTTCCCCCTGGTGCCGATTTCCGCCGTGCAGATCCTCGCTATCGACCTCGGTTCGGACGTGTTGCCGGCGCTGGCCCTGGGCGCCGAACCGATGGAGCCGGATGTCATGGACCGCCCGCCACGCCCGCGCGACGAGAGACTGTTCTCGACCGCCGTCATGGGCCGCATCCTGTTCCTGGGCGGCATCCAGGCACTCGGGGTGTGCGCCGTGTTCTTCTGGCACATCCATGCGTCCGGCATTCCGTACTCCGATTTCACGAAGGACAACATCGTCTACCGGGAGGCGATCACCATGGTGCAGGCCGGGATCGTGGTCAGCCAGTTCTTCAATGCACTCGCGGTGCGCACCGACCGGCAGAGCGTCTTCCGCATCGGACTGCTGTCCAATCCCTGGCTCCTGCTCGCCGGATGCTTCGGCATCGCCCTGATGGCCGCCATCAGCTACGCGCCGCCGCTCCAGGCCGTCTTCAACACAGCGCCACTGGAGCCTGCGGACTGGGCCGTGCTGACCGTGTTCGGTGTCCTGCTGCTGGCCGCCGAGGAAGCACGCAAATGGCTGCTGCGCAGACGGACGGCCGGGAGGGGGGCAGCGCGATGAGAGTGGTCATCGCCGGCTGTGGGCGGGTCGGGTCCACGCTGGCCTCGCAGCTCAACACCGAGGGGCATGACGTCCGGATCATCGACCGGATGCCCGGCACCCGCAGACTGCTGCCCGCGGGCTTTGCCGGACAGTTCCATGAGGGCAACGGATACAACCGGTCGGTGCTCGAGGCCGCCGGAATCGAGCACGCGGACGCGTTCGTCGCCGTCACTTCCGGGGACAACAGCAACATCGTGAGCGCCCGGACGGCCAAGGAGACCTACCGGGTCCCCATCGTGCTGGCCCGCATCTACGACCCGCGCCGCGCGGACATCTACCGCGACCTGGGCATCCCCACCATCGCCAGCGTCCGCTGGACCGTGAACCAGCTCCACCAGATGCTGCTGCACCGCCATCTCACGCCCGAGCTCACCTTCGGCAATGGCGAAACCCTCCTTGTGCGCTCCCAGTTGCCCTCGTACGTCACTGGACGGCGGTTGATCGAATTCGAGGTCGACGGCGAGATCCGCGTCGTCGAGATCACCCGTGGAGGCCGTTCCCTCGTGCCGGCCGGCAGCACGACGGCCGAGCCCGGCGATCTCGTCACGTTCGCTGTCGCCGCCACCTCGCTGAGTCGACTGCGGGGCTTTCTGGACAAGGAGCTCGGAACGTGAAGGCTCTGATCGCGGGGGCGGGGCGCCTCGGCACACAGATCGCCCAGGTACTGGCTGCCGCCCGCAACGACGTCACTCTCGTCGAGGCCGACGACCGGCGCATCGCCGAGCTCGAAGGCCGCTTTCCCGTACGCCTGGTGTCCGGCGACGCGTGCGAACCCACCCTCCTGGAGCACGCAGGGGTGCTCACCTGCGACCTGGTCATCGCGGCCACCGGCAAGGACGAGGACAACCTCGTCATCAGCCTCCTCGCCAAACGGCAGTTCCGCGTCCCGCGGGTCGCCGCCCGCGTCAACGAAGCGGAGAACGGATGGTTGTTCGACGAGCGGTGGGGCGTGGACGTGGCCGTGCCGTCGGCAACCCCGTTGATCTCCTTGATCGAGGAGGCCACAGGCGCCACGGACACCGTGGCACTGCTGCGACTCAGCAAGGCAGGTGTCGACGTCATCGAAACGGCCATCACACCGCAGTCCCGAGCCGTGGGGCGCACCCTGGACGACATCCCGCTGCCTGCGGGCACCGTCGTCGCCACGGTCATCCGCGGCGGTCAGCCCACGGTGCCGGATCCAGGGGTGCGCCTGCAACCGGGTGATGAGATCCTCCTCGTCTCGCACACGGCCACCGAGCAGGAGATCCACGCCGCGTTCCAGTGACGCGGCAGGCCCACCGGCCCGAGGCCATGGGTCATGCCGACTCCGGACGGACGATCACGACGGGGCACGTGGCGTGGAGTGCGACTTGCTGGCTCACGGACCCCAGCAAGGCCCGGGCGAACCCGCCCCGCCCCCTGCTGCCCACAACGAGCGCCTCCGCCCCCACCGCCGCGCTCAGGAGCATCTCGGCGGGATTGCCCCGCACCAGCACCGCCCTCACCGAGGCAGCCCCTTCCGAGCCGAGCACTTCCGTCAGTTCCCGGGTGAACAGCTCCCGGGCGTTCTCCTCGTCAAGATCCGCGTCCACGGGCGGAGCCGCCCAGATGCGCATCCCCGGCAGGTCCCACACCGCCACCGCTTCCAAGTCGCCTCCGATGGAATCCGTGTACCGCACGGCCCAACGCAGCGCGGCGCGAGAGGACGACGACCCGTCGACGCCGACCACGACGCGCGGCTTCGAGGCATCTGTGTCCATTGCGTCTCTCCTCATCCCGGTCCGACTCGGCCGGGCGACAGCAATCGCCCGCTCACCTCCACGCTGCGCGACCGGGAACGAGGCCGCCATGGGAGCGCGGGTGAACTCGTGCGAATGGACCGCCCGGTGGTTCGGGCGCCCCTGCCGAGCGGTCCTGCCTCCGGGCCCTTCAGCCCCTCCACAGTGGTCCTCCACGTCAGCCATCCTGGTAGGGGAACTGTCCCCGGCCATCGGCGCGAAGGGCCGAGGGAAGGCGACCGGCATGATGTGGGTCGGCCGGCCGTTACCGGCAGCGCTCCTCCGGGTCCTGCTGATCGCCTGGGCCGACGCCTTCGCCCACCGCCTCACCCGCCCTGCCTGAGCCGCCCACTCGGCTCCTACGAACCAGCAGTACGAAGGCAGCGACGATGCGGTACTCCGATGGAACGAGACGCGGGCACCGCCGCGACCAGCCGGACCCGATCCGGCTCGACGGAACCGCGGGACAGCGCCGGAGGCGAACACGGTGAGGCACAGCAAGATCGGCAAACTGATGGTGCGCGATGTGGTCTCGGTGACCGAGGGCACGCCCTTCAAGGAGATCGCCGGACTCCTGGCCGAGCACCGGATCAGTGGCGTGCCGGTCGTCGATGCCCAGCACATGGTGCTGGGCGTGATCTCGGAGAGTGACCTCGTGGTCCGCCAGACGGGCCCTGCTCCCGGCTGGGAAAACGGTCGGGGCGGAAAGGCGGACCCCGGCGCGAGGAGCGCAGCGCCTACCGCCGCCGACCTGATGACAAGTCCCGCCGTCACGGTGCGCGCTGACGAGACCGTCGCCGAGGCCGCACGGACCATGGCGAGCAGAGGGGTGGAACGCCTCCCCGTGGTCGACGGCGAAGGACACCTGGCCGGAATCGTGACGCGGCGCGACTTGCTGCAGGTATTCCTGCGACCTGATCCCGAGATCCGCAAAGAGATCGTCGAGGACCTCTTCGAACGCACGCTGTGGCTGCCCCCGGGAAAGGTCACCGTGAATGTCGCGGATGGCGTCGTGACGCTCGAGGGTCAGCTCGAGCGGCTCAGCGAGATTCTGGTTGCGGTGCGTGTCGCCCGGCAGGTGGACGGGGTCGTCTCCGTCATCGACAGACTGACGTATGTCTTCGACGACGCTCCGAGTGATCGGGAGCCGGAAATCGAACCCGCGGTCCGGCGCAGGAAGGCGGTCCGGGAGCGTTCACCGTGATTGCTCCAGCACGTCCGGGCTGCCGCCGACGCCGAGGGCGACATCACCGGAACATGGACGCTGACTCCACATCGATCCGCGCACCGAGGCCGCGGTCCAGCGGTGCCGCGTCCTGCCCTCGAGCAGGACGACGACGCTCCTGACGCCCCGCCTGCAGCAGCCGCCGTCCGCTGACGTTGCCGTCAAGCACCCCGGCAGCACGTCGAGACCCGCGCCGGCCGTCAGTCCCTGAGCGCGTGGCGGACGAGCCAGGCCCGGTCGGGTTCGTCGTCGCCGGCGGGCCAGGATGCGGCGAGCCCGCGCACCAGGTCGCGGTGCTGGTCGATCAGGTGGTCGTAGGTGAGGCCGAGCGCGCCTTCCACCTGGACGGGCAGGACGCTGGAGTGGGCGGCGCTCAGGAGCACGGCGGTGACCTGCGGCCCGGGCACGTCGAACAGGGCGATGACGGCGAGCGTACGGTCGTCCATGGCGGCCGAGGGGTCGAAGATCAGCTCTTCCAGGGCGGCGACGACTCGGTCGTCCGGCTCGTCCCACCGGTCGAGGCAGTCCTGCGCGGCGCGGAGCGCGCGCTTGCGGACCAGCGGTGCAGAGTCACGGCGGCGGATCGCGGCGGCGAGCAGCGCGGCGTCCTCGGGTTCGGCGAGCAGCGCCAGGACATCGAGCGCGCTGGCGTGGCTGGCGCCGGCACCGGTCTCCGGGCCGGCCATGGCCGATGACGGCGACAGCGTCAGGAGGTGGCGAGCGAGGGCGAGGACGTTGGGGCGGTACGCCTCGACGTCCAGGTGGAACCGGGCAAGGCCGTCGCTGTCGCAGAAATGGTCGAGCGCGATGCCCACCATCGGGACGAGCCCGCTGTACAGCATGGTCCGAAACGCCTGCCGGTGAGCTCCTTTGCCGGTGGGGGCGCGCATCTCGCGATGAGCCTGGAGCAGCCCCGGGCTCTCGGGGTCGACCCCACGCCAGTAGGTGCTGTGCGGGCCGGGGGCCAGAGCCTCACGAACTTCGCTCGCCTCGAAGCCGCGCTCGCCGTCCGGCCAGCTGTCGTCGAGACGTTCGAGCAGGGCGCGGTGGGCGTAGAACCGCTCACCGATCGACAGCGCCCACGCCGCCTGCTGCTGGAAGCGGTAGTCGTCCTCGCCGGTCGCGCGGACCAGCAGCGCGGTCACCTCCTCGCCGGCAGCGCCGCGCAGCGCGCTGAGCGCCTTGTGCCGGTCGTCGATGTGCAGCGAGCGGTCGAACGCCATCTCACCGATCAGCGCGGCCAGCCGGGGGTCGGGGGCCTCGGAGCTTGCGAGGACGGTGCCTGCTGCACCCAGGGCGTTGTACAGCAGTTCCCCGTCCGGGCGGCGCCGCAGCACGGCGAGGACGGCCTCGGCGTCCTCGGGGCCCGCGTCGTTCTTGAGGGCGAGGAGGGCGCTGGCGTGGTCGGCGCCCTCGAAAGCGATGTCGTCGCCGGGCCGGGGCGGGTGGCGGAGCATCTCCCGGGCGACCGCGAGGACCTCCTCCCGGTAGGGCTCGAACGGATTGGCCCGGCCGAACCGGCTGGTGGCGGCGGCGCGGTCGAAGAAGTCCAGGGCAGTACCGCGAGCGACGGTGTCCTCGCTGCGCAGCAACACCAGGAACGCCCGCTGGAACTCGTCGGCGGTCGTCGCGTCGTCGGTTGCGTCGAACGCGGCCTGCAGCTCGGCATCGTCGAAGTCGCAGTCCCAGTACCAGGACTGGAACTCCCGAAGAAGGGTCACCATGCACACCCGAGCATCAGATCATCCAACGGGCCATCGCCCAACCGGACGCACGACCTGAGCTCACCACCTGCCCGGTGACCCGGGCGCGGACCGGTACTGCCGACTCCCCGCCAGCCCGTACCGACCCACCATGCGTCGCTGTCCGTCTGTCGTGGGACCCACTTCTGCCGTGCCCCTCCACCGGCCCTGACCTTCTTCCGCGTCGTGGTACCACGCCTCGCGCCCGTTCTCCGGATCGGACTCGCGGCGCCAGCCGTCGCAAGCGGCCCACGGTTTTCCCCAAACCGCAAGGCCTTGTCGGTGTGACATGCAGCGGTCGGGTGAAGGGTTGACCCCCGCAAAGACGGAAGTAAACATTCCGTTTCATGGTTCGGCATTGTCGAACCCGGTTCGAATTGCGTTCCACCGAAGGAGAGCCCCATGCGCCTCCCCTCCCCCGTCCGGTTTCTGGCCGCTGCCGCCACCACGGCGGCCCTCGGCTTGATGGGTCCCGTACCCACCGCTCACGCCGACGTCACCGACGTCCCTCCGGCCGGAGCCAATGACTGGTCCTGCAAGCCGGACGCGGCGCACCCCGAGCCCGTCGTCCTGGTGAACGGCACGTTCAAGACCATGGCCGAGAACTGGGCCACTCTCTCGCCACAGCTCGCCGACGCCGGCTACTGCGTGTTCGCATTCAACTACGGCCATGCCGCCACCGACCCCATCCCCGACTCCGCCGCGGAGCTGCGCGACTTCGTCAACGCCGTACTCGGTTCGACCGGCACGCACAAGGTGGACCTGGTGGGCCACAGCCAGGGCGGAATGATGCCGCGCTACTACGTGAAATTCCTGGGCGGCGCGTCCAAGGTGGACGACCTCGTCGGCATCGTGCCGTCGAACCACGGCACCTCGAACCCGCTGGCCCTTGCGGCCGGGGCCACCGTCTGCCCGGCCTGCGTCGATCAGACCGCCGGTTCCGACCTGCTCCAGAAGCTCAATGCGGACCCCGAGGCCCCCGCAGGCCCCGATTACACGCAGATCGCCACAAAGTATGACGAAGTCGTCATCCCCTATACCAGCGCCTACCTGAGTGGGCCGGAGAACCACGTCACCAACGTCCTGGTCCAGGACGCGTGCCCGCTCGACACCACCGAGCACGACCAGGCGCCCAAGGACCAGGTGGTCGCACAGTGGGTGCGCAATGCCCTGGAGCGCCGGGGACCGGCCGATCCCGGCCTCCGGCCTCGCTGCCTCGGCTGATCCGCGGTCCCGGGTCGCCAGGACCTGTCCGGCGGATCACACCCATGGCAGGTGGGCCTCGGGAGGTGATCCGCCGGACACGGCCGGCGTCAGGCCATCGAGAACTTGGAAACGTACTGGTCGAAGGGCTCAATGCCGACTTCCGCACGCAGTTCGTCCATGCGCTCGGGCTCTTCACAGGGCCACGGAACAGGTGCCCCGTCCTTCACACCGGCGATCTGAGTGCCGTAGATCTGCTTTCGACCCTCGTTCACAAGCGTGCGGTCGCGCAGAAAGGCCAGTTCGCGCGGGCCGGCCGAGCCTGCTGCAACCGCCTGCTGCATCAACTGGAGGGCGCGTCGCTGGACGTGGAGCTGCCGGTCGGCATGCTGGGCGATCAGCCACGCCGAGCGAGCGGCCTCCTCACCGACGAGCTCTGCCGTCGGCCAGCCGTAGTCGTCCATGATCTCGCCGAGCCGGTCACCGTGCCGTGCGGTCAGCCGGCGCCACGCCAGCTGCTCGGCCGGGTCATCGCTGTTGGCGTGGACCGAGGACCGATGATCGCTCGCAGCCATGGCCTTGAGTTCCTCCGCCAGCCCGGCAGCGTCGTACGCCACTCTCAACTCCCAGGTTCGGTGATTGCGTTGTCTTCGTCATCCGCAACCCTAGGGGCGCATATGGGGCTTAAAGATCATTCTGGAGAACGGTGACAGGCACCTCGGCGGACGGCGATAATGGATGTACCCCCGGAGCCAGTGCCTGATCGCTGCGACGGTCACGGTGTCCTGGCAGACACGGGTACGTTTGCCGTACCGGGTGGCCACTGCCCGGAAGCCCTCGAACCCCGTGCGTCCGCGTCGACCTGGACGAAGGCGGCCGTCGCACGGAAACGGGAACCAGCCTCGAACACGCTCATCGGCGTTGCCACTCCTCTGCGAGGAGTTGGTAGGAGCGCACCCGGTCAGCATGGTCGTGGGTGATGGTGGTGATGATCAGCTCGT
The DNA here is from genome assembly GCF_053593975.1 of Streptomyces sp. NPDC002004. NCBI lineage: Bacteria > Bacillati > Actinomycetota > Actinomycetes > Kitasatosporales > Streptomycetaceae > Streptomyces > Streptomyces sp. NPDC002004. The sequence goes on from NZ_JBSFDP010000012.1 coordinate 138,805, forward strand.
CCGCGCCGGTCGCCTCCTGCAGTTGTTCGAGTTGGTCGGCGACGCGCCCCGGAGAGCCGACGAACTGGGTGTCGACACGGTCGGCGACCAGGGCACGGTCTGCTTCGGTCCAGGCGTGGGCGCGAGCCTGCTCCGGGGTTGGGAAGGGGATGGCACCCTCGGCGGTGCGGATGCTGCGGACCCACGGGCCGTAGCCGGTGGCAAGTTCGCGGGCCGTCCCGTCGTCCTCGGCGACGACGACGTCGGCCGAGACGCTGACGTAGGGCTTGTCGAGGTGGTCGGACGGCTGGAACGCGGCGCGGTAGCCCTCGGCTGCTTCCAGTACGGTGGCCGGGCTGACGTGGTAGTTGGCGGCGAAGCGGAGGCCGTTGCGGCCTGCGACCTCGGCGCTCTGTCCGCCGCTGCTGCCGAGGATCCATACCTGCACCGCGGCGCCCTCACCGGGGACGGCGTGTGCTTCGATCCCGTCCGCGGAGCGGTAGTCGCCGCGCAGGAGCGCGAGGACGGCGTCGATCTGCTCGCCGTAGTCCTGGGGTTGGGCGCCGGGCTGGTGCAGGAGCTGCTGGTGGAGCAGGAAGCGGGGCGAACCGATCAGATGCTCGGGCGAGAACCGTGGCGGGATCTTCAGCCCGTTGGGGGCGCGCCCGTCGACGACGGGAGTCGTAGTCGGCAGGGGCCCTGCCGACCGACCGGAGGGACGTCCGCCCGAGCGGCCCAGGCCCAGGTCGAGTCGCCCGGGGTGCAGCGCGTCGATCAGTCCGAACTCCTCGACCGTGGACAGGGCGGTGCGGTGACCGAGTTGGACGGCACCGGAGCCGATCCTGATCGTGGACGTGGCGGAGGCCGTCAAGGCCAGTACGACGGCGGGCGAGGTCCCGGCCACGCCCGGGTTGAGGTGGTGTTCGGCGAACCAGTAGCGGGTGTAGCCGAACTGCTCGGCCTGCCGGGCGAGGTCGATGGTGTTGCGCAGCGCCTCTGCGGCGGTGGAGCCGGACGAGATCGGGACGAGGTCGAGAACTCCGAGAGGGATGCCGGACATGATCGGGTGCTGCTCCTCAGCGTTGGGTGGGCGCGGGTGCCGATGCGGGCGCGAATGCGGGCTTGGGCCCGGGCTCGGCTTCGGGTTCGGCGGTGACCGACGCCCAGGGGAACGGCGGGTCGGGGATGTCGCGTCGCAGAGCGGGGGCGATGTCGGACTGGAAGAGTTCGAGTGAGGCGCGGTGCTGGGCCTGGGTGAGCCCGTCTGCGTCGGCGTGCAGGTGGAGCACGCTGTGCCCGAATTGCTCGTGGTAGCGGTGCACTTTGTCGATGACCTGCTGCGGGCTGCCGATCAGTGCCGAGCTGCGTTCGACGAAGTCCTCCAGGGTCGGGAACACCGGCTCGAGGCCCAGGCGTTTCTGGAACGCGAGATGGCCTTCGAACACCGGCCGGTATGCGGTGATGGCTTCTTGTGAAGTGCGGGCCGCGTAGTAACCGGCCGTTCCCGCACCGACGACGGCCCGGGCCGGGTCGTGGCCGTAGTGCTCCCACCGCTCCCGGTAGTAGCGGATCAGTTCGGCGTACGGCTCCATCGGATGGGTGACGTTGGCCGAGAAGAGCGGGTCGCCGTAGCGGGCAGCGAGATCGACCGACTCCCTGCTGGTCGCGCTGCCGTGCCAGACCCGGATGGGTTGCTGGAGAGGTCTCGGCCACACCTCGGCGTCGGTCAGCTCGGGGCGGAAGCGCGGAGAGGCACTCACCTTGTCCTGCCGCCAGATGCTGCGGAACAGCTCGTAGCTCTCGGCGTTGCGATCCCACTGGTCCTCGGGGGTGACCTGAAACAGTTCGCGCTGGGCGGCACCGTTGCCCTTGCCGATGATCAGGTCGAGACGGCCCGCGGACAGGTGGTCCAGGGTCGCGTAGTCCTCGTATGCACGTACCGGGTCGAGCAGACTCAGGGTGGTGACGGCGGTGAACAGCCGGATCCGGGAGGTCAGTGCGGCGATATGGCTGAGTACGACCGGTGGCGACGAGGAGACGAAGGGCCGCTCGTGGCGTTCGCCGACGCCGAAGCCGTCGAATCCGAGTTCCTCGGCGAGCAGCGCGTCGTCGATCACCTCGCGGAAGCGCTCGTTGGTGGACTTCTGGATGCCGGTCACCGGATCGGGGGCGTGCACGATGAGGGTGATGGCCAGGAACTTCACGACGCTGCCCGCCGGGTCTCCCCCAGCTTCGCGCGGGCGTCGGGATGTGCCAGGCCGAGGTGGTCGCGGAGCGTGGTGCCGGTGTAGTCGTGGCGGAAGACACCACGTTCCTGCAGCAGCGGGACGACGGTGTCGGCGAACTCGTCCAGGCCGCCTGGGGTGATGTGCGGGACCAGGATGAAGCCGTCGGCGGCGTCCGTCTGGACGAATCGGTTGATGGTCTCGGCGACGGTGGCCGGGGAGCCGACGAACGACTGGCGGCCGGTTGTCTCGATGACCAGTTCGCGGATCGACAGGTTCTTCGCGGCGGCGCGCTCGCGCCATTGCCTGGCGACGGCGAGCGGGTCGCGGAACATCCGTACGCTGGCCCGGCCGCGGGCGATGGTGTTCTCGCCGGGGTCCGGGTCGATGTCAGGGAGCGGGCCGTCCGGGTCGTAGCCGGACAGATCGCGGTTCCAGACGTGTTCGAGGTACTTGATCGCGGTCTGCCCGCTGACCTGTTGGCGTCGGACCTCATGTGCCAGGTCGTGCGCCTCGGCATCGTTGTCGCCGAGTACGAAGGTCGCCGCGGGGAGGACGAGAAGCTGGTCGTGGGTTCGGCCGTGGCGGGCCAGGCGTCCCTTGACGTCGGCGTAGAACTCGCGGCCCGCCTCCAGGGTGCTGTGTCGGCTGAAGATGGCGTCGGCGCTCGACGCGGCGAACTCGCGTCCTTCGTCGGAGTCACCGGCCTGGAAGATCACCGGGCGGCCCTGTGGGCTACGCGGGACGTTGAACCGGCCGGCGATGTCGAAGTGCTGTCCCCGATGGACGAAGGCCCCGGCCTGCGCGTCCTTGAGGAAGGTGCCGGACTGCTGGTCGGCGACGATTTCGTCGCCGTGCCAGGAGTCGAACAGCTCGGTGGCGGTGGACAGGAACTCCTTGGCCCTGGAGTAACGCTGTTCCTGCGGGAGGAATCCGCCGCGCCGGAAGTTCTCGCCGGTGAAGGCGTCCCAGGAGGTGACGACGTTCCAGGCGGCTCGTCCGCCCGAGAGGTGGTCCAGGGCTGCGAACTGGCGGGCCACCTCATAGGGCTCGTTGAAGGTGGAGTTGATGGTGCCGGTCAGGCCGAGATGTTCGGTGACGGCGGCGAGTGCCGACAGGACGGTGAAGGTGTCGGGGCGCCCAACCACGTCCAAGTCGTATATCCGGCCGCCTTGTTCGCGCAGCCGCAGTCCCTCGGCGAGGAACAGGAAGTCGAACTTGGCGCGTTCGGCGGTCCGTGCGAAGTGGGTGAACGAGCTGAACTCGGTGTGGCTGCCGGCCCGTGGGTCGCTCCACACGGTCGTGTTGTTGACGCCGGGGAAGTGCGCCGCGAGATGGATCTGCTTCGGAGGCCTGCCCGTGGTCGGGTTGCTCATGATCGTACGGCTCCCCTCTCAGGCGGCGGCATAGCGGTTGGCGGGGCGGGTGAGGCCGAGCAGCCCGCGCAGGGTGTGCTCCTCATAGGCGCGCCGGAAAGCGCCTCGGCGTTGGAGCTCGGGCACCAGGCTCCGGGTGACCTGCTCCAGGTCGTGGCCGATCACTCCGGGGCGCAGCCGGAAGCCGCTCAGGCCGGCCCTGTGCCACTCCAGCAGGAGGTCCGCGAGTTGTCGGGGTGTACCGGTGAACACTTCGGCGTCGCTGGTGCAGGTGTGGCCCGCGAGGCCGTCCAGGCGGGATTTGCGGTCCGCGGCCGCCGCGGGGTCGTCGTCCAGGAACACCACCAGGTCACCGAAGATGTGCAGCTGCTCCTCCGCTCGCCCTGCCGCGGCCTGGGCGGCTCGGATCTCGGCGACGATGCCACGAGCCTGGTCGGTGTCGCGCGGGGTGACGTAGCCGATGTCGGCCGAACGGCCCACCAGTTGATAGGGCACACTCCGGTGCGCGAGCGCGCTGACGACGGGCTGCCCCTGCGGCGGGCGCGGGGTGATCGAGGGGCCCTTGACGCTGAAGTGCCTGCCCTCGAAGTCGATGTAGTGCAGCTTGTCACGGTCGATGAAGCGTCCCGTGGCGATGTCGCGGATCTCCGCGTCGTCCTCCCAGCTGTCCCACAGGCGGCGCACCACCTCGATGTAGTCGGCGGCTTCATCGAAGAGCTCGGCGATCAGCTCGCGGCCGGGTGTGGTGTCCTGGTCATCGGCGCGAAGACGTGGGAACGTGCGGCGGCCGAAGTGCGCGGCCTCGTTCTGCCGCGCCGTCACCTGGACGCGCAGACCCGCGCGACCGGCGCTGACGTAGTCCAGGGTGGCGATCGCCTTGGAGATGTGGAACGGCTCGGTGTGAGTGGCGACCACGGTCGGTACCAGTCCGATGTGCCGGGTCAGCGGTGCGACGCGGGCGGCGACGAGCACCGCGTCGAGCCGGCCCCGCACCTGGTCGGTGCGCGCGTCCGGCTCCGTGAGGTGGGAAGACTGCAGCCCGAGCGAGTCCTCGAACGTCACGAAGTCGAGGAGGCCGAGTTCGGCCTCGGTCACGAGGTCGGTCCAGTAGCCGGCGGTGAACAGGTCGTGGGGCCGGGCGTCCGGCTCGCGCCATGCAGCCGGGTGCCAGCCGGCGCCGTCCAGGGCCACGGCCAGGTGGAGAGAGGGAGGTGCGGACACGAAAAGGGTGCCTTCCTGGTCGACCGTATGTGATCACCCTCAGGCCGAGGGTTCAGCGGCTAGGAACAGGTCAGGGAACGACAGAGGGCGCCGGCCGCCCGTTGCGGACCGGTGTGGGCCCGGGAGCACGGGCGGAGGCAGTCACTCGCGACGAGATCCACGACAGCCGTGACGAGCACGCGGGAAACGGGGGGCACCACCGTCACCTCCGCCCTTCCGGCCGTTTGTCCTGCTCGGAATGGGTCCCGCCATGCACCGGCGAGGCGGGACCTTTGTCGTCGCAGGCTACGCCGGGCCGGACGGACGAAGGTGCAGAGCGTATTGCGGTTCCATGAAACCGTCCGGGCACTGCCGGGACGGCTGGGCGGTGGCTCCGTCCGGGACGTGCCCGGCCCAGTCGAGGATCTGTACCGCCGCACCTGCGGCCTCCAGCCCTTGGCAGTGGGCATGGTGTCGACGGGCGATGGCGTCCAGGTCGAGGTGCACGCCGAAGCTGTGGTGGGCGGCCAGTCGTCGTGCGTAGGCCCACAGGTGCGGATGGTCGGCGATGTGGTGGACCGCGGCGGCGTCCAGGTGCTGGCGGTGCACGGTGTCGAGTTGCACCAGGGTCACCCACAGCTGCACGTCGGCGGCCGTCATTTCGTCGCCGAGGATGAACTCCTGGGTGGCGAGCCGCCACTCGAGTGAGCCCAGGTCCCGGAGCAGGGAACTGAGGGCGGTGCGACGCGCCGTGGCGTCGGCGTCGGCCTGCCCGGCGCGCTGAGCCGCCTCATTGATGCGGTGTTCGCAGAGGTGTTCGACGGCCTCGATCTCCTGCTCCGCGCCGGGCGGGTGGAGGACCGGCCGGTCGGAGCCCTCCTCGCCGAAGTGCCGGGTCAGATCCCGGAGGATGTCCGGAGTGTGAGTGCTGACGATCCGCCCCGTCCAGGTGTCGCTCAGCACAGGGGCGGCAGTCGGTCCGGGATGCCGGTGCGAGCTGGCCTCGTACAACGGACGCAGAGCGGAGTAACCACCGTCGGGGCTGTCGGGCACGGTCGGCAGCAGCACCACCGGGACGGACTGCTCCAGCCCCAGAAGGCTGTGGGTGATGGCGATCCGCAGACAGTGGGGGCAGGACAGCGAGAGGTGCAGACGGTAGCGGTGTGACGTGGCGTAGTAACCACTGCTCGCGTCGCGGCCGATTCTGCCCCGGAACGACGGCGGTGAGGGGTGGGACGGGACGGTGGACAGGGGTGCGGCGGGCATGGGTCTCCCTGAGTCCGGGTCCGGCTTCTGGTTCTCAGAGGTGCGCCCGTCGGCGCACGCACGTGAGGTGAGGTGAGGGGAGCGCGGCGGCGGCGGCGCGCACCCGTACGCGGCGGAGATGCGGTGCCGGTGGGCACCGTGGGTTCAGAGCAGAGGGCTCGCCGCGCTGCAGACACGCAGGAGATCGATGTGCCGGCGGGAGGTCAGGAGGAGGGGCGACCGGCCCACGCGCGGGGCGCGATCGGCGGGCGACTCCAGACGCTCCATCATTTCCTACCCGTCCACTAGGGATTGCGTTCTGAAGTGTCCATCGGCTTTCGAACCTCGTCAAGAGAGCCTTGCCCATCTCCCGTGCCGCGGGTTACGAGGCTGATCGCCGAGTTCCCGACCAGGCGGCTCGTGGCCCACCGTCCCTGTGCGGCGATGCGCCAGTCGCCCGCCGCCGCACGGTCAAGCCGCCCGTCCGGCGGCCGCCAGCAGGGCCGTACGGCTGCCGAGGGCGTCGGAGAACTGGTCGACCACCTGGGCGAGGGCCTCGGCCGCGCCCTGGGCGACGGTCAGGGTTCCGTCGTCGCCCACCACGATGTCCTTGTCGAGCGTGAACCAGCCCTGGACGATGTGCCCGGCGCCCATGGAGCTGAGCACCGGGCGCAGGGCGTAGTCGATCGCCAGGACGTGCGCCGTGGTCCCGCCGGTCGCCAGCGGCAGGACCGTCTTGCCGGTCAGGGCGTACTGCGGCAGCAGGTCCAGCAGTGACTTCAGCAGCCCGGAGTAGGCGGCTTTGTAGACGGGTGTGCCGATCACGACTCCGTCGGCGCGGTCGAACAGCGCGGTGGCCTCGACGATCGCCGGGTGCCGGAAGTCGGCGCCGAGCAGCGCCTCGGCGGGGATGGTGCGGACGTCCAGGGGGACCACCTCGTGCCCCTGGGCCGTGAGCCGCGCATCCAGGTGGCGCAGCAGGCGGGCGGTACGAGAGGTGGCTGAGGGACTTCCGGAGACGGACAGGACAGTAGCCATGGTGGACCTTTCGGGAACGGGACGTTGGTATGGGGTTCGTGGTACGGGGCCGCATCCCGCGGCGGTACTGCGGCCCCGTACACCTGCGACGGCTACTTGTTGGTCTTGGGCAGGCCGGGTGGGTTGATCTCGGACTTGGCCACGGCCTCGTCGGACAGGCCCCAGCGTCGGAGCACCTTGGCGTACGTGCCGTTGCGGATGATCTCGTTCAGCGCGTCGGCGAGAGGCTTGGCCAGGCCGCTGTTCTTCTTGGTGGTGGCCGCGATGAGGCCCTGGAGGGTCGCGCCGGCGCCGGAGTAGGTGCCGACGACCTCGGTCTTCCCGGTGGTGGCCGCGTGGTAGGCGGCGGTCGGGTTGGGGCCGAGGTAGAGGTCGACGCGGCCGGACTGGAGCGCGAGGTAGGTGTCGCTGTCGTTCTGGTAGTACTTGATGTTCACCGGCTTCAGGCCGGCCTTCACGTCCTCCTTGCTCCACTCGATGAGCAGCTTCTCCTGGTTGGTGCCGCTGCCCACGGCGACGGTCCTGCCCGCCACGTCCCTGGGACCGGTGACCTTCAGACCGCTGCCCTTCTTCGCCTCGAAGCCCAGGTTGTCCTTGCGGTAGGTGGCGAAGTCGTACTTCTCCTTGCGTTCCTCGGTGTCGGTGATGTTGCTGAAGCCGACGTCGTACTTGGCGCTGTCGAGGCCGACGAAGATGTTCTCCCAGGAGACCGTGTTGATGTGCGGCCTGAGGCCCAGCACCCCGGCGACCAGGTGGGCGATGTCGGGTTCGACGCCGATGACGGTCTTGTTGTCGGTCGCGTAGAAGGTCAGCGGCGCGGCGGAGCCGGACGAGCCGACGATCTCCAGAACGCCTCTCCTGCGGATCTTCTCCGGGACCTCGGCTGCTATGGAATCGACCTTGTCGGTGGTGATGCGGTGCTGGTCCGGGCGCAGGTTGATCTTCGTACTGGCGCCCTTGGAGGCCGCGACCTCGGTGGTGCCGCCGTCATCGGGGTTGCTGCAGGCGGCGAGGACGAGGGCGGCGGTCAGTCCGAGCGCGGCAGCGGTGGTGCGGCGGGTGATCGAGGTGGACACGGTCGTGCTCCTTGCGAAGGGGACGGGGGGTGAGGGTTGGTCAGAGGACCTTGGAGAGAAAGGTGCGGGTGCGCTCGTGCAACGGGTCGTCCAGTACGGCCCCGGGCGGGCCCTGCTCCACGACGACTCCGCCGTCCATGAACACCAGGGTGTCGGCGACCTCGCGGGCGAAGCCGATCTCGTGGGTCACGACGATCATGGTGGTTCCGGTGCGGGCCAGGTCCTTGATGACGTCGAGGACTTCGCCGACCAGTTCCGGATCGAGAGCCGAGGTGGGCTCGTCGAACAGGAGCACCTTCGGTTCGAGGGCGAGTGCGCGGGCAATGGCCACGCGCTGTTGCTGACCACCGGACAGCTGACGCGGATAGGCGTCGGCCTTGTCGGCGAGGCCCACCCGGTCCAGCAGCCGGCGGGCGGTCTCCTCCGCTTCCCTGCGCGGGCGGCGCAGCGCGGAGACGGGGGCCTCGACGAGGTTGTCCAGCACGGTCAGGTGCGGGAAGAGGTTGAAGTTCTGGAAGACGAACCCGATGTGGGTGCGCTGCTTCAGAACGTCCTTCTCCTTCAGCTCGTGCAGCTTGCCGCCCAGGCGGCGGTAGCCGATGAGTTCGCCGTCGATGCCGATCCAGCCGCGGTTGACCTTCTCCAGGTGGTTGATGGTGCGCAGCAGCGTGGATTTTCCGGAGCCGGAAGGGCCGAGGATCACCGTGACCTCGCCGGTGTGAACCTGGAGGTCGACGCCGCGCAGCACTTCCAGCGGGCCGAAGCTCTTGTGGACGCCGTGCACGTCCACCATCACCTCGCTCATCGGCTCTCTCCCAGAGGGATTACGGGTGTGACGGGCCGGCGGCGCTGTGCCGCCGCAATGCGCGCATCGCGTACGAAGCGCCGCACGCGCTGGATCGGGGTGGGCGGCGGGGTGCGGTTGGCGCCCCGGGCATAGCGGCGTTCCACGTAGTACTGGGCCACCGACAGCAGGGAGGTCAGCAGCACGTACCAGGCGGTGGCCACCAGCAGCAGTGGGATCACGCGGCCGTTGCGGCCGTAGATCACCTGCACCTGGTAGAACAGCTCGCCGATGGACATCACGTACACCACCGAGGTGCCCTTGAGCAGGCCGATGATCTCGTTGCCGGCCGTGGGCAGGATGGCGCGCATGGCCTGCGGCAGCACGATCCGGCGGATCTGCCTCAGCCGGGGGATGCCCAGCGCCGCGGCGGCCTCCAGCTGTCCGTGGTCGACGGCGATGACGCCGCCGCGCACGATCTCGGCGGCATAGGCGGCCTGGTGCAGTGTCAGTCCGATGACGGCGGCGCCGATGGTGCCGACGAGGCTGTTGCTGTCGAAGGACCAGAACACCGGCCCGAAGGGAATGCCGACGCCCAACTCCTTGTAGAGCGCGCTCAGGTTGAACCAGAACACCAGCTGGACGATCATCGGGATGGACCGGAAGATCCAGATGTAGGTCCAGGCGACGGTCTGCAGCACCGGGCTGCGCGACAGCCGCATGAAGGCCAGCACGGTGCCGAGGAGGAAGCCGAGCACGGTGGCGCAGGCGGTGAGCTGGAGGGTCACCCACACCGCCTGGACGATCGTCTCGGACAGGACGTAGTCGCGGAAGACGCCCCACTCCCAGACGGGGTTGGTGAACAGCCCGTGCACGAACTGGGCGACCAGCACGATCACGGCGACGGCCGCCACCCAGCGGGCGTAGTGGCGGGCGGGGACGACCTTGAGCGAGGCCGGGTCGTCCTTGGCGGGAGGAGTCCCAGGGCCTGCGCCCTGGGCAGCCGGGCCCGGTGGCGCGGCAGCGGATTCGGTGATGAGTCCCATCGTGGCGTTCCTGCTCAGTCGTTACGTGTGCTCGGGCGGGTTGATCCGTGACGTCTTGATCGCGGAGGCGGAGGTGCCCCACTTCTTGAGGATCCGGGCGTATGTGCCGTTCTTGATCAGCTCGTCGACGGCAGCCTGGAACGCCTTGGTGAGTGGGGAGCCCTTCTTGAAGGCGAAGCCGACGTCGAGGCGGTGGTACTCGCCGAGGAAGGTGGTCTGCGAGGCGGGTTGTGCCGCCTGATGGCGCAGGCCGTTGATGGTCGACATGATCACGTCGATCCGGCCCTGCTGGAGTGCGGTGAGCGTCGCTCCGTTCTCCGAGTAGACCTTCACGTCGTACGGCTTCTTGCCCGCCTTGGCACACACCCCCTTCTGCGCGGTGAGGGTCGCCTCGAAGGTGGTTCCGGCTCCGGTGCCGATGGTCAGCCCGCACAGCTGGGTGAGGTCCGTGACCTTCGTCTTGACTGCGGTGCTGCCCTTCTTCACCGCGAAGCCCTGGCCGTCGTTGATGTAGGTGACGAAGTCGACCGTCTTCAGCCGCTCGGTGGTGACGCCGAAGTTTCCGGTGCCGACGTCGTACTTGCCGCTGCCCAGGGCCGGCAGGATCGTCTCGAAGGAGGCGTCCTGCCGCTCCGGCTTGACGCCGAGGACCTTGGCCACCGCCTCGGCGATGTCGATGTCCTGGCCGGCGGGCGGCTTGTCCTGCCCGTTCGGGTAGTACGCCCCGGGCGGGAGCCCGATCGCGCTGCCGACCCGCAGCGTGCCCGACGTGCGGACGTCGGCGGGCAGCAGGGCCGCGACGGAGTCCACCTTGTGTACGGAGGCGACCGGATTGTCCGTCGGTGCCTGGGCGGCCGCCGGCGGGGTGGCCGAGGGCGCGCCGGAGCCACACGCGGTCAGCACCAGTACGGGCAGTACCGCGACGGTGACGGCGATGCGCGGACGTGTCGCACGTCGCGGGTCGCGGGTACCGATGCCACGGACGCTCATGGGTTGGCTCTCTCTCCTTGGTGTGGTGTGGCCGGCAGGTGCTTTTCGAAAGGCAGGGGGCCGATGGTTTCCGGGTCCGCGTCGGTGTCGAAGAGCGGGGTGTAGCCGGTCGTCAGGTACAGGCCGCGGGCCTCGGGCTGGCGCGGACCGGTGGTCAGGTGGATCCGCCGGTAGCCGCGGGCGCTCGCCTCGCGCTCCAGCTCGGCGACGACGCGTCGGGCCAGACCGCGCCGCCGGTGGGCGGAGTGCGTCCAGATGCGCTTCAGCTCGGCCGTGGTCTCGTCGTACCGGCGGAAGGCACCGCCCGCGACCGGCTCACCCTGTTCGAGCAGCAGGAGCAGGACGCCGCCGTGGGGTGCGGTGAACTCCGCGTCGGGATAGCGGGCGAGTTCGGCGTGGGCGTCCTTGCCGTAGCGGGTCGAGTACTCGTCTCCGAGTTCGCGCAGCAGGGGTCTCACGCGCGGGTCGGACACGGCGACGTGAATGACCGCAAGCTCGGCCGAGTTCGGCGGCTGCTGTGCGACGGAGGTCATCCGCTCACCACCGCGAGGGTCTGCGGGCCGCGCACCGCCTGCTCGGCGTCGCGCTTGGCGACCTCCTCGCGAACGATCGGGATCACGTACCGGCCGAAGTCGATGGCGTCGCCCAGCAGGTCGTAGCCGCGGGCGGAGAGGATGTCGACGCCGAGGTCGTAGTAGTCGAGCAGCGCCTGGGCGACCGTCTCCGGGGTTCCGACCAGGGCGTTCGAGTTGCCCGCGCCGCCGGTGGCGGCAGCGGTCGGGGTCCATAGGGCCCGGTCGTAGCGCTCCCCCGCCTCGGCGATGGCGATCAGCCGCTGCGAGCCGACGTTTTGAGGTGGTGCGGCCTGCGACGTCGCGTGCCCGTTGTGACGCTTGGTGACCGGCTCACCCTTCGCCCTGCGGGCCTTGATGGCGCCGACCGTACGGCGGGCCTTCTCCCAGGCCAGTTCCTCGGTCGGGGCGATGATCGGGCGGAACGCGACCTGGATGCGCGGCACGTCCGTACGCCCCGCGGCCTCGGCGGCGGCCTTCACCGCCTCGATCTGCTCGGCGGTCCTCTCCAGGGGCTCGCCCCACAGGCAGTAGATGTCGGCCTCGGCGCCCCCGGCGGCGTACGCGGCGGGTGACGAGCCCCCGAACGACACGTTCGGCCGCGGCTGCTGGACGGGGAAGACGTCGCTGACGAAGTCGTGGAAGCGGTAGTGCTCGCCCTCGTGGTCGAAGGGCTCGTGGGTGGTCCAGATCTTCTTGACGATCCGGATGTACTCGCGGGTGCGGGCGTAGCGCTCGTCCTTGGTGAGGGTGTCCCCCTCGCGGCCCTGTTCACGGTCGTTGCCGCCGGTGATGAAGTGCACGGTCAGCCGGCCCTCGCTGATCCGGTCCAGGGTGGCGAAGGTCTTCGCGGCGAAGGTCGGGTACGACACGTTGGGCCGGTGGGCCAGCAGGAGCTGCAGGCGGTCCAGCTTGCTCGCGACGTAGGCGGCGGCCGGCGCGGGATCCGGCGAGCCTGAGCCGTAGGCGAACAGCACCCGGTCCCAGCCGTGTTCCTCGTGGGCCCGGGCCAGCCGGAGCGTGTACTCCTTGTCGAAAGCGGCGCCGGAGCGCGGGGTGGTTTCCGAGCCGTCATGGGTGGCGGCGATGCCAAGGAACTCCACGGGCATGGGAGATGGCCTTTCCTCGAGTGCTCCGGAGCCGTGCCGTGGGCGGCACGCGAGCACGGCGGAGCAGCCCTCGGCGCAGCGCGTCGACCGCGCTTCAGCGCCGGGAACCAGATGGTGGGCAGGTGTGATGACGCCGGGGCATGGGCCTCGGGCGAGGTCGGGCGGCGACAGCGCGGTCAGGTATCGCAGGCCCGGTCCGTACGCGGATTCAGCGTGTGTTCAGCGCATGCGTACGACGGTGCCGCGAAGGGAGGAACTCGGCCCACGACGGGATTACCGAGGGAGGGAAGGGCCGGTCAGACGGCCCGCTGCCGCGTCAGGCGCAACACGCTGCGGACCACACACGACCGAAGTCGATGTGGTCACGGGTGACCAGGTGCTGCTCGGCATTCATGCGAGTAATTGAGCAGTACATCTCGCTTCTCGTCAACCACTGCCCGGATGCCGGACCGGCGTTCTGCAGTTCATGTGGGTGGTTGACACATGCGCGTGGTACGCCCATACGATCGAGGACGGTCCGGCTCCGCCGCGCGCGACGCGGCAGCTGCACCGGCCGCGTTGAGGGACGCGGCGACCGTGATGACGCAAAGCCCACCACCGCCCGTGCCCGCACTGCGCCTGATCGGGATTCACCAACGCGCGCCGCCGGGTGGTCTCCGACGCCCGCGCCTCCCTCCCCTGGAGAGCATCCTGATGGTCTCGTCATCCGACATCGCCGATTCCTCCCGCGTCTCCGCAGCCGCCCCACACGCAGAACGCTCGGCAACCCCCGGCAGCACCTCGGGCCGCCCGAGTCCCGACGACGAGCTGCCACGGATCGTGCCCCGCCGGTATGTCGGCCGCCGGCTGACTGCTGCCGCGGCGCTGCTGGCCTTCGCGATGGTGGTCGACTCCGTCGTCCGCAACGACGCCTTCCAGTGGGACGTGGTCGGACGGTACTTCACCACCGCCGCCGTGCTCGACGGGCTGCTGCTCACCCTGTGGCTGACCGGCATCGTGATGGTGCTCGGCTTCCTGCTCGGCACTCCCCTGGCCGTGATGCGGATGTCCGCCAACCCGGTTCTGCGCGTGCTGAGTTGGGGCTACGTATGGATCTTCCGGTCCACCCCGCTGCTGGCACAGCTGCTGTTCTGGTTCAACATCGGTGCCCTCTACCCGACGCTCGGTCTCGGCATCCCCTACGGTCCTCAGTTCGTCACCGTCAAGACGGTCAACCTGCTCGGCCCCACCCTCACCGCAGTCATCGGCCTGACTCTGCACGAGGCCGCCTACGCCGCCGAGGTGGTCCGCGGCGGCATTCTCTCCGTGGACTCCGGCCAGACCGAGGCCGCCCAGGCTCTCGGCATCGGCAGGCGCCGCACCCTGCGCCGGATCGTCATTCCGCAGGCAATGCGCTCCGTCGTCCCCGCCGCGGGAAACATGCTGATCGGCACGCTGAAGGGCACCAGCATCGTCAGCGTGCTGGCCGTGCACGACCTGCTGTACTCGGTGCAACTGGTCTACAACCAGACCTACCAGGTCATCCCGCTGCTGATGGTCGCCACCCTCTGGTACATCGCCGTCACGACCGTCCTCGGCGCGGGACAGTATTACGTCGAGCGCCACTACGCGCGAGGATCCGCCCGCGCACTGCCGCCCACACCTCTGCAGAGGCACAGGGTCCGGCTGGCCGCGCTGCGCGCCGACCTGTCCAAAGCGACCGCGCCCAGCGCCCGCCGCGCGGTCGAGGGCGGCCGGTGAGCCCACCCGCCGTGTCGCCTTCCCCACATTCCCTATCGATTTGCTAGGGAAGTATTGACGGCCCGCCCCGGTGGTGCGCACGATGATGCACATGTCCCGCACGCAGCAACGACTCGTTCGTCGTCGGCATGTCGACTTTGGTCACGTCGTCAGCGCCGCCTGCTGTCGCGCGTAGGGCACGCGGCTCACTCGTCTCGCGTGCCAACTCCGCTCCTTCTCTCATCCCGGGTGATCAGGCGAACCCACTACTGCGCCTGACGGCCCGACGTACTCCCGAAGGACGACCGCCATGACCACGGCACTTCCGGCCCAGCCCACTTCATCGGATGCACCAGCCCTCGACGTGCGCCATCTGCGCCTCGTGGGCGACACCACCACGGGCGGCACCGGGGCACACGGCTCCGCATCCCTCGTCGGCTACCTTGTGCTCGTCCCCGAGGGCACCGACCCCACCCAGCTCTTCGCCAAGGGTGTGCCACGGCCGGAAATCCGACCGGTCGCATACACGGACTCACCTCGCGCGGAGGAGACAGGTGACGGTGTCTTCCGTGTCGATCACGCGCGACATGTCGCGGAACTGGACGGACGCGAACTCGATCTGACCTACCTGGAGTTCGGGCTGCTGGCCCATCTCGTTGAGCATCCCCAGCAGGTGCACTCGCGGGAGCAGCTGATGGCCGGCATCTGGGGCTACGACCACATCGGCGACGGCCGCACCGTGGATGTCCACATCGCGCGGCTGCGCCGCAAGCTGGGCAGGGCTCACCGGCACCGGATCGTCACCGTACGGCGCGTGGGCTACAAGTACGTGCCCGACCAGCAAGAGAGCCCCGACACCACAGCCTCCCACCGACCCTGAGGAGATCACCGCCATGGGCGTTGCCACTCCTCCCTCCGGACCCGCCAAGGAATTCGACCGGACCGGGCCCGGCATGTGCACTGGCCGCGGTTCGTGGCGCGCGCGGCGCTGACTCCAGGCCGACTGCCATGAGGTGATGTCGAGTCTTCGCCGCTGCAAGCCCCGACGTTCCCTCTCGGTATGCCTGTCCGGACACCGAACTCGCTGTGAATGCCCAGGGCTTGGGCTGGAAAGACCCGTGCGGCGGTGCGGCCGTCTGAGACGATGCCCCCGTGGAAGCAGCATTCGCCCGTGCGGTCTGGCAGGTTCTGGAACCCCTGCATGCGGTCACGTACTTCGCGCCTGAGAGTCGCGAGGCCAACCGCGAGGTCGGCCTGCGCGGGTTCTGGATGGGCTACTTCGCAGCCCGGGTCGCACCGCTGGGGGCGGTGACGGCGGGTGTGGTGGAGGCGGCCTTCTTCGGCTTCCACCCTGCCATGGTGCGACGCTCGATCCCCGACGCATGGGGATTCGCCACACCCGAGGCCGTGCTCCGCGCCCGCGCCGAGGCGGCCACCGCAGCACTGCGCCGCATCGCGCCGTCGGCGGCGGATACGGCGGCGAAGGTCGTCCCCCTGTTGGAACGAGCGATTGCCGTTGCGGATGGCGCCGGGCGCCCCTTGTTCGCCGCAAACCGTGGTCTGCCCGCGTCGGAGAACCCGGTCGGCGCCCTCTGGCAGGCCGCCACCACGCTGCGCGAGCACCGTGGTGACGGCCATGTCGCCGTGCTGACCGCCGAGGGCTTGGACGGCTGCGAGGCTCTCGTACTCTTCGCCGCAGGGGAAGGCGTGCCCGCTGCGGTACTGCGGGACAACCGTGGCTGGTCCGAGGAGGACTGGCAGGCCGCTGCGGACCGCCTCACCGCACGGGGACTACTGAGCGGCAGCGGACACCCCACCGCCGAGGGACACGGCCTGCGCGCCCATATCGAGGTGCGCACCGATGCCCTGGCCGTCCGGCCCTACCGCGCAGTCACTCACACCGAGGCCAACCAGCTCCTCGACCTGCTCAGCCTTGCCGCGGACCAGGTCCTCACCTCCGGCACCATTCCCTTTCCCAACCCCATGGGTCTTCCGGCCCCACAGCAATCGCCGGGCAGTTCCTGATCAGTTGACCCGTCCGGGCGGCGGTGGGGTCAGCGCCGGTTTGCTGTCGGCCGTCCCTGGGCCGAATCGGCACGTCCCAGGCGCCGCTACGACCGGTATCGGTAGATGACCCGGCCGCGGGTGAGGTCGTACGGGCTGAGCTCCACGAGCACTCGGTCGTACGGCAGGATTTTGATGTAGTTCTTCCGAATCTTCCCGCTGATGTGCGCGAGCACCGTGTGCCCATTCTGGAGCTCCACAGTGAAGGTGGCGTTGCGCAGGCACTCGACGACGGTGCCCTCGACTTCGATGCCTTTTGCTGTTCTTGTCACGTTCTCTCGTTTCTTCGGTCGGCGGCTGTCAGATCGGCACGGAGACGAATCCCGTCGGCGCACCGCAATCGCGATACCCAGGCACACGCAGCTGTTGCCGGCGGCCTGCCGAGCCCGGCCACCTTGTGCATGCGGAACCGATGCCGGCGCATCGGGTGACCTGTATCACCCGTACTCCGGCCTCGGTCCGGTCGGGCGGTGAATGATGGGGCGTCAGCGGCACACCAACTCCAGGTTGCTGCCCGCGCGCTGGGCGCCGATGCCGTCGAGCAGTGCCGTCGCTGCCTGGTTGGATTCGTCCACTTCGGCCACTGCGGTTTCGATCCCGGTGCGGTGCAGCGAACCCAGTGCGTGAGCCAGCAGCGCCCGGGCGGCGCCACGGCGCCGATGGTCGGCCCGGACTGCGATCAGCCCGATCCGCGGCAGTCGGGGCACCGGCGCGATCCGGACCAGGCCCACGTACTGGTCGGACGCCGCTGCCACCGCGTACTTCGACGGGTCCACCAGGGTGACCCCATGCGGGCGCGGCAATACCTCGGCCGGCATCGTCTGCCATCCGACGGTGGCCTCGACCTCCTCCCGAATGGCGCGGTCCAACGCGCGCAGAGGGCCTTCCTCCGTTTCCCCCGCGGGCACGATCGTCACGCCCGATGGCGGCTGCACCACGTCGAGCCCCGTGGCCCGCGGGTCGGTGCACACGCGGTACTCCCACTCGCGGCGTCGGGTGGTGAAGCCTACCCGCTCCCAGCTCGATCGCATATCGCGGTCAGCCTCGTCGACCACCGTGTACAGGGGCCGGGGCAGGTGGGCCAGCATCGCATCGGCGAGTCGGCCGAAGGCTGCGCTGTGCCACGAATCGATGCTGATGAAGATCCGCCCGTCGGGCCTGTGTGCGACGTCGCCGCAGCCGACCACCTGGTCGTCGGCAAGAGCCTGCCATTCCTGTTCCGCGACCTGCGTGACCACCACCGGTTGCCCGGCCACGCCCGCAGTGAAATGCACAGTGTTCATAGGTGTCTGCCTTTCAGGAGAGCCTTGTGTTCAGGCACTCCCGGCGACACCTATGTCAGTCGCCCGACCGTGAAAGGAGCGAGGGGGGAGCGCCCATGGGACACAGCGTTCACGGGTCTCACCTCCTGATGACGGCTTCACGGTCACGTGCACGCTACCAGCCGCGGTCGTCGTGCCCAACGCCTTTTCCCGCGGGCGTCGGGCGCGGGGCGTCAAACCAGGAACTTTGGGGGCCGGCACGTGCTCGGCGGCGAGGCCGAGCACGAGCCGGTCGAAGCGGAGGGTGTCCTCGACGGCGAACGCCCGCGCAGGAACGCCGACCCTACTTGGTCCTCGAGGTGGCCGCCTTCTTGATGTCCTTGATCGCACTGCCGAGGTCGGGCATCCCTTCGGCGATCTCGTTGAGGGATGTGATGAAGAGCCGCTCACGCTCCCCTTTGGTCTTGTGCGGCTCACCCTTGGGCGGAAACATCGCCTCTTGGCAGCCGCTGGCCCCGTGATGCATCCGGCTCAGCGCATCCGACCAGGTTTTCTGCAGGTCATGGTCGGGGACAGGAAAGTAGTCCTGGGCTTCTTCGACCCGCTTGCGCAAGGTGCCGCAGGCACGGTTGAACGTCTTGTCGTCCACCGAGACCTTCCCGTTCCTCTTCGGCTTCTGGGCCTTGGTCTTCAGGATCGCGGCGTTCAGTTCCATCGAGGCGGCGAGGATCTGCTGTTCGTGCAGAGCCCCTCCCTGGTTCAGCCAGGACCAGGTCTGCCACGTGCGGATCTTGGGCGCCTTCGTCGCCGACGGGGTGCGGCCCGGCTCTGACCTGCCCGGCCCTGTCCTGTCCGGCTCGGAGTGCTCCTGCCGGGGCTGGGCCACGACGGGCGAGGAGGATGCCTGAGTGCTCGTCACGGCGGTCAGCACCAGAGCGGGTACGCCGAGCACGAGGACCGTACCTGCCTTCAGGAGTACCAGGCGCCGGCGGACCGGAACGGTCTGCGCAAGGACCGCAGGCACGTCCGATGCCGGCTGCCCCCGCAACCGGCGCACTGCCCATGCCAGGCCCGCACCCACCAGGGCCGCGCAGCCCGCGCCGATGACCGCGTTGGTGAGCGTGAGGACGGTGACGGCGCGGTCGACGGCCAGAGCCTGCCTGGGGTGCCCCTGGCAGACATCGAAGGCGGTGTTCAACGGCCCCAGGCAGCCATCGGCGGAGAAGAGCAGGAACACCCCGCCGTACGCCATCAGTTGGACCACCTGCGCGGCGATCAGCGCGCGCAACAACCAGTGCCGCCGGGAGAAGGCCGCCACAAGCGCGGCCGTCAGCAGACAGGCCGCCATCACCGTCACGATCACCCACCACACATGGACGATGAGAAAGGGTCCGACCCGCTCCTTGAACGTGACCGGCCTCTGGGCGTACATCACGTACGACGCCAGGGCCAGCCCCGCCCAGGACGCCAGACCCCCAGCAAGACCGGCACCGAGTGTCCGACGCGCCCGAAGACCTGCGCCCGCGCGCTGCAGTAGCAGAAGGACCATCGGCACTAGCCACATCAGGAGCGTCGTAACGCTGACCAGACTCTCGTTGTACAGCGTTGTCAGCATGGGCATGCCGACGGAGAGGGTCGACAGGTCCAGGCTGTAGTCCTGCCAATTGCCCGGGACCGATGTGGCGTAGGACTTGGCCAGCGCCCCACCCATGTCGCCGGCTCCCAAGGCGATGCGCTCGCCTCCCAGATGCCACCACAGCAGCCCGCCCCACAGCATCGCGGCAGTCACCAGCGCGCAGAGCACCGCGGCTGCCCGGCGCTGTCCCCGCTTCGGCAGGCCGAGGGCCAGGCGCAGGGTCTGGGACCACCACACCGCGGGCACGGCGGCGATGAACAGGAACGCCAGCAGATACTGGGGCTTCGGCAGCAGCCAGTCGAACCGGTACCGCCCGCTGCTCACGAATTCCCCCACCAGCAGGCCGCAGCCCAGCCAGACGCCTGCGAGCGCGCCGGACCCGGTAGGCCCGTCGGCCGTGCGCACGGTCCGTACGATCGGGAGGCCCAGGGCGATACAGACCACCGGGGCCGCCAGAGCGACCGTGAGCCAGAGGGCGGGGCTCCAGCTCAGGAGGGGCAGTGTCCCCAGCGATCCGTACAGGAGAGACGCCGAGACACCGGTCAGGAACATCTCCAGCCGGCTGACCCCGAGTAGGTGGCCGGCATCGCTGAGGGCTCGCCTGCGTTCGGCCCAGCCGGGGTGCGTCCGCAGCAGCGCGGTGAGCCGGTGCAGCAAGGGCGCCACAGCGCCCGACGGGTCGGGGCGGTTCCAGTTGGCGGGGTGCGCGCCCCACTCCACCGCTTGGCGGTCAGCTTGGAATTCACGTCGGCGCAGCAGGTCGGCCCGGGCCAGATGAACCAGTCCGGCCAGAAGGAGTCCGGCAAAGATGAAGGCCAGGAGTTCGGGCACAGCCCCGGGCCACCACGGTGAATCGGTGCCGGACAGGGCGAGGAAGAAGACCCGGCCGACCCAGACGAAGTCCGGCAGCAGGGCGAGAAGGACGAAGACCCGCCACAGGGCCGTGCCGGCGTAGGCGTAGTCCACATCACGGTGGTGCACGTGAGCGAGTTCGTGAAGGACGACGGCGCGGAAGCCCTCGGAGTCCGTACCGCGCCGGGCCAACAAGCCCGCGTGCAGGCACACGGTGTAGCTCCCGGTACGACCGTAGACGCTGGCACCAGAGGTCATCCGGGCCGAATCCACGCGGAAGCGGAGGTCCGAGCGGATTCCGGTGCGCTCGCGCAGCGCATCCAGCTCCGCCGCCAGTGTGCCGTCGGCATCAACCTCGGAGACCGGTACCAACCTGCGCTGCCGGTCACGCACTGTCGGCAGTAACCAGTACACCAGCCCCGCCACAGCGAGCAGCACGAAGGTCGCGATCAGGCCCCGGTACGACTCCGGCTGTTGGCCGAGGCACTTCATCAAGGCGTCCGGACGGCTCATGGTCGCCAGGAGATTGTCCGTATCGCTGCTTGCCGGGTCGAACCCTGCGGCCAACAGACAACCGGTGCCTTGCTTGTCGTCCCCCAGGTTGTCGATCCTGTCCAGGGTGCTGGAGAGCACGGTGTCGAGTATGGGGATGCTCGACACCGTCACGAGGATCATCAGGAGCGCGAAGCGGGCTCCGGTTCCGGTGACACTCCTCGGCGGATCGAAGGGTTTCACGCTACGGCGTCCGGCGCTTCGGGTGTGTCAGGTGCCTCGGGCCGCTCATGACGGCCCGTCGCGATCCGCGCCACGACACCGTCCGCCAGGGCCTCGGCCTCCCGGCGTTCGATGCCCCGCTCGGCCGCGCCCTCCAGGATGTGCCTCCGCACCAGCGCCAGTTCAGCGGGGGCCAACTCGATCAGTACCCGGTCCGATGCGGCCGGAGCACGGCGCAACAGCCTTCGGACCCCCGCCCGGCCGCGCGCCATCGCGCTCTCCGTAGCCACGTCAGCCGCGCGCCGGGCCGCCTGGTCGAGAACCAGCCAGACCACGGGGGTGACCAACGCGGCCACCTCGGCGTAGCCGAAACCGAGCGGTTCCCTGCTCCGTCCTTGCCGGGTGAGGATGCGGATGACCCGGTCGTCGTCGAACTTCCGCAAGCTGTCGACGAGCGGCAGCTCGTGCGCCGCGTGCTCCGCCACCACGTCGCGCACCAGATCGCGTACAAACACCATGAGGAACCCCCGTGTATAGCAAGCTCGTTGAATGTACTTAGCACGCTCCGCCGCAGGAGAGAGCGAGGAAATCCGTCATGTGCGAGTGCGGCCACGGCTCGCGTGATCCTCGGCGAGGGATGCGGTGGACGGCTGCCGGCGATCCGTCGTAATCGGGGGCGTGGGTGTCGATGCTCCGAAACCGACCGATCAACCGGTGCAGGGCGGCCGCGTCACGGGCGTTGTGCCGCAGTAGGGAGGCGAGGTTCGTGTCCCCGGCCAGGCGGAGGGCGCCGATGGCGAGATCGCGCCAGGTGGCCATGGCGGGAGGCGCCGTACCGGTTCGCAGCTGGGAAGTGTCCTCTGCGAACGTCACATCCCTGGCATGGTGCACGGCCTCGACCTTTTGACGATCACGATGTAGTGCGCGTCCCGGCCGGGCAGGTAATCGGCGTGCTCGCGCTGGGTGTGCAGGGGCGTCGCTGGTCACGACCAGAGCGGATCGGGCCGCACGCCAAGGCGTTCCAGGACAGAGGACGGGGCGTCAACAATCCACTCGCCGACTGCCAGCAGGGAGGTTACTCCGGCCAGAACCGCGCACGCGCTCAGCACGAGTACGACGACCGGAGCGTGTCGCACACCGCGGGGGGATCTCGTGGGTCGGGCAACTCGCCCAACCGCTCCAGCAGGCCCGGGATGTCCTCGAGCACGGCCGCCGGATGCCGGCGGAATTGGTCAGGGGCAGGCGGGATCGGCGATGACGCGTCGGCAGGCACGGCCTTCCACTCGGATCACGGGGCGTCGAGAACTCCGTGATCTTGGGAGCCCGGGCCTGTCACGTTCCCTGAACCAGCCGAACTGACCGACCATCACGATCCTGACGTCAAGCGACTACGCCGAAGCCCTGGGGTTGTACCTGGCACACGTGGTTACCGACAAGCGGCAAGGACACCGGTGTCTTCCGGGACGGCGGGCCGCCAGAGGGGACGGCCCGCCGCACTCACGGGGTCAGCCGATTCATCACACCGGGTCGATCACCCATCGGGACGCCGCCCCGATGGTGGACTGGAACACGACCTGGGCCCCAACCCTTCCGTTCGCGTCCAAGTACTTGCCGCTCTGGGTGTGCCTGATGGACTTCGCACTGCCGGACGTGGTCGTCCACTTCTGAAACTCGCCACCGTTGCACGGGAATGTGTAGACATCCGCGCCGTTTCCGTCGAGGCAGTGGCCTGATGCCGGGTTCCTGAAGATGCCGCCGCTGATCTGCCACACCTGCTTCGCGCTGCGGTCACAGGTGCCGAGGACGAGGTTTCCCTTGCCTCCCGAGATGTTCACCTGGAGACAGGAGTTGCTGCTGTTGCCGTTGATCACCTGGTAGTTCACCGGCGCCGCCTGCGCCGAGGTTGCGCCGCCGAGCAGCAGCGTCGAGCCGCATGCGATCGCCGCGCCCGCACCGGCGAGTCGAATGAGGTTTCTCTTGAGTTCCATGATTGATCCCCTCGAGTTCAGATTATTGGCGCGCCGCCTGTGGCACCGCCCGGTCATTCCGGTTCCCTGATGTGTGATGAGAAGGTGTTGCCCGGAACTGACAGCCGAAGCCGACGAACCGCAGACGGATGATGTCCTTGGCCGGCCCGAGATGGTGGTTCCAGGGCTTGGGCATCGGTTTTCGTCGTTGCACGGATGCCTCCGGCGACCGGCTTGTTGGGATTGGTCAGGACGACGCTCGCGTTCGTCACTGCCTGCAGCGGCGACCGAGACGCGTGGGAAGCCTTGCCGGGTTCTTGTTCGCCGTTGTCCCGTTGGTGTCGTAGTCCGAGATTGAGCGACAAGACGTGAGCTGTACTCCTTCGACGGTCGGGATGTGCTGCGGCACCTGTGCCGCCGTCTACGTTGAGGGGTGGCGCCGCTCGGGTGCGGCGGTCTCGGAGGAGCCCGGATCCGCTGGGCTCCCCCGCTGGATGAGCTACATTTTTGGACTCCGAAGTCCGGACGATTCCGGAGAGCGAGACGGGGGAAAGCGGCGAATATGAGGGGACCGAACTCGCCACAAAGCTGGTTTGTCAACCGGTTGCAGCGGTTGCGCACGTCCTCGGGGTCACCCACCCAGGCGCAGCTGCTGGCCTACGACGAGAACAAAGTCCTCACTCGGTCGTCGCTGTCGGACCTGCTGGCGGGCAAGTTCACAAAGCCGCCCCCGTGGGAGCGGGTCGCGGCCTACGTGACCGCATGCGTCCGCGCCGCGCACGCCGGTCGGATCGACCTCTCCTCCGAGGAAGAACTGGCGCGATTGCGGGGTGACCATGCCACGCTCACTGACCTGTTCGAGACCGCTGTCGGGGAGGTCCGCGCACCGGCGGCGCGTTTTCCGGGCTCGCGACCCCGTCCGGCGACCTATCGGCTGCCGCCGCGCAACACCAACTTCACCGGCCGCGACGCCACATTGCGGGAGTTACGCCAGCGCCTCACCTCGGGCAACGATGGCGCGATGCAGGTCGTGCACGGGCTGGGTGGTGTTGGCAAGACGCAGCTTGCGGTTGAGTACGCCTACCTCTACCGGTCGAAATACCGGTTCGTGGCGTTCGTGGACGCCGAGGATCCCGATCTGGTGGCGTCGCAGTTCGCATCGCTGGCCAGAGAGCTGGGACTGGCGGAGGTGAGCTCCGAGCAGGTCGTCCCACAGGTGTACGGCAAATTACTGGACCACAGGCCCTGGCTGATCATCTTCGACAACGGGGAGAGACCTGGCACGCTCGTGGACGCCCTGCCGTCGGGTGACCTGGGGAGCAACGGTCACGTCATCGTCACGACCAGGTTGCGCGGCTGGTCGAGCAGAGCCGGCGTCATCGACCTGGACGTGTTCACCAGGCGCGAGGCGGTGGAGCTGCTGGCCCGGCGGGTGTGCGGCATGACCACAGTGGTGGCGGACCGGATCGCCGAGCACCTGGGGGACCTGCCGCTGGCGCTGGAGCAGGCGGCCGGGTACATGGACTACAACCAGACTGCGCCTGAGGAGTACCTGGCTCTGCTGACGTCCCGGCTGGAGGACATGATCGCGCTGGGCGAGCTGGCGGACCGGCCGACGGTAGTGGTCGCAACACTGTGGCAGCTCAGCGTGCGAAGGCTGGAGATCGAGCAGCCGCAAGCGATACGGCTGCTGGAGCTGTGTGCCCTGCTGGCGCCGGAGCCGATCCCGCTGGACCTGTTCAGCGGCAGCACGGAAACACTCATTGCAGCCGCGGCCGACCCGGTGGCGTGGGACACGACGGTCGGTGCTCTGGCCGGCCTTGGGCTCGCGAGGCGCGGAGCCTCCTCACTTGTGCTGCACCGGCTGGTGCAGGCCGCCATCCGCGCCGCGATGCCGGACGACGTGCGCACCGACGCTCGGGTGCGACTGTGCCGTGCGCTGCTCGCGGCCGTGCCACACGACATCCACGGTGACCCTGATGCGCGATCGCGATGGCAAGAACTGCTCCCGCACGCGCTTGTGGTGACCAAGGACGAGCCGCCGACCGAGTGCGCTGCGGAGACGGCGGTGCTGCTGAGGCTGGCGTCGGCGTTCCTCCTTTCGGTCGGGGACCACCCGGTGGCACTGCCCCTGTGTGAGCGTGCCTTCGCGATCGACGAATCGCTCGAACAGAGGGATGCGGAAATCGGCTTCGACCTGATTACCTTGGCGCAGATCCACCGGGACCGCGGCGCGCCGGAGCGAGCGCTTCCGATGGCGGAACGTGCTCTGAGCCTGCACGAGTCCTGTCTCCCGGCGGATAGTCCCGCCATCGCGACGGACTTGGCCACCCTGGCACGAATCCGACACCTTCTCGGTGATCACGAGGCGGCGGTGCCATTGGCCGAGCGGGCGCTGCGGATCGACGAGGCAGCGTACGGGCCGGACGACCCGTACGTGAGCTTCGACTTGATAGCACTGGCGAGTGTCCACCTCGACCTGGAGGACCACGCCGTGGCCGTGCCGCTGATCTCTCGGGCGCTACGGATCCGCGAGGCCAGTTACGCGCCGGACCACCTGTACATCGGGTACGCCCTGCTGCTCAAGGCCCGAGCCGTGCACGCGTTGAACGACCCGACCGCAGCGAACCTCGCGCGCAGGGGCGCGCTGATCCTGAACACCCGGCTGGGCAAGACCCACCCCAAAACCGAGGATGCCTTCGCTCTGGCCAACTGTTTACTGAAACACGACAGCTGCCAAGGGCACGGCGAGGTCGTTGGGGTCCGGGAGGCCTACGACACGAAGGACGCGCCACCGATCAGGAGCACGCATCAGTCACGGCTGCCGAGCTCACATACGGCCGACCTGTGAGTCAGGTGACCGTCTGGGCGTGCCTGGCCATGCTCGACTTTCCTCCATCGCGGATTCTGGAACCGGCGTATCCCGACGGCACTCTTCGTGTGTGGGAACCCGTGACCTGATGGCAATGGGGTCACCACGGGACGGCTCCCCGTGCATGAGAACCATGTGCCGCGTTGAGTCCGGCGGTGCGCGCCAGGAGCGCCCGGTCACCCAACGGTGCGCAGACCGGGGCCGATGCCCTGAGGGTGATCCTGCCGATCCGGTACCGCCGGTGTCAGAGGAGAAGACTTGATCAACCACGCAGGTGTCCTCGGGACACTGACCGCTTTGCTGGGTGTCGCAGGCACTGCTTGTGCGGCCGGCACGCCAGCGGCCACGCCGGCATCCGGTGAACGCAACACCGTTGTGGCCGGCTGCTCCGTTGCGACAGACGGCAGCGCGGTGACCGTGCGTGATGGCGGCGATCTCGAGTGGGTGCTCAGTGGCACGGTCCGGGCGCGATGCGCTTCCCGTCCGGACAGGTACCTTCTGCAGGCGTCCCTGCAGCACAGGACGCACGGCAAATGGGCGACTCTGCCGCCCAGCGAGTACGAAGTAACGCCCTCCATCCGTGTCGACGACCCGACGGCCGTCTCGCGCAGGAAGGGGGAAAGTTACGAGGTCTCTGCCGAGTGCGTCCCGGGAACCTACCGGATCCGCTACAAGGCCGATGTGACCCAGGGCGGAACGACACGGACCACCGGGAGCGTCGCTACCACGCCCGTGGTCATCAAACACTGCGACGCGTGACACACCTGTGCAGGCCTGCAGCGCAGGAGCCGCCACCCGGCCCCTCGGGCGTTGGGTTGGGGCAGCGGCCGCCACCTTAAACAGCCGGCGGCCTCACCCGTTCCGCCGGCCGGCGCTGCACCGGTGGCTGACGCGCCATGGCTCCTGATCCACGGCTACGAAGCGCGAGAGCGGCGAGGCTCATCGAGCCTGTGCCGCTCCTGGAGGCCATGTGTATGGAGAACGGCAACTGGGCCCTATGCCCAAGTAGTGATCCGATCCGGCGTCACGCGCACGCTTTTTGGCTCCGCGCACCGAACCAACGGACGAGAGCGGCGCGCAGACCGGCTGCGTCGTCCTCCGGGCCGGCCCAGCAGACATGCCCGTCCGGGCGGACCAGCAACGCCTCGCTGCCGTCGGCCGCGGACCTGCCGTCACGACGGTCGACCCGGTCCGCCCATCCGCCCACCGCGGCAGCGGCTGCCGACGTGGCGCCGGCCAGCAGGGCTCCGCGGCCGGACGGCAGGGGGACGTCGGGCGCCCGCACCCCCAGCAGCGGGTGGTCCGGCGCCCCGGGCATCGGGTAGCAGATGTCCGTCCCGGCGATCATGGCGGCGACCCGGCGGTTGGACTCCGGTATGGCGAGCAGGTCGGCGAGCAACTCGCGCACCACCACGGCATCCGGGTCGGGGAGCGTCAGCACCATCTGCGCACGGGTGTTGGCCAGTACCCGGGCGCCGACCGGGTGCCGCTCGGCGTGATAGGTGTCCAGCAACCCGTACGGGGCTCGCCCTTGGGCCACGGCGGCCAGTTTCCAGCCCAGGTTGAACGCGTCCTGCATGCCGAGGTTGAGGCCCTGCCCGCCTGCGGGGGCGTGGATGTGGGCGGCGTCACCGGCCAGCAGCACTCGGCCTTCGGCGTACCGCTCAACCTGCCGGGAGGCGTCGGTGAAGCGGGACGCCCAGCGGACGGCACGCAGTTCGTGCGGCGGGCCTGGACAGCGGGACAGTGCCGCACGCACCTCGTCCTCGGTGACCGGAGCCTCACGGCTCACGCCCTGCTGCTCGGGGCCGGCGAAGATCAGCCGGTGCACTCCCTCGCCGAGCGGAAGCAGGAAAGCGAAGCCCGCGGGGTCAGGGCTGAGGTCGGGGAGGCGCCATGGCTCGCCGAGGACGTCGGGTTCGGCCTCCGCGAGAGCGAGTTCGATGTCGGCGACGGCCATGTTGACGCGGCCGTCCCGCCCCGGGAAGGGCACGCCCAGGACGCGGCGTACGGTGCTGCGCCCACCATCGGCGCCCACCAGGTACCCGGACCGCACGGTGCGCTCGGCGCCGTCCGGTGCGCGGAGGGTGGTGGTGACCCCGTCCATGTCCTGCCGGAACGACACCAACTCCCGGCCCCGGAGCACCTGGACACCGTATTCGGCGAGATGGTCCTCCAGGAACTCCTCGACGCGGGCCTGTGGGATGCCGACCTGGTGCGGGAACGCGGTGTCCAGTGCACCGTAGTCGAGTGGCAGCCCGGCGAAGTGGCCGGAGGGAAGGAGTGCCAGCGACCGGTGCAGGACCGGCTCCAGCCAGCCTCTACAGTGCAGAATCTCGGCGGTGCGCGGCTGCAGGTTGAGCGCTTTGGACTGGCCGGTCCGGTGGGGCAGCCGCTCCGCGACGACCGCCCGTACCCCTGCCAGGCCCAGCTCGTTGGCGAGCAGCAGGCCGGTAGGACCCGCTCCCGTGATCAGTACCTCGACCCCGGCGTCCATCGTTCTCCCTAGAGCTTCAGGCCGTGCCGGGTGAGGTACCAGTTGTGGAACGCGATCAGCCCGCCGAGCAGGCTCAGCCAGAGCACGGTGCTGGTGAGCGGGAAGGTGTCCACCGGGATCGTGTACGCGAGCGCGATGCGCAGCACCGCATCGAGGAGGAAGACCGCGCCCCACACACCCGTGAGCAGTCGCAGGTGGTGACGGAACATCGGCTCCGTGTCCCACCGTGCCTCCCAGGCGGCGAGTCCGTCCTCGCCGACCTTGGCGATGACGATGCCGCGTGAGGTCGTCATGATGAACGGCCGCCGGGTGAGCAGCGTGCCGAGGACCCAGAGCCCGATCGTGGCGGTCAGCCAGCTGTCCCTGATCATCAGCACGCGTGGGCTTGCAGTGATCAGGGACAGCAGTGTTCCGATCACCACCAGGCTCAGCGTGAAGACTGCCATCGCCTCCACGCGCCGGTGCCGCACGATCCCGTAGCCGAGCCACGGCAGCAGTAACAAGCCGCCGGCGATCATCGAGAGCCATTGGCCGGCGCCGGCCGCGCGCAGCCCGTAGTAGGAGCCGAGCGGGAGGGCGAGCTCGAAGAGCAGCTGCGCGGCGAGCCGTCGCCGCAGCGCGGCGGTGCGGCGACGGGCCGGCGTCGCGGCGGCCCGGTCCGTGCCGGTCTGTGGTGCCGGATGCATTGCCATGGTGTGTTCCCCCGTGTCCGCTGCGGTCATGACGTGTTCCTGGTGGCGCGGTCGAACAAGTCCGCCAGCTCCCGGCCGGCGGCCCGCACATCGAGTTCGGGTTCGTGGGTGGCGCGGCGCACCACGTCGTCGATGGCGGCGCGGACCGCCCGCATCATCACCCAGGGGTCGAAGTCACAGAACTCCCCTGCACGCTGCCCCTTGCGGATCTGTTCCACCTGGACGGCGAGGCTCGCCTCTGTCGTCTCGAGGAAGGCGACCATGCCGGGCTCGCCGCTGCGGAGGTTGGCGAGGATCTCGACGATCGCCGCGAGATGGTTCGGGTACTCGGCGAGCAGGTCGAGGTTGCCCTCGATGGAGGCACGCAGGCGGGCCGCGTAGCTCTCGTGCGCCTCGATGCGGGGGCGGATGTAGCCGTCTGCCAGCCGCATCACCTCGGAGACGACCTCGCGCATCAGGTCGTCCCGCCCGTCGAAGTGGTAGGAGATCATCCCGGTGCTGCTCAGCCCGGCACGCTCGGCGATCTTCGCGAACGAGGCCCGGTGGTATCCGACCTCGGCGATGACGTCGATCGCCGCGGCGGCGATCTGGGCGCGGCGCCCCGTCTCGGTGAACGAGGGCCTGGTCCTGCGCCCTGGTGCTTGCTTGCCCGTGCCATTTCTTGCTTGCATGAGCAAGACGATAGCGAGGGCTTGCTCACCCAAGCAAGACGATGCCCCCGGACGGCTCGCACCGGACAGGCCACCGACCCCGCGGTGGGCGCGGCCGTGGCGGTGCCGCTCGGCCCGTGGACGGAATTCCGCCGCAAGCGGCAGGTGCTGATCGCGAGGGGGCAGTGACCGCCTCGGCGCAACGGACAACGCGGCTCGACGGAGCCCCCCATGCCCTTGCCCTCGCGTGCACTCCAAGTCCTAGGCTGACGCTCCCAACCCGCCCCCACCACCTGCGAGGAGCACCCTCATGCGCTACCGAGTCCTCGGCAAGACCGGCATCGAGGTCAGCACCCACTGCCTCGGGACGATGATGTTCGGTGCCGTCGGCAATTCCGACCACGAGGACAGCGCACGCATCATCCACGCCGCGCTCGACGCCGGCATCAACTTCGTGGACACCGCCGACATGTACTCGGCCGGTGAATGCGAGGAGATCGTCGGCAAGGCCCTCAAGGGCAGACGCGACGACGTCGTACTCGCCACGAAGGTGCACTTTCCGCTGGGAGAGGGTCGCAACCGCAGCGGCAACTCGCGCCGTTGGATCCTCAAAGCCGTCGAGGACAGCCTGCGGCGCCTGGACACGGACCGGATCGACCTCTACCAGGTGCACCGTCCCGACCACACCACCGACATCGAGGAGACCCTTTCCGTCCTCAGCGACCTGGTGAGGGCAGGCAAGATCCGGACGTTCGGCTGCTCCACGTTCCCCGCCGAGGACCTCGTCGAGGCCCACCATGTGGCGGAGCGGCGCGGACTGATGCGACTGCGCACGGAGCAGCCGCCGTACTCGGTTCTCGCGCGCGGCATAGAACGGTCCGTGCTGCCCACCGCGCAGCGCCTGGGCATGGGAGTGCTGACCTGGGCACCGCTCGCCTCGGGGTTTCTGTCCGGCGCCTATCGCGAGGGCCGGCCCGTCGACCTCACCACCGGCCGCGCCAAGCTCACTCCGCACCGTTTCGACCCCGCAGTCCCGGGCAACGCCGCGAAGCTCGCGGCCGTCGAGCAACTGGTCGCTCTCGCCGAGGAGGTGGGCTGCACCCTGCCGGAACTGGCCGTCGCCTTCCCGCTGGTGCATCCGGCCGTCACGTCGGTGATCGTCGGTCCGCGCACCATGGAGCAGCTCGCCTCACTGCTCAAGGGCGCCGACCTGCTGCTCGACGACGCGGTGCTCGACCGTATCGACGAGATCGTGGCACCTGGCACCGATCTCTATCAGGCCGACGGTGTCTGGCAGCCGCCGTCGATCACCGAGCGGGCGTGGCGCAGGCGCCCGGCCGGGGAGCGGGCGGCCGCGGACTGAGCCGTGCCGTCCGAGGTCCGGGGCATCACACCGGTGCAGGACAGGTATGGCATACGGCATCGCTCGCAAGGCACTGCGCCTGCACGGCGCCTGGCGCGCCCGCCACCCCCGGCGGCCGGGTCGCCCCCGGCGCCGTAGAGGTCTCGTCGTCCAGGACGCACGATGCCCTCGCCCGGCACACCACCGGGTCGAGGGCCCCGTCATCTCCCGCCCCACTCGCCGACCCACGCGGAAATGGACTCCCGCTGCCGCCGGCGCAACATGGCGCGTGACGCCATGTTGCGCCGACGTGGGACGGCATGACCGGGCGGCTCGGTGAACCCCATGGCCCGGTCTGCCGCCACCGACTGACGAGGCATCAGAGCGACCCACGCAGCCCGCAGCGCCAACGCCGGAGCCCCATCCGATCGCTCGCCTTCCCCGGCTACCTCTTGAAGTTCTTGTTGGCGGTGTACTTTCCGAGGGATCCGTCCGGCTTCACCTCCCAGACGCCCTTGATGTATTCGGGACGGACCCCGCCGGGGAAGGCGATTTCGTCCTCGTGGGAGAAGGGACTGTCGGGGCCGAACGTCTGATTGATGTCGATGCCACCAGGCGCATCGATGTCGTAGACGTACTTGGCACCCCACTTGCTGGCGAACGCTTCATTGTTGGTGGTGCCGACGAAGGCGGAATGCTCACTCTTGTTCACGTAGCTGTCCAGGTCCGGGTTGTACGGATCCTGCGGCGCGAAGCCTTGGTTGAAGATGACGCTCGGCGGGCGGGTGTCATTGCGGTAGAGCTGTTCATGAGACTCACGCCAGGTCACATGGCCCTGGCCGTCGATGCTCTCCTGAATCGCTTCCACGTCGACGTCCGGGTCGAGCGCCACCTCGGGATGGGGATTGGGTTCCGGCCCGTCGCTCCTGTTGGCGTCGTCGTCGTGGTCGTTGTTGTTCTGGTCGTTGTCGTGGTCGTTGTTGTCCTGCGGTCCGGCAACCGAGCAGGCGACGGCATTCTCGGCCTGCTGGTAGGTGTCGTAGCCGGAGATCACGGCACTGCTCGCGGCCATGGCGGCGTCGGCAAGGGCGCCAAGACCGGACTCCGAGTTCTCCAGGCCCGCGCCACCAGCCCCATCGCCCGGGCCGACCGCGAGGATCACCCGGCCGTCGGAGCCGAAGGCACCGGCATTGAGGCCGTTGGCGTTACAGTCCTTCACCGTCTCGGGCTGCTCGGGACCCTTGGGACCCTCAGGGTCCTCGGGATTCTGGGGCTCGGGGTTGCCAGGCTGTGCCGGCTGCGCGGTGGGCCGGCCACCAGAGCTCGAGCCCTCGGACGATCCGCCCGATGAACCACCACTACTGCTGCCGCCGCTCGATCCACCGGAACCCGTACCACCGATCAGACCCCCGTCGGTAACGCCGCCGGTCCCGCCACTGCTGCCACCGGTCAGACCACCGGAACCCGTACCACCGATCAGACCTCCGTCGGTAACGCCGCCGGTCCCGCCACTGCTGCCACCGCTCGAACCACCGGACCCGCCCGATCCACCGGATGAACCGCCGCTGCCTCCGCCCGACGAACCACCGGACGTGCCGCCGGACGATCCGCCACTCGATCCGCCGGATCCACCGGAACCACCGGAGTTTGAGCCGCCGCCGCTGCTACCACCGCTCGAACCACCGGATCCACCTGATCCACCGGAACCACCGGAAGAGCCGCCACTGTCTCCGCCCGACGAACCACCGGACGTACCGCCGGATGAGCCACCGCTCGACCCGCCATCCGATCCGCCATCCGATCCGCCGGATCCACCAGAGTGAGAACCGCCGCCGCTGCTGCCACCGCTCGAACCACCGGATCCACCCGAAGCGCCGCCGCTCGATCCGCCGTTGTCGCCGCCGGATGTGCCACCGGAGGCCGCGCCTCCGTCGGTACCGCCGCTGTCGCCTCCTGTCGAGCCTCCCGAAGCAGATCCACCCGAGCCGGAACCACCTGAGCCGGAACCACCGTCGGTACCGCCGCCGCCGTCCCCGCCATTGCTTCCGCCCGAGTCGCCACCACTCGAACCACCAGATCCTGAACCACCCGAGCTTGAACCGCCGGAGCTGGAGCCACCTGAGCCACCGGATCCACCGGATCCACCCGAGGCCGAACCACCGCTCGATCCGCCGTCGTCGCCGCCGGATGTGCCACCGGAGGCCGCGCCTCCGTCGGTACCGCCGCTGTCGCCTCCTGTCGAGCCTCCCGAAGCAGATCCACCCGAGCCGG